>DJWN01000128.1 GCA_002440975.1 Bacteroidales bacterium UBA6229
AAAATTTCTATTCGCTGTTTAAATAAAAAACCGGTCAGATTTTACTAACCGGCTTTTCAAGAAACTTTAATGTTCAATTAAAGTGGAATATTTCCGTGTTTTTTAGGAGGGTTAAGCTTTGACTTTGATTGTGTCATTTCCAGTGCCTGTATCAGCTTTACGCGGGTTTGTCGGGGATAAATGATTTCATCAATATAGCCCAAAGCAGCTGCTTTGTATGGGCTGGCAAAAGTTAAACGATAGTCGTCAATAGCTTTTTTTCTCTCTTCCTCGTTTAATTTATTCTTATATATAATATTAACAGCACCTTCGGGACCCATCACTGCAATTTCGGCAGTTGGATAGGCGAAATTCATATCCGCACCAATATGCTTGCTCGACATCACATCATAAGCTCCGCCATAGGCTTTGCGGGTGATGACAGTCAATTTGGGCACTGTTGCTTCTGCAAAGGCATATAACAGTTTAGCTCCGTGTTTGATGATTCCGCCAAACTCCTGCGTGGTTCCGGGCAAAAATCCAGGCACATCCTCAAAGGTGATTAACGGAATATTAAAGGCGTCGCAAAAACGGACAAAACGGGCTGCTTTGGTGGAGCTGTCGATATCGAGCACGCCAGCCAAAACCGCCGGCTGATTGGCAACAATACCTACCGGTTTACCACCCAGACGGGCAAATCCCACGATGATATTTTTGGCATAATAAGGTTGTATTTCAAAGAAATGATGATCATCAATAACCTTACTGATGATCTCGTGCATATCGTAGGGCTTGTTAGGATCATCGGGCACAATGGTATCAAGCTTATCATCCTCGCGATTGATGTTATCCGTACACACTTTCACTGGCGGATCTTCCATATTGTTTGAAGGCAGAAAGCTCAGCAATTCGCGAAGCATCATCATGGCTTGTTCGTCATTTTCGGCCATCAGATGAGCCACACCACTTTTGGAATTATGCGTCATGGCACCACCCAGCTCGTCTTTTGTAACTTCCTCGTGTGTAACGGTTTTGATTACATCAGGTCCGGTTACGAACATATAAGAGGTATCTTTTACCATCATAATAAAATCGGTAATAGCCGGCGAATAAACGGCACCACCGGCGCAGGGTCCGAGAATGGCAGAAATCTGTGGAATGACACCTGATGACATCACATTGCGATAAAAAATATCGGCATAACCTCCCAGGCTTTCCACACCTTCCTGAATGCGTGCTCCTCCTGAATCGTTCAGTCCGATCACCGGTGCACCCATCTTCATGGCTAAATCCATGATCTTAACAATTTTATCCGCATTGGCACGGCTTAATGAACCTCCAAAAACAGTAAAATCCTGAGCAAATACATATACCAGACGTCCGTCTATTTTTCCATAACCCGTAACCACACCATCTCCCAAAAACTTTTGTTTGTCCATCTCAAAATCAGTTGTGCGATGGGTAACAAATTTGTCGATCTCGGCAAAAGTATTGGGATCGAGCAGGTCAATTAATCTTTCACGTGCTGTCTTGCGTCCGGCCGCATGTTGTTTACCGATGCGCTCTTCTCCACCTCCAAGTTCGGCTTGGCTGTCTTTTTCCTGAAGCAGTTTGAATTTGTTTTCTATTGACATGGTTTTCCTTTTTTCTGTTGATTTCTTATTCAATAATCACCATAGGCTGGTCTCCGGCCACGGTATCACCTTCCTTTATAAGTACTTTTTTTATCAGCCGATCCTGCTTCACTTTATACTCACTTTCCATCTTCATGGCCGAAACTACGACAACAGTTTCACCGGCCTTAACCCGATCGCCTGCTTTAACAAGAACTTTAACCACTTTTCCGGGCATCGGTGAAGCGATTACCAGATCGTCTTCCCCGTCATCTTTTTTACGATTCATCAAGTACTTCGATTCAGCATCAATTATCTGTACATCAAAGGATTCGTATAGGGTATTTACGGTATAGTTTTTAGCGTTTTTGGCTTCCACCAATTCAACATTAAACGAACTATTATCATGAATAATGCTATAAACACCTCTTTCAACTTCAACTATATCAAGCTCATAGAGTTTGTCATCAAGCATTACCTGAATTTGATTCCCATTTCGGCTCAATAATTCTGCCTGTGCAATGCGATCGTTAATCTTAATTTCGTACGACATAATGTAGTGGGATAAATATTTTACAATCTCAAAATCGAACGTTTCCGACCAAAGTCTTTCCAGCTGCTTCCCAGCTCTTTTGTGGGTACTGTGGGTTGCAATTTCTCAAGCTTGGTGAGATAATCAAAAAAGGCAGTGATGGCAGCAACGTCCTCGCATCGTCCGCTACAATGTCTGCGGGGCTGAAGGTATTGCTGATTCTCTTCAATAAAATGCGTGTTGTAACGTCCTTCTACGAAGGCCGGCACTTCCAGAATACGATGCAAATAAGGTATGGAGGTTTTTACTCCAGTGATTTTGTAGTTGTACAAGGCACGTTTAAGGCGGGCTATTGCTTCTTCACGTGTTTCGCCCCAAACGATAAGCTTTGAGATCATAGGGTCGTAATACATCGGTATTTCATAGCCTTCGTAGGCATATCCATCATGTCGCACACCCAATCCCAATGGTTCGGTTATGTGTTTTATTATTCCGGGCGAAGGCATGAAGTTATTATCCGAATCTTCGGCATAGATCCGTACCTCGATGGCATGTCCGCTTTGTTTCAGATCTTCCTGCTTAAACTTGAGTGGCAATCCGTTGGCAATATTTATTTGCTGCTTCACCAGATCCACACCTACCACACGTTCCGTAATCGGATGCTCCACCTGAAGCCTGGTATTCATCTCCAAAAAGTAATAGTTCAGATTGTCATCCATAATAAACTCAATGGTTCCTGCACCATGATAGTTCACAGCTTTGGCGGCAGCCACTGCAGCTTCGCCCATCCGGGCTCTCACTTCGGAGGTCATGATGGGTGATGGCGTTTCTTCAACCACTTTTTGATGCCTTCTCTGAACCGAACATTCCCGTTCAAAAAGGTGAACCACATTCCCATGTTTATCTCCTAATATCTGAAACTCAATGTGGTGCGGCGAAGCGATATATTTTTCAATATAAACAGCATCGTCACCAAAAGCTGCTTTGGCTTCGGAGCGTGCTGCCGAAACAGCTTCGATAATCTTTGATTCTTCCTTTACCAGTCGCATTCCTTTTCCACCTCCACCGGCACTGGCTTTGATCATCACAGGTAAGCCGATTTCCTTAATCACTTCAACTGCCTTTTTAAGATCGGTAATGGGTTCGGTGGTGCCTGGCACAACTGGCACATTGGCTGCAATCATTGTTTTGCGTGCGGTAATTTTATCGCCCATGGTTTCGATTGCATAAGGATCGGGGCCGATAAAAATAATGCCTTCCTTTTGGCATAAAGCCGAAAAAGAAGCATTCTCGGATAAAAAACCATATCCGGGATGTATGGCATCTGCACCGGACTTTTTGGCTACCTCCAGAATTCTGTCCATTCTCAGGTAGCTCTCAGCCGAAGGCGATGGTCCGATAAAGTAAGCCTCATCAGCATAGCGCACATGCATCGAGCTACGATCGGCCTCCGAAAAAACCCCTACCGTTTTGATGCCCATTTCCCTGCACGAACGCATGATGCGTACAGCTATCTCGCCCCTGTTGGCTACTAATACTTTTTTTATCATAGATTAAATGTATGTTGTTTTATTCCAGATTTTTAATGCTTTTTAAATCCGAATTAAAGCCGGTAAAGATACAACTTAATTCAAAAAATGATAATTTAGACCAAATAAGAATAGTGTTATTTATTTCACAATGAGGGTTTTGCCGAAACGAACCAACATTTTTCAGTCTGGATACATAATCGAAATATCTTAGCAATGCGTCTTAAATTTTAGATGATAAAAACTTAAGCAGCGGCTAACTTTCGCTCATTGATTATGAAAGTCTCAATCAAAATTTAGTGTAACTTTGTGTGAGTAAACGCAGGAAAAATGCATTCCCAGCTCTTGAGCAACTTATTTACAATGCAATACAATTTTCAAAAACTAATTCAATATGGATTGATTTTTTTTGTGTGCATTCTGGTTTTGCTGCAATATAGTAATGTGCAAGCACAATCAGCACGCCTGGTATTTAAGATAGACAGCCTCGAAATGAAGCTTTCTGAAGCTGCTACCGATGATCAGAAGGCAATAAAGCTGGAGCTGGCAAAAGCCTACCTCCATATCGACACCAGCACTACCATACGTTATTTAAAAGTCATTACAGCCGATACAAAACACAACTCAACTGATATCCAGTACAATATCGAAGCCTTAAAACTACTGGCCGGGATTCAGGCTGATCAAAACAATTTCGACAGTGCTGCCTATTACCTCAACAAAGCCCTCACGCTTTTGGCTGAATCCAATTATTCTTCGGAAAACCAGGCTTCGAAACCGTTTGCGGAATTAACCAATAAAAAACAAGCTGACTCTATTAGTGCAAACACCATCATTCTTGTTGCGGCCTTGTTGCTCTTAGTTATCTTACTTATTCTGACGATATACAAAAGAATTAAAACTCAAAAAAAACTCAAATCGCTACAACAAGCCGAACAAAAGCTTCTCGGGGAATACAAGCAAAAAGAAGCAGCCATCGAAGCCGAAGTAAAGAGCCGGACTGCCGAACTGGAGTCAAAGCTTCAAGAGCATCGCGAGAAAGACCTCAAACTTAAAATCGCCCTCAAAAAAGCCGAAGATGCCAATTACCTGAAAAACGCCTTTCTTGGTAATATGAGTCACGAAATCCGTACGCCACTTAATGGAATCATTGGATTTTCGAGCTTGCTCGAAACAGAGCTTTCGCTGATGGAGAACAAAACGCTTTACGAGTATGCACAGGGCATACAACAAAGTGGCGACAGGTTACTAAACCTGCTCAACAACATCATTGATATCAGTCGGATCGAAGCCAACGACATAGATATAGAACTTCACGAATGTGCTGTAAATGAAATTCTTCAAAATGTGATTGATCTCACCATTTTTGCTGCAAACGAAAAATCACTGGCATTCAAAGCCAAACTGGAAGAAGTACCGCCAATCATTGCTGATACTGCCAAACTAATGCGTGTTTTTCATATCCTGGTTGATAATGCGATCAAATACACTAACGAAGGATTTGTTACCATCCACAGCCATTACAACCCTCAGAATAACAGGGTTATTATCAAAATAAAAGATACCGGTGTTGGCATGGAAGATTCCTATCAGCACCACCTTTTTGAAGCTTTCAGACAAGAAAGTTCGGGCTATGGCCGCTCCTACCAGGGTGCCGGTTTAGGACTTCCACTGGCCAAAAGATTGCTCGATCTGATGCAGGGCGAAATACAAATTGACAGTAAACGCAATGTGGGTACCACAGTTACTATAGGTTTATCATGCAAACCCAATGCAAACGAAAAACAAACTGTTTTATCAGAACTTCCAATACCCAATGCACCTGAAATTGGCAGACTGGACATTTTTATCGTAGAAGATGACCGGATGAATCGCCTGGTGCTTCAAAAAATACTTCAAAAAGCAGGGCAAATTACTATGGCTGTGGACGGAGAAGAAACACTCAAGATCATCAGCGAGCGACATAAAAAAGCTCATGTCTTTCAGGTGATGCTTTTTGATATCAACCTGCCTTCGCCCTGGGATGGAATTCAATTGATGCACAAGATAAAAGCAGATTATCCCATTTATAAAAATATCCCATTTATTGCCCAAACTGCTTATGCCATGGCCGGCGATCGAGAAAAAATGCTCGAGGCAGGTTTTGATGATTATATTGCCAAACCTATTAATAAAAACGAATTAATGACCATCATTAAAAATCAATTGGATAAACTTAGCAAATTAGAACAACTCATTTAATCATTATCAAACTGATTCAAAAATCCTTGAATAATTAATACCAATAACATAAAATTTTTTAATCATGTCGAACAAATTATCTGATCACGTAAAGCCGGGTGTTGCCAGTGGCGACGACCTGCAAACCATTTTTAAATTTGCCAAAGCCGGTCAATATGCGATGCCAGCCGTCAACGTTATAGGAACCGACTCTGTTAATGCTGTGCTCGAAGCTGCCCGCGAAGTGAACTCACCTGTTATCATTCAGTTTTCGAATGGAGGAGCAGCCTTTTATGCCGGAAAGGGCCTTAGCAACGAAGGTGAAAAAGCAGCCATTGCAGGAGCTATTTCCGGAGCCCACCACATTCATCAATTAGCTGAATACTATGGTGTTCCTGTTATTTTGCATACCGATCATGCTGCCAAAAAATTACTTCCCTGGATTGATGGTCTGCTCGATGCCGGAGAAGCATTTTACAAGCAATATGGAAAGCCGTTGTTCAGTTCTCATATGCTCGATCTTTCGGAAGAGCCTCTGGAGGAAAACCTTGAAATAAGCAAACGCTACCTCGAACGCATGTCGAAAATGGGCATGACGCTTGAAATTGAACTGGGTATCACGGGCGGTGAAGAAGATGGTGTGGATAACAGCGGTGTTGACAGCTCAAAACTTTACACCCAACCCGAAGAGGTAGCCCGTGCTTTTGAAGTGCTTCGGAGTGTGAGTGATCGCTTTACGGTGGCAGCAGCTTTTGGCAATGTGCATGGTGTTTATAAGCCTGGCAATGTAAAATTGCAACCCATCATTTTGCATAATTCCCAAAAATATATTCAGGAAAAATTTAAAACAGACCCCAATCCTGTGAATTTTGTATTCCACGGAGGTTCGGGATCAGAGCCTGCACAAATCAAAGAAGCCCTTGGATATGGCGTGGTAAAAATGAATATTGACACCGATACCCAGTGGGCCTTCTGGGATGGTGTGCGTAAGTTTGAAGCTAAAAACCACGATTATCTGCAAGCTCAGATTGGAAATCCGGATGGCGAAGACAGCCCAAACAAAAAATATTACGACCCGCGCAAATGGCTTCGCGAAGGTGAAAAAGCTATGATCGAACGCCTAAAGATTGCTTTCAGTGATCTGAATTGCATTAACAGGTATTAAGCTTTTCGTGTTAAAAGAAAAAATGCCGGAAAATTAGTTTCCCGGCATTTTTTTGAATCTATTACTTTCTATTTCAACATTTTAAGCATCGATACTTCCTTTTCGGATAAATGACGCCAATGTCCACGCGGGAGATTGATCTTGGTGAGGCTGGCAAAGCGCACCCGATCCAGCTTTTCCACTTTATAGCCAAGGCTTTCAAAAATCCTACGTACAATGCGATTGCGGCCTGAATGCAATTCGATTCCTACTTCCTTTTTCGATTCCACACCAGTGACCCAGGCTATGACATCTACTTTAATGGGACCATCTTCGAGCTCAATTCCATCAGCAATTTTTAGCAAATCGTTTTTTGTAAGCGCTTTGTCGAGTGTGACATGATACAGTTTTTTTACACCATATTTGGGATGGGTGAGCTTTTTGGCCAATTCGCCATCATTAGTCAGCAATAGCAATCCAAGTGTATTTCTATCCAGGCGGCCAACGGGATAAATGCGTTCATCACAGGCCTTGGCCACTAATTCCATCACGGTTTTACGATCCATCGGGTCGTCAGCCGTAGTCAAAAAACCCTTGGGTTTGTTAAGCAGTACATAACGAAGCACCTCCCTTCTGAGGGTTTGCCCGCCATAAGCTACCTTGTCGTCCCTGCTAACTTTGGTTCCCAGTTGTGTCACCACTTTTCCGTTGACAGTAACAGCACCGGCTTCAATCAGTTTGTCGGCTTCGCGGCGTGAGCAAACACCCGAATCGGCCAGGTATTTATTCAATCTGATCAATCCATTATCTTCTCTTTCAAAGCCTTTTGGTGAGGCAGCTTTGCGCGAATAGGATTTGCGTCCGTATTGTTCTTTTCCGCGATGCTCATCGCGTTGGGGGCGATCAAAATCGCGGCGACCTCCTCTGGAAGATCTTTCCTTAAAACTTCCTTTCTCGCTCTCAGAAGATCTTCTTTCCTTAGCAAACTGCGGTCTGGGATAACTTCTGTCGCTACTTGTCCGATCGTCACGTTCGGAATGGTCAAAATTACGACCATCTCTTCCCGAAGGTCTTTCCCTGTATGCGCCCTTTTCGCCGTCAGCCGATCTGCGATCTTTGTTAAATTGTGGTTTAGGATAGCTTCTGTCATTTCCGGAGCGATCCTTGCCAGCACGTCCGTATGTTGGTCTCTGATCCCTGTTTCCGGTGGATTTATAAGGCCTGCGTTCCGGTTTTCTGCTGTCGTCTTCTTCTTTACCGTAAGGCTTCGAAAACCGTGGTTTTTCCTGTCTTTCAATATTTCGATCGTCTGTTTTTCGGATTCTGGGTCTCTTTTCGGATTGATCTTTTGAGTTCATTATCGGATATTTTTGGGGCGGCAAAGATAGTCTGAATTCACGACATAACAAGCCTTTATAGCAACGCCTTTCGGATTAATCAGATGATCCTTGATTTAATGCCTAGTGAAAAATCGTGGATTCAATACCAAAAAAGCTGAAATAATTAAAAAAGATTTTGCATTCAGCCTTAAACTTTTGTATATTAGTTGGCTTTTCGAAAGATGAAAATACACAAAACCCAAACTTATGCAAACATCTGTTATGAACGACCCCGCCATTATCAACATCGGCACTTACACATATTCAAGGGCATTACTGATTAAGGTTCGTCTGGAATCGGAAGGAATTCCGTGTTTTTTGAGTCAGACTTCGGGATCAACTTCCGAAGTGATGCTTCACGTTAACGAAGGCGATCTTCCTGATGCGCAGAAATATATCAGCTTACTGGCTCAGGCCAGCGGTACTGATAAAGAAAAAAGCATCAAATTATTACGCAGTGTCAGACGTATCTTAGTTCCGATTGACTTTTCGGACGAAAGTGAAAAAGCTGCACGATATGCGCTCAAGCTTGCCACCTTTATGAAAGCCGATATCCGCCTGATGCATGCCTGGATGCCGGTTGCCGCAGAGCATTTTGCCTGGGGCGAAATGTATGCCATGCAAACCGATATCGAATCGCAGATCAGAAATGCCGAAGCAGAGGCAGAAGAACGATTACAGCTCTTTCAGCAAGAGCTTAAATTACAAATCAAACGAAAAAAAATTAGAGGAGTGGATGTTGACTTTGATTTGATTAGAGGAAATGCCTCCGAAGCTATTTCTGCTGTTGCGCATGATTACAAGCCCGGCCTTATAGTAATGGGAACCAAAGGTAAGCAACGTTTCGAAAGAGGATTCTTTGGCAGCACCACACTTAAGGCTATTTCAAAAGGAAAAATTCCGGTACTAGCCATTCCACCATCATACGACGAAAGTAGTTTTGAGCAAACGAAAAAACTACTCTATGTTACCAGTTTTGATACGACTGATTTCGACAGCCTGAGTCGGTTGATGGCTTTTGTGAGGCCATTTAATGCCCGGATCTATTGTTTGCATGTACATCAAAAAGGCAGTCTGATTGTTGACGAAACCCGTATGCGCACTATGCGCGAACATTTTAATCAGTTTTACAAAGGTTTTCAGGTTGAATGTGGCCTGCTCGAAAGTGGTGATGTGTTAGAAGGGATAGAACATTTTATTCAGGAGCATAAAATAGATGTGCTGGCCCTCACAGCCAAAAAACAAAATCTGTTATCACAATTATTTGAGCCGGGATTGAGTCGCAAGTTGTTATTCCGCTCATCCATACCATTACTTGTTTTTGGAGGAGTGAAATAAACTTTATCACTTCAACCGAAGCATAATACGGAAAGTTGTGCCTTCGTTGATGGTGGATGACTTAACGAATATTTTTCCTTTGTGATAATCCTTGATGATGCGTTTGGCCAAAGATAACCCCAAACCCCATCCTCTCTTTTTGCTGGTGTATCCCGGATTAAACACAGCAGAAAAAGCAGATTTGTGCATGCCCTTTCCGGTATCCTTCACATCTATAATCAGGTAGCGTTCTTCGGTTTGCATTCTGATTGTAATGGTTCCCTGACCACTCATGGCATCAATGGCATTTTTACATAGATTCTCGATCACCCATCGGAAAAGCGAAACATTTAAGGGAACAATAACCGGGGCTGCAGGCATCTCAAGCTTGTAAATAATTTTTCGTGAGCTGCGTTTTTTCAAATAATCAATGGTATCTTCAATTACTGAAGTTATGTCAGATGGCTCCAACACGGGTGCTGAACCGATGCGACTAAAGCGCTCAGTAATGGTTTCGAGTCGTTGCACATCTTTTTCCATTTCCTCTACGCCTTCAATTTTATCAGGATGCAATTTGAGTAGTTCGATCCAGGCCATAAGCGACGACAATGGTGTGCCAATTTGATGCGCTGTTTCCTTGGCCATACCTACCCAAACCTGATTTTGCTCCGAACGGCGGGCATAGCTGAACAGCAAATAAGCCATTACTAAAAACAAGGTGATAATCAGGATTTGTAACAAAGGAAAGAACTGCATCTGAAGCAATAGATCAGAGCTTCTGTAAAAGATATATGTCCGGCCAACATTTTCCAGATTAATAGAAATCGGCATGTTTTCTGAAGCCATTTCGTCAAGCTGTTGCTTCACAAAAACACTATCCTGCATATCAAATTCCTCCAGGTTGCCATATTGAATCACCTTCTTTTGGGTGCTGTCAGTAATAATTACCGGCACACTGACTGCGTTTAAAGCTACCTCATTAAAAAATGAACTCACCAAATCGTCCAACACATTTTTCATCTCCGTAAAAATGCGCGACTCTTTGTAATACAGCATTTGTTTTCTATTAACCGAAAGGCTGATTTCAATCGGCTCATATACGGTGTACTCAGCCAGTAATTTAACCGTTAAACTGTCAATATCCTGCTGATCAGGTGGCAAATTGGCACGATATTCAATTTGATAATTATCGTTTGTAATAATAATAGGAATGCTTGTATTGTTTGAAATAATTTCGAGATAGAAATTCAAATTTTCGTTGGGTGCTGCAATCAACAATCTGCGATAAGCCTCTGCAAAAAGCTCAATGCGCTTACGTTCCTGCTCGCGCACCTCATCAAAAAATGCTTCGGTGATATTCATCAAACTAGCGCGACGTTGAATGGCATCAGCCCAAACCCTGATCTGGATACGCTCCTGCATGGCAAAACGATTGACCAGTAAATTGGTGTAGTAAATTGATGCCCCGATAATGACCAAAGCAATGATGGCCAGGACAATCTTCCAGCGTTTTTTTTGTGCGTATAAATTCACTGATGGTTAACGTATAAGTGAGATGTAAAAGTATAAAAACCAACAGATTTAGTGAAATGAAAATCAGAACAGCGGATTCTCCTCCCATTGTTTGTTCCGGAACTTCCAGATGCTGCGATATCCCGCCATTTTTAGAGCCTCAATGGCCTCATCAAATAGCAGAACGACTTCATGAGCCTGATGCGCATCTGAGCTGACAATCACCGGTATTTTCAGAGCCTTCATTTCCTTTAAAATCCAATCCGAAGGGAAAAGACTTTCGGATCTGCCTTTGTACTTGCCGCGTGTGTTGAGTTCTGCCACAACATCCTTTTCTTTGATCAGCTGAAGTGTTTCGCGCACTAAAGCCTGGTACCAGGATTCATCCTCACGGAAAAACCGATTTTGATTGTGCATCTTGATTTTATCCAGATGACCAATAATATCAGGTGTTTGCTGTTCAAGCATCCGGTTGGTTTGATGATAAAAAGCTTTTGCTGCCTGGCGGATATCCCCACCAAAAAACTGCTGCAAACCATCATCATAGATTTCCCGTTTTGGGCCATCGATAAACCACAAATTGGCCGGATCATGCGCACCAACCAGGTGAACGGAACCAATGGTATAGTCCAGTTTTAACTCTGGATTTTGAATGAAGAAATCATCCATCAAGGCCGGGATATGATCCACCTCGAGACTAAGCAAAATCTCTATCTGGTCAGCAAATTCTGATTTAAGTTGCTCTATTTTAGCGATATAATTAGACAATTCACCTTCAGCAATGCTAAAAGAATTTTGAAAAGGTACAGGTGCATGATCACTAAAGCCCAGGCTTTGCAGTTTGGAATCTATCGCTGATTTAATAACCTCTTCGGGTGTGGATTTGCCATCAGAAAACAGGGTATGTGTATGCAGATTTTGTGTAATCATGAGGCTTGCGATTTAGTTTCGACCAGTTTATACACCTTGTCGCCTCTGCGAACCAGCGTATTAACAGGGATGGAACAGAGGTCACCTTTTTTGGTTTGTTTAACTTGTTGCAGCTCTACCCTGATTTCATTGATTTGCTCTTCCACAACTCCTGTTGTAGGTCCGATGATCAGGATTTCATCCGCTAAAGCCATGATGTGGGTTTCCATTTTTATTTCTGCTACCCCGATCTTAGTAAAATAATTGGTTACCAAACCCACATAAACCTTTCTTTTTGTAGCCTGTGAACCATACGATTCGGTCCATTCGCCGATCTTTCTTCCTAAATAATAACCATCCCAAAAACCACGGTTATAAACTTCTGAAAGACGGCTTTGCCAGGCTTCCACTTTCTGCTGATCAAAAGTGCCATCCAACACTGCCTCAACAGCTTCGTGATATACTTTGGTGACAACTTTTACGTATTCAGGCGAGCGGCCACGCCCTTCAATCTTGAGCACTTCAACACCAGCATCCAGCAATTTATCCAAAAACGGCAGGGTGTTCAGGTCTTTTGGCGACATGATGTATTCATTATCCACTTCCATTTCGAGCTCAGTGTCGCGATCTTTCACCGTGTAGCCTCTTCGACAAGGCTGCAAACAAGCGCCACGGTTGGCAGAAGAATTCAATAAATCGAGGCTGAGGTAGCATTTTCCGGAAACAGCCATGCACAAAGCACCATGCACAAACACTTCGATGCGCACCAATTCGCCGGATGGCCCTGTGATTTGCTGCTGCCGGATTTTTTCGGTGATGGCTTTCACCTGGCTCAAATTAAGTTCACGTGCAGTTACCATCACATCGGCAAATTGTGCATAGTAGCGAATAGTTTCAATATTGGTGATATTGGTTTGGGTGGACATATGCACCGTAACCTCTTGTTGTCGTGCATATTGAATAACTGCCTGATCCGATGCAATCACAGCGGTGATATGATTGGCTTTTACAGCATCAACCAACCGTTTCACCTCTTCGAGTTCTTCGTCAAAAATTACGGTATTGATTGTTACATAACTGCGTACCTGATGTGCTTCACAAATCGAAGCAATCTGTTGTAAATCATTAAGCGTGAAATTTTTAGATGATTTCGAACGCATATTTAATGCACCAATTCCAAAATACACAGAACTGGCTCCGGCCTGTATGGCGGCCATCATCGACTCATATGAGCCAACGGGTGCCATGATCTCAATGGGATGAGGATTTTTAATCATACTGCAAAAATAGCGATTTGCATTGCTCGTTGTTTTAATTGTTTACATTGGCAATTTGTGACATTGCTTTTTTCAAAAACTATTTTGGTTAATAGTTTCTATTAACTACGGATGCGCATGAAAGTCGTTTTAAAAAAATTCTATTGAGAAATATTGATTTAAAAACTGATTATCAATTGGTTAAATTAGATTCATTAAATGGACTATTGATAATACGTTTCAAATCCAAAGATTAAAAATTGACTTAAACCTCAATAAAATCAACAACTTTAGTGCATTTTTTAAAAAATAACGCATCACAAATAGTTTCAATTCTTTAATCCCAAGATGCATTTAAGCCGTTAATTTGTGATTCATGCTACTGCGCAATATCTTTTTTAAACCTTTCCCATTCCTTGCGCAATGCATCATCTTTTTTCATCCGTTGACGCTTGCCGGGTTTCAATGTATTGAGCAAACCATTTTCGATGGTTTTCCAATACATATTGAAAAAACCTTTGTACGGAACCCTTATTGTTTGCATTTGTACCTGACGGATGCCTTCGCCCTCTGCAGGATTTTCGCGCCGTAAAATAAGATTTGCGATCAGGCTGAGGAATTTATTGGGGTTGTTAGATCGTTTTTGCGTAACATCAACCACCAAATCGTGGTAGCGCATTTCGAACATCCCCGAAGCAGCATCCTGATTGCCTAAGCCATTAAAATAAATCGAATCAATATACCCGGATCGAAACAATGCTCCTGCAGCACTCTCGCTAACAACATTCACGGCATTAGCATTCATGCTTCCCAACCGGCCATAAAAATCAAAGCTGTTATCTGGCGTAAAATGCCATTGAATTCGGTTATCAAAATGTGCTTCTCCCAACAAAATCCCCTTACTGTGGGCAATAAGGTCCGCTTGTTTTCCAGTGTTTGGATCAACAGAGGCAAATCCGGTTATCATGGTAAACAAACTATCAAAATTAACACTGGGCGTATCGGGTTTGTTACCCATCAACTCAGTATAAACAACACTTGCATTTAGTAATAAAATAGAATCTATTCCGAAGTTTCCTTTGATACTTCGAACAGCCTGCTGTGGCATTTTAGGCCGTTTACTTTCATCAACGGGCAGTCTTTTGTCGCGCATCAAATGGATGCTTGGTTCATCCAGCAGCAGCTTTTGCATAAAAACACCTTCCCGACTTAGCAAATCATCAAAATCGAGCCCGACTGTTTGCACCGATTTAATCGTTAAATCAATAACATCATCCTGATTTCTGAGGCCAACGGCTTGTACATGTAAACCGCGGATTGGAAAAAGTTTCAGATCAGAAAATTTTAACTCTTGTTCTTGTTGTAATATCTCTGATTTAGCTATATGAATCTTATAATATGACCCTGGTATTCTGAAGCTTAACGAGTCGATCTGTAATTGCGAAGCAAGAGAAAATCCAAAATCAGGTTTATGGTTGAGGCTATCGAAATTAATGTGTATCCCTTCGAGACGCATATTGACTGAAGGAACAAAAATATCATTCGTATTTTTATCTTTGGTTTGAATATTTAAATACCCATCTTCCAGCACAAAGCGGTCAAAAATAATCTTCTTAAGTCCCTGATGCTTTGTCGTATCCGTTTTTGTATCTGCCTGAAGCAGCTTTTTATCCGGTAAACTACCAATCTCCAGGCTGGGTTGATGCAACAAAAGCTGAACCACATGAAACTCTTTTTGATTTAAAAGTCGCTCGATATTCAACTTTTTGATTTCCAATCGCTTGATTCTTAAACTTGCCTCAGGGATTACATTGTTGGAAGAATCGGTTTTTTCAACCGGAATCAAACTCAGCTTGTATAAAATCAGGTCTTGCGTAAAAAAATCAACTCCCAATCTGCCAATTTCCAAATCGTAAAACTTACTAAGAGCAGTTTTGCCATATTGCTTATAAAGTTCTTTTTTTACGGTATGTACAGCAATAAAATAAAAACCCAATCCGATGGCAAAACATGCCACAATGATTATTACTGTCCATTTTGTAAATCTCCGCATAAGCAAAAAATTTAGGGTAAAAGTAAGCCTTCTACCCTAAATGATCAACTTTCGATGGTTTAAAAAAGCTTCTAACAACAGGAAAAAAAACTCAATTAAGCAAATGATTCTTTAGAAATGCTTCCATAGCGCGATAAAAATCAAAGCGGTTTTCTTCGTTTCTGAAGCCGTGTCCTTCGTTGTCTTTCACCATATATTCCACTTCAATTCCTCTTGTGCGCAAGGCTTCCACAATCTGATCCGATTCGGCAATATTCACACGCGGGTCGTTGGCTCCCTGAGCCACAAAAAGCGGAGCAATAATTTTGTCGGCATTCATGGCAGGTGACGTGGCTTCAAACTGTTGCTTGTTAGCTTCGGGATTGCCCACCATTTCGTACATCATATCCAACATGGGTTTCCAGTAGGGCGGAATGGTTTGCATAAAGGTAAAAAGATTAGAAACGCCCACATAATCTACACCGGCTGCATACAGGGTAGGCGTAACAACAAGGCCCTGCAAAGTAGCATAACCGCCATAACTGGCACCATAAATTGCCACACGATCTTTGTCGGCAATACCTTCTCGGATGAGCCAATACACGCCATCGGTGATGTCATTTTGCATGCTCAAACCCCATTCCTTGAAAGAGGCTTCCCAGAAAGCTTTTCCATATCCGGTTGAGCCTCTGAAATTCATCTGCAACACAGCAAATCCACGATTGACCAAAAACTGAACTTCAGGATTGAATCCCCAATTGTCGCGCGCCCATGGGCCGCCATGCGGATTTACCACTACGGGCAGGTTCTTGGCTTCAACGCCTTTGGGTAAGGTGAGGTAACCATGAATTACCAATCCATCGCGCGAACGGTATTGAATAGGTTTTACCTCTGCCATCTGATCTTCGTTGAGCCAAGGGCTTACATCCTGTATTTTGGTGAGTTTTTTTTTCGTTTTATCATAAAGATAATAGGCTCCCATTGAGCGATCGCTATAAGTACGGATGATATAGTTTTCTTCGGCTTTGTCGCTGGCTGTGATGGCAATCTCATAGTCACTTAGCAATGATTCGAGTTTTTCGAACATTGTTCTTGCTTCATCATCAAAGAAATGACGTTCGCGTTTCCAGGAAGTATAGCTGGCAGCAGTAATTACCTTACGTTTGCGCGAATAACTGATGCCACCAACATCAAAGTCTTCATTTTCGTAAAGTACTTCTGTTTCTTTGGCGGTTTTGGGATCAAAAATTACGGCTGCTGATTTATCTCGTCCCAGATTGGAAGTGGCATAAAGGTGTTTGTTATCAAAGGTGAAGAAATTGGGGCTCAGAGATTCTTTGAAGCTGGTGGTGAGTACCGGTTCAAACTCCTGTGATTCATCATCGCGATAGAGTAATTGGGTATTCACACCATCTACAATGGCAATAGCAATACGCAATTTGCCATCGTGGTCGGTCATCCAGCCCTGGATATTACCCGGATTTTCAGCAAGCATTTCTTTTTCGCCTGTTTTGATATTGAGCCTGTAAGGATCGAAAACCATGGCATTGCGTTGGTTGAGGCCAATGATCACAAAATCAGGCTGGTCTTCCAATTCATCAATAAGCTGGGTACGTACGCCTTCGAAACAGGTGAGGCATTTGCTGTTTTTTCCGTCTTTATCTACCCCATATAGTGCGTAGTTCTCATCGCCACCGCTGTCTTTCAAAAACAGAATACGGTCGGCATTTGCCCAGTAATAACCAGCGATATCGCGATCTGTTTCAGAAGTGAGGCGGGTTGTCTTATCGCTTCCGGCCTTTTGAACAAAAATATTCATCCGGCTTTCGTAAGGTGCCATAAAGGAAATAAATTTCCCGTCGGGGCTGATCTGATAAGCACTCTTTTCAGGGTTTCTGAAGAAGTCTTCTAAAGGAATCTGTGGTGGCATAATTGCATAAATTTGTTGGGAAAACACCAGCATAACAAGAATACTAAGGGTTTTCTGCCAGGTTAAGTGAATTTTTTTTTCCATAAAAAGATATTTAAAACATTTAACTTGATGATTAGTTTGATCACATCCAGCGGCGACGCTTAAAATAAAGCACCATCAATCCACTGACAACTGCCATACCAACGAGCAAAAGCCAAAAGGCTGTTTTGTTTTCGGCAAAGGGCAGCATTACGTTCATGCCGTATAAACTTGTGATAAAGGTTAGCGGCAGTATGATTGAAGAGATCAGGGTAAGAATCTTCATGATCTCGTTGGTTTTGTTGGTTTGCATGCTGTCGAAGGTTTTTGAGAGGCCTTCGATCAGCTCTTCGTAATCTTCGGTCATATCCCACATTTTTTGGTAATAGTCGAGGATATTGCCCCAGTAATCTTCCATTTCCTCGCCTGCAAAGCCGCTTATCTGGCCGGTTTCAAATTTATGAAACAGCCTGAGCTGCGGTTTGAAAATGGTGTTGATCAAAATAATATTTTTTCGGGTTACCGAAATTCTTTCGATAATTTTTACCTGCTGTTTTCCAAAAAGTTCGCGGTTGATCAGTTCCAGATCAAGGCCTACTTTTCGTAAAAGATACAATGATTCGCGCATCAGTCGTTCGAGAATGCGATAGAGCAAAATATCAGATGTTTCGATTATTAAATCATTCTCATCTCTGCTCATTTCCTTGTATTCGTTGAAAAATTGCGTGGCAAGCCAGGGCGTTTTTTCGAGGGTGATGATAAACTTTTCGCCCCAGAACATTTTTATTTCTTTGGTTTTGATGAAAATATTCTGCCGGTCGAAATTAGGAAAGTGCAGGATTAAAAAATAATAATCATCGTAAATATCAATTTTTGGTCGTTGGTTAAGCGAGCGGCAATCTTCAATATCAAGAGGATGAAAATGGTGTATGTTATTTAAAAAATTAAAGTCTTCATCGGTAGGATTCTGAATGTGGTGCCATTTCAGTTTACCCATTTCTTTGGTTTCCATCATCAGCTCATCTCCTCAGTATTAAATTGTTGGAATACAATTTTTGTCCATTTCTCTGGTTTACATCACCTAATAAACAAATCTGCTTTAGTACAGGGTTATTTTTTCTCTTTGAACAAAACCGTCAGTTTCAAATTGTAACAAATAGGTTCCGGAGGGCAAACTTGCCAACGAAAGCTGAAACTGTCTTTGCCCGGTTGGCATCTGCCAATGTTGTACTGTACGCCCACTCAAATCCATCAATTGAATGCTGCTAGTTTCGTTTGTTATCTGATTGGCGGATAGGGTGATCCGGTCGCTTGCCGGATTGGGATAAAAGCTAAATTTTTGAAGATTAGAGTTTACTGCATTGATTCCTGTTTCAATGTCCAGTATGATTACTTCCATATCATCAAAATAAAAACCATCCTCAGTTTCATAACTATCGCTTCGCAGAACAAATCGCAACTCAATGCTTTTTCCTGCATAAGCTGAAAGATCAACCGTTTCCTGCACCCACGACTGATTGCCATCGTATAGGGGTTCACCGGTTGCCTGATTATTAGAGCCTGCACGGGTGTAGTTACCTTCGAGTGCAACCCAGCTTCCAATTCCATTTTGGCGTAATTGCAGCTGCACATAATCCCAATCATATTCTATCTCCCATTTAGCCCAAAAGCGGAGCAAAACCATGCTGGTATTAGGAATTTCGATAGGATTGTTTAGCGTGATGATATTATTTTCATTATTACTGTAATTACCACTGGGCGAATCTGTTATAGAAGCAATTGGTGAATTAAAATCCGAAGTTGTATTGTCCCATTTCGAGCTGGTCCAGTTGTCAAAATCTTCGCAATCGTCCTCAAAAATCACCGAAGTTGTTCCAAAATATTTCGCAACTGTATCAGTGGTAACAAATTCGCCATTGTCCAGTTGAATCAAAAATCGAAGGGTGTCACCACTCATAATGTCGGGGTTTAAAGTAATTGCAATAGAATCACTTACCGTTTCAAGAATTTCGAGATAACCTATCGATACGGGTTCTTCTGTTTCGAATATATTCTCACTGATTGGCACAACACTTACCGTCCAGTTTTCTGTGTCGCTAAATCCAAGGCGTTGCAAATCGAAGGTGAGATAAAAGGTTTTCTCCGAAATAACCGGACCGCTGGTTTCGGTGATCTTTCCATAGTCTCCCGAAAAAAAGGCGGCATAATAATTTTGAATCATGTTTTCCTGGCAGAGTGGAATGATACGATTAGTTGAAGGCCAAAAACCATCACCACTTCCACCCACTTCGGGCGTGTAGGCAAAAACCTGATTTTTGTTTTCTGTTTCGCCATACATCCAGTCGTCCGAGCCACCATTGGTAGGATAAATGGTTGAACTCCCGGGGCCGTAAACATACCTATTGTCACGTGTCATCAGCGTGGCATGCGCATGAAAAATGGCGTCATCAGGACAGGGAGCGTTTGTATAGCCCCATGGATAAAGCAGCAGATTGGAATAAGAATGGTAATTGAGGGCAATCATAAATTCGTGTTCCTCAACAAATTGCTTGATATTTTGAATTTCAGGTTCGCTAAAAGCCTCCGGGCCACGATAGGTTTCGCTGCTCGGATAGGGAGAAGAACCATTGTCGTCCAATCCCCACATAAAACCATAATTTCGATTGATATCCACACCCCACGATCCTCCGTTATTGCGGCGGTTTTTGCGCCACATGCCATTTCCGTTGGGATCTGTTTGCTCATTATACAAATAACCATCCGGATTAAGAATGGGCACAAAATAAAGTTCGCGGTTATTAACTATTGCCTGAATTCGCTCGTCTGTCTCATAATTTTCGAGCAAATGCAACATAAAATACATCATTTGTTGCACACCAATTCCTTCGCGTGCATGATGCAATGCCGTGTACAAAACTTCCGGTTCATCCTCCTTTTCATTAGGATTGTCACTAATTTTTACCCACCAGATGGGATTGCCGTCATGCGTTAGCAAGTCTTCATTTACAGGAGCTTTTACTGTGATCAAATCAGGCCATTGTGCGGCCATAAAATCGAGTTTGTCAAGCACCTCCTGATAAGTATAAAACCCTCCCATAGAACCATACTCCCAATTTTCGGGTACCGGAAACTCATCCGCCGGATTGCGTACAATGCGGGTGTCGGTATCTGCCATCCTTCTTTCGCGATAAAAGCTAACAAGGTCGTCGATGAGCACAGTATAATTAATTTCGGCTTCCTGTAGGCTTTCAAGTTCGGTTGCGCTCAATTCGAGCTCAACAAAATAACCTGGCTTGAATGTGCCTGCATCAAGCGGAATACCATGCGATGCAATCTCGTGCAGGCTGGTTTCGTTCAAATCAATTCGCACTCTTTGATAAGTTTCCTGTTGTGCTTGTAAACTACAGAACAACAGACTGAAAATTAAAATAAAAAAGGTCTTCATGGAAATTTTTTTTGAATTGATCAACATTATTCAGGAATAATATAATTAGCGGTTCGGTTAATGAAGCCGAATCCGTAAAAGTATAAAAAATGAGATTAAGACAATTTCTTGTGCTTAAAAAAGTATATCAATCAGGCCTCTCCATTCTTATTTGAACCGGATATAAATAGGCCTTATGTCACGCGGTTTTCGGCTATATATCACAACACATTTAGTAAGTTTGTAAACTTATTGAAGCACTAAATATTTTTATTATGAATCAATTCACGGCAATGAACCCAAATCCTTTGGTACAATATCTTAACAAGCCTGCACATGAGTTTACACGGACCGATCTGATCCGTTTTATAGAAGATAATGATATTGAGATGATCAATTTTCGTTATGTTGCATGGGATGGACGTTTAAAAACACTCAATTTCATCATCAACAGCCGCGAACATCTCGAAAACCTGCTGCTATCAGGCGAACGTGTTGACGGTTCGAGTTTGTTTCCTTTTGTTGAAGCAGGCTCAAGTGATTTGTATGTAATTCCGAAATACAAAACTGCCTTTGTGAATCCATTTACTGAGGTACCCACGCTCGACTTGCTTTGTTCTTTTTACGACCGTCATGGAAAACCCTTCGAAAGCTCTCCCGAATATATCCTCAAAAAAGCGCATCGGGCACTCAAAGCCGAAACGGGCTTCGAATTTGAAACCATGGGCGAACTCGAATATTACATCATTGCCGAAGAAGAGGAACTTTATCCTGCCGTCAATCAAAAAGGCTATCACGAATCTTCTCCGTTCAACAAATATGGCGATTTCAGACGCGAAGCCTTGCGTTTAATTGCCCAAAGCGGTGGTCAGATAAAATACGGTCATTCCGAAGTAGGTAACTTCTCGCTTAATGGCATGAACTACGAACAAAATGAAATAGAATTTCTACCGACAAATGTTGAAGATGCTGCGGATCAATTAATCGTTGCAAAATGGATCATGCGCAAACTGGCTTATCGCTATGGCGTTACCATAACTTTTGCCCCTAAAATCACCGTTGGCAAGGCTGGCAGCGGAATGCATGTGCACACCCGACTGATGAAAGACGGGAAAAACATCATGATGAAAGACGGCCAGCTTAGTAAGGAGGCACGAAAAGCTATCGCCGGATACCTGAAGCTGGCCGCCTCACTTACAGCTTTTGGCAATGCCATTCCAACGTCCTATTTCAGACTGGTGCCACATCAGGAAGCACCTACCAACATCTGCTGGGGCGATCGCAACCGTTCGGTATTGGTACGTGTACCTCTGGGCTGGACTGCTGCCACCGATATGATAGCCGATGCCAACCCACAGGAAAAACCCGTGAACCTTGATTTTACGCAAAAACAAACTGTTGAATTCAGAGCTCCTGACGGATCGGCTGATGTCTATCTGCTTATGGCGGGTTTAACGGTTGCTGCTCATCACGGCCTCACCATGGAAGGTGCGCTGGAGTTTGCTGAAAAAACTTATGTCGATGTCAATATTTTTGACGAAAAACATAAAAACAAACAAGCTGAACTGGAACAATTGCCCACCAGCTGCGCAGAGTCGGCCGAAGCACTGGAGAAGCATCTCGAATTTTATACTAAGAATGGTGTGTTTTCGGAAAACATCCTGCATTTCATCATTAAAAACCTGAAAGCTTTCGAGGATAAAAATCTTCGGAAAGAAATGGAAAATGATGAGGAAAAAATCATACAGCTTGTGAGCAAATATTTTCATTGCGGATAAATCTGATTTGCTCTTTTTTTTACTGGACTAATTCTGCCATTCACCGATAAAATTCTGCTGTTGACCTATTATTAATTGAGTTGACTGGACGGTTGTTGTATTTTCGTTAAAAATTGATTTAGTAAATTTTAAACGAAAATACCATGGAAACTAAACCTTCATCTATCGACAGACGCATTGTAACCGGCCTGCTTCTTATCTTGGCTGGCGGATTGTTGTTGCTCGACCAACTCGATTTAATCTCCTATAATTTAAGTCATTATCTGATCAGCTGGAAAACCCTGCTGATTAGTATCGGGATCATCACCTTGGCAAACAAGCAAAATCGCACTACCGGAATTATCCTCATCAGTTTGGGTGTATTATTCTGGTTGCCCGAGCTGATGGATTACAGGATCCGGTTAAGTACAATTTTCTGGCCAGCCTTGCTGATCGGTATTGGTTTGATTATCCTTACACGCCGTGGCGATGGCAACGATGAAAAAAAACATTACGGAGGCAGACAGCATGTTTTTAATGCCAGCGACAAACCTTACAACAATCCGGATGAGTATATCGACGAGATGGCCATCTTTGGCGGCGGTAACACCCGGGTAACTTCCGAAAATTTTAAGGGAGGAAAAATCACTGCGATATTTGGTGGTGGCGACATAGATATGAAAGCAGCAAAGCTTTCGCCCGATGGATGTGTGATTGATACTTTTATCCTTTTTGGAGGCTCAAACCTCATCGTACCCGAAGGCTGGAAAGTGAAATCAGAAGTGGTTTCAATACTTGGCGGTTTCAGCGATAAAAGACTCTCTATTTCCAATGCGGAAACCGACAAAACCATTGTAATAAAAGGCATTGTTATTTTTGGAGGCTTAGAACTTAAAAGTTATTAGGTGTAACTTTTTCGGCACAAAAACGTCATACTGAAAGTATTAACCAACACAACTACCGGATTTTATTATGCTTAATCCATTTATAAAAAACCGCAATTACCTCATCATATATCTGGCTGTTTGGGTGTCGCTGATGCTCATCCAAACGGCCATTCTCAATTATTACCAGGAGCTGAGTTTGGTTTCGAGCCTGAATGATGCAGTTGTTTTCAATGGTTTACTTGCCCTGATTGGATTCAATATATGGTATGTGCTGAGATTTAATATGAAAGATGAGCAGAGCAAGTTTGATCTGATAATCAATCATATGCTTGTTGGAATTGTAACTATTGCCATTTGGCTCACGAGTGGATACTTTTTGATGCAGGCCATGGAACCCACCAACGAAGCTTACCTCGAATTTCTTTACATCTCACTGCCCTGGCGCGCTGTGATAGGCGCATTTTTTTACCTCATCTTCATCCTGATCTATTATATGATGTTGTATTATGAAGATCTCCAACAAAAGATGCGTATCGAAAGCGAGCTTAACAGCCTGGTTCGCGATGCCGAACTTAATGCCCTTAAATCGCAAATCAATCCGCATTTCCTGTTCAACAGCCTCAATTCGATTAGCTCGCTTACTATGAACGACCCCGAAAAAGCACAGGAAATGGTAATCAAACTTTCCGATTTTTTACGCTATTCGCTGAGTCATGATCGTAATGAAACCACCAGCCTTAAAAAAGAACTGGAAAATATCGAACGTTACCTGGATATTGAAAAAGTACGCTTTGGTCACCGACTCAAATTTCAGAAATATGTTCCTGAAGCCTGTCTGCAGTCTGATATCCCAAATATGATTCTGCAACCGCTTTTCGAAAATGCCATCAAACATGGGGTGTATCATAGCACCGAAGAAGTGTTGGTTGAATTGCGTTGCGAACCAAACAAAGATTTTATGGAACTGCACATCCTAAATGATTTTGATCCGGATGCTGCAAAACCCAAGGGTGAAGGTATCGGGTTAAAAAATATCCGCAAACGACTCGAACTAATCTATCAACGTGCCGATCTGCTCGAAATCAAACGCGAAAAGATCTCCTTTGAGGTAGTGTTGCGCATCCCGATTCAAAAAAACAAAAAAAACTAAGTTTATAACTTCAAATAAGAACCATGAAAGCTGCACTACGAACCATTATTATCGAAGATGAAGCTCCTGCACGTATGTTGCTGCAAAGGTTTTTGAACGATCATAAAAATATTGATATCATTGCGGAATTTGCTGATGGTTTCAGCGGACTGAAAGGCATACAGGAAAACAAACCCGATCTGGTGATTCTGGATATTCAAATGCCTAAACTAACAGGATTTGAATTATTGGAATTGCTGGATGAAGACCTGCCTGAAATCATTTTTACAACCGCTTACGACCAATATGCCATCAAAGCCTTCGAAATGAATGCCGTGGATTATTTGCTGAAACCTTTTTCAAAAGACCGGCTACATCAAGCCGTTGATAAGGTTGTAGAACGCTTCAGGCATACCTTGAAAGAAGACGAAACAGTGAAAAAACTTGTTAGCAGCCTGCATGAACAGCAAGATACCCTGGAACGAATCGTTGTAAAAAACGGCACTCAGATTCATGTGATTCCCATCGAAAATATCATCCAGCTCGAAGCCCAGGATGATT
This sequence comes from Bacteroidales bacterium UBA6229, assembly GCA_002440975.1. GTDB lineage: Bacteria > Bacteroidota > Bacteroidia > Bacteroidales > F082 > UBA5536. The sequence goes on from DJWN01000128.1 coordinate 25,132, forward strand.
ATGTGATGATCCATACGCCCGAAGGCCGGTTCATGAAAAAAGACACCATGAGTTATATGGAACAACACCTTCCTGCCGAGCAGTTTATCCGAATCCATCGATCAAATATTGTACAGATTAAACACATTAAAAAGATGGAACAATACGGCAAAGAAAGCTATGTGATTATCCTCTCGAACGGCAATCAGGTGAACGTAAGCAAAAGCCGTATCAGAGATTTGAAACGGGAGTTGAACTTTTAATCAAAGGTTTCTGCTAATACCCTAATCCTCAACTTTTTTCAATTGCAGATAAAGCTCCTCCAGCTGTGCATCAGCAATGGTGGAAGGCGAATCGATCATCACATCCCTGCCGGCATTATTTTTTGGGAACGCAATCACATCCCGAATGCTGTCGAGGCCGGCAAACATAGCCGTTAACCTGTCGAAACCCAGCGCAATGCCACCATGTGGAGGTGCGCCGTATTCGAAAGCATTCATCAGGAAACCAAACTGTTTCTGAGCTTCTTCATCCGTAAAACCTAAAATACTGAACATCTTACGCTGCAATTCGCGATCATGAATACGAATTGAACCTCCTCCTATCTCCACCCCATTAATTACCATATCGTAAGCATTGGCACGCACATCACCCGGATTGGTATCCAACAAAGCAATATCCTCCGGTCTGGGCGAAGTGAATGGATGATGCATGGCATAAAA
>DJWN01000118.1 GCA_002440975.1 Bacteroidales bacterium UBA6229
TGTTTCAATTTTAATCCCATTGGCTACAGCCCGTTCAATTACGCGGTAACCTTCTATCAGAAAGCGATTTGTTTTCCGGCGTTCGGATGATTTCTGCAATCTGACCACTGCTTTAATGCGGGGATTGGTTTTGCTGGTGATCATGGCAATTCCTGAATGCTTTCTTCATAGTAAACAGAGCGTTCGGCCAGGCGTTCGAGCATAAATTTTACAGCGGCTTCATCATGTCCCACTTCTTCGGGAAAATGTATGCCGGGTTTTGTGTGCAATCCCGCATCAATCAATCGCAAAGCTGATGTTGCAGCATAACCTGTTGTTCGTGCCATCGAATGAGTCTCGGTTTCGGTGTCATATTGATCAAACAGTTCGAACGTATATTGTAACTTTCCTTTTTTAGCATGAAAACCTTCCACCTGAATACGCATCACTGTGAAATCAACCTCGCCTGCTTGCAACTGCCAGTTTTTGAAAAGGATTTGTTGGGTGAAATTTAATGGCGATAAGGATCCGGTATTGTTACGGGTTAATTTGTCGTCCAAAAAACCGCTGTCGCGCAACAACTTCACTTTTTCGGCATGGCCGGGATAACGAAGGGTTTTTTCAGCCATAAAGTCGGCTTTCATAGTAGTAATAAGTGAGCGAAGTCCGTCGCTATTGAAAGCCTCCAGGGTTCCAATGCCATCGAACTGCAGCTGCTCAATATCCGAAAGGGCAGGTTTTTCAACCATTCGGCCGTATTCAATCAATCGGGCAGGCCGGGTGTATTCTTCAATCACATCAGCAGGTGAAAAAACTGCTTTATATTCCCAGGGTTGTGTGCGTACTGCAGGCAAACCTCCTACATAAATAAGGATACTGGTGGTTTTGTCGAGCTGCGAACTGGCATAACCACTAAGTAGATGACTCATTCCGGGAGCCACACCCATATCACAGATCACACAACTACCGGATTGTAAAGCTAAATCATTTAATACCAATGGGTTCTCAGGATAAAAAGCAATGTCAACAATGGGTTTTCCAAGACTGATAAGCTTTTCCAATACCGAATAACCGATCGATCCCGGCACAGCATTCACATAATAATCGTGTTGGTTGCACCAATCCTCTGTGGGGTCAAAATCTTTTAAATTTCGATTAAGTGTTTGAATGCCATAGCCCTCGGCCAATACTAATCGTTCCTGGTTAAGATCAGCAATACTTACTTTGAATTCTTTATTTTTTACGAGGTCTCTGGCAATCGGAAGCCCTACCAGGCCTGCCCCTAAAACAAGTACAGATTTTTGTTGTTTCATCACAAGGATTTTTTAAACTTGAATTTCACCCGTTGACTTAGAAAAACACCTGCAATCACGAGTAAAATACCGAGCATTTTGTCAAAGGTAAGACTTTCTCCCCAAAGCATAAAACTGAAAAAAGCTGTAAAAACAGGAATCGTATTGGTGTAACTGTTGGCATAAGCGATGCCAAGTTTTTCGACACCATAGGTAAACATTACAAATGCCAGTGAGCTGGCAAAAACGCCCAAAAGCACAAGCGGAACCAGCCATGATGCGTTAAAATCGAAGGTATCAAAACCTGCATGTTCCAGGCCAAATACCACCGGAATGAAATAAAATATTCCAATCAGGTTTTGAATGAAAACGATTTGAATCGGGCCGTAGGATTTAGTCAGCTTTTTGAGTAATACACCATATATAATAGCAGAAAAAACAGCCAAAAACAGAAACATCAGTCCGATAAGAGAAGCAGTAATACCGGTTTCCCTGTCGATGAGCATGATCAAAACTCCTGCAAATGAGATAAATAGTCCTATAATATTGATTGCTTTGATTCGCTCCCTCAAAAATATAAATGCCAGGATGGGCGTAAACACCGGAATCGTTGCTATGATCACGGCGCTTAGGGTAGGAGATACGAGGTTGAGCCCAAAACTTTCGCCAATGAAATAAAGAAATGGATTGAAAAACGAAACGCCTAATAATAGTGGCCAATGAGCTCTTTGAAAACGAAAGCTTTTACCTCTGAGTTTGATTATGATCGCCAGAAAGGGAACAGAAACAATCAACCTGAACCAGACTGTTGTAGCTGGTTGCAAAAACACAAACACCTGTTTCGACCAGATATAAGAGATGCCCCATATCAGCATGGCAAATAAGGTGAAAAGATGTGGAGTAAGCGTATTCGATTTCAAAATTATTTGGCGATAAGCGTGCAAATGTAGCTGAAATTTGCTTTCTTTGCTGTGTTATTTACTTTGTACACAAACTAGTCATGAATGATTTTACGGAAGTTTTGATCAACCTGAGAAAAATTGTTCGATCAATCAATTTAGAATCCAAACGCATACAAAAGGAATTCGGGATCAGCATACCACAGTTGTTATGCCTGCATTATTTGGCCTCTAACCCAGGATTTCAGTCATCAGTTTCGGGCATTGCCTCCTACCTGAATTTGAATTTAAGTACAGTAACAGGCATTGTTAGTCGTCTCGAAAAGAAACATCTGGTTGCCCGATTGCCTAAATCGGGCGATAAAAGAATTACGGTTGTCAGCCTTACTTCCACCGGAAAAAAACTACTCGACCAATCGCCTGAATTGATGCATCAACAACTATCGCATAAGCTGGCTGCTCTGCCTGCTGATGAACTTGTACAGCTGAAAAACTCACTTGGGTTGCTTATCAGTTGCTTTAAAATTGAAGAGGAATCGGCTTCGCCAATGATCACCATTGACGATTTTCAATATTAGTAGAGAAATTTAGATTATAGCCAGTTTATAACTTTGTCTGGAAACTTTTAATCGTTAGTTTATTCTCCAGTAGCCATTCTTTTTATGGTTATTTAACTTGCGTAGTTAAAAACCTAATATTCAAACTATTATATCGATTTATGGAAGGAATGAATCCGATGGGTTTGGTGGTTTGACGAAAATGTTGTAATTTTGTTTCTGTACAAACTAATTATACTTTTACTTAAATTTTATTACTGCAAATGAAAGATGAAATAATAACAGCTTTTGGTAAATATCTTAGAAACAATGGATTCAGGCAGGTGAAGCGGTTGGCAGAGAATAGGTCTGACACCAGCTCTGATACATTAGTAGGTGGAGAAATCAATTTTGAGCCTGATATCACAGCCGAGAATGAAGGAGTTCGTTACTACTATAAATACCTGGAAGGTAGGCAGGATGCTTCTGACCTGGTGAAAGAATTCAAGAGCTTTATCAGAAACAAGAATCAAAAACAAGTGCTGAAACTGTTGGTACCTCTTAAGCAAAGTGATGGTGTGATACAGTTTCTGAATGCTCATCAGCTCGAAGGTGTAGGCATAATCAGGGTGAGTCCGCGGAAGGCAACCGCACAATAAAACATGCAAGACTGCAGACTAGATGAACTGGATTGATTTCCTGATTTTCATAGTGTATATGCTGGCCATGCTTGGCGTGGGTTTTTATTTTCATCTACGGAATAAAGATGTTGAAGATTATTATGTAGGTGGCCGTGGCATGGGGCGCTGGCATATCGGATTATCGGTGGTAGCAACCGATGTCGGTGGTGGTTTCTCGATCGGTTTGGGTGGATTAGGATTTTTGATCGGCGTTTCGGGAAGCTGGATGTTGTTCACGGGACTATTAGGTGCCTGGTTAAGTGGTGTTTTTTTAATCCCCCGAATAAAACGCCTGGCAGATAAAAAGCAGTTTTTCACTTTTCCGGAAGTCTTTCGGCATTATTTTGGCAAACGAGCTGCACTCATCGCAGGTTTGATCTCAGGCATTGGTTACCTGGGATTTACGAGTTCGCAATTGCTGGCAGGAGCCAAATTGGCGTCGGCGGCTTTTGTTGATTTAAACCTTACCTATGCGCTGATAATAATGGGATTTGTGGCGGTGGTTTATACGGTTTTGGGTGGCATCAAAGCTGTAATTTACACCGATACGGTTCAATGGATTCTTTTGATGTTAGGTTTGATTTTTCTGGGAATTCCGTTGTCGTGGGTAGCTGTGGGAGGTTGGGAAACAGTACAGGCAACTTTACCAGCCGAGTTTTTCTCGTTTAGTAATCTAAGTTGGCAGCAGTTTCTAAACTGGATGGTAACCATTTTGCCCATTTGGTTCGTTGGGATGACTTTGTATCAACGGATCTATGCCAGCAGATCAGTGTCAGAAGCCCGAAAAGCCTGGATGATAGCAGGCTTGTTTGAATGGCCTGTGATGGCATTTATGGGGGTAGGCTTAGGATTGATCAGCCGGGTTGCATACCTAAACGGAATGTTCGAAATACATGGTTTTGCCGCCGGGAGTAGTATGGATGCCGAGATGGGTTTGCCCTTATTGCTCCGTACCATAATGCCTGTCGGATTGATGGGGCTTATTTTGTCTGCTTATTTTTCAGCTATACTTTCCACTGCTGACAGTTGTTTGATGGCTTCGTCATCCAATATCATGCACGATCTTTTGCAGCGCATTTTCCCAAATGCCATTAACCAACAGATTGCAATGAAAGCCTCAAAAATTATGACCTTGGTATTGGGAATTTTAGCTGTTATCATCGCGATGCAGCTTACTGAAGTGCTTTCGTTGATGCTGTATTCCTATGCTTTTATGGTGAGTGGTCTGCTCATTCCCTTGTTGGCAGCAGTTTTTCTGAACCAGCGCAACGAGTTGGCTGCCCTGGGAGCCATGATTGCTGGTGGCGGGACAACAATTTCGCTATTGATTACCGAAGCAAAACTTCCTTATGGACTGGATGCCAATGTTTTTGGTATATTAACTTCTTTATTAACGTATATAATCTTTTTTAATTCACATAAGCTTTTGAAACATGGAAATACAAATTTATGACAGTTATCTCCCAATGGGGACTTTAGAAAAAAGAAAAATTGTTGACTTTTTGCATCAGCACCTGGACGAGTTTGGCGATTCGAAAGAGGCCATCCGAAAGGCGATTGATTATGCAGTGGGCGAAACATCCGTAGTGGCTGGTTACGTTATTGTTGGGAGTATTGATGAAAAAATGGCAGGTGCTGTAGTTGTCAACCGGACAGGGATGGAGGATTATATTCCGGAAAATATCCTTGTTTATATTGCAGTGGATGCTGCCTTGCGCGGAAAAGGAATTGGCAAGCAACTTATGCATAAAGCGATTGAATTTTCGAAAGGCAATGTAGCCTTGCATGTTGAACCCAATAATCCTGCCAGGTTTTTATACGAAAAAGTTGGTTTCACAAATAAATACCTGGAGTATCGCTTGATTAAAAGCTAATGACAGCAACAGCTTCGCATACACCTTCAGTGATTGAGTTGAGTTCTGAGGCCATCGCACATAACCTGCGTTTTATTAAAAGATTTGTGAGGAAAAATGTGCGGATATCTTCTGTTGTCAAAGGGAATGCTTATGGTCATGGTATTGAGCTGTATGTGCCTGCGGCCGAGAAGTGTGGGATAGATCATTTTTCGGTCTTTAGCCTGGATGA
>DJWN01000123.1 GCA_002440975.1 Bacteroidales bacterium UBA6229
TTCTGGCTCGTCCAGGTTAGGAATATGAACGATGTGAACTTGAACGGCAACGATGTGGACTCGAACAACATTGATGTGAACTCGAACATCATATGCAAAGATACGAACGACTTATGCAAAGTCTCGAACGTCTTCCCAAACCTTCAAGGTTTCCAAAACCTTGAAGGTTTGGTGATTAAGATTTCAGGGCTCTGCCCCCACGAAGATTTCAGGGCTGCCCCTTGAATGCAACATACATAGAATTTCAACCATAGTGCCGCCCCGCTAGGGCTATCTTTATATTGCCTGCGAAGAAATCCTTCAAGGGTTTGTAAAACCTTGAAGGGTTTTGGAATACTATGCCAATGATAGCAGCACCCTGTCTGGGTATTTCATTACTGTAGATGGATGGTTCCTCAAAAAAAATTGTAATCGATGCAATCACAAATAACAAAACAAAAGGCTGTCTGACACTTCTGCCAAACAGCCTTTTTCGAATAGGAAATATTCACAAAGTTTATTTGATCACATGGATTTTTTGGGTGGTAAGTCCTTTTGCTGTTTGGACATGGACGATATAAGCGCCAGATTTTAGCTCAGTAACACTTAAGTCAAGTTCATTGGTGCCGGGCATTTGGTGCTTGACAAGCTGCCCCATAAGGTTAAATAATTTGATCTCAACAATTGTTTCATCACTTTGTAGCTTTACAAAATCGCTGGCCGGATTTGGGTAAATCGTAACATTATGCGTTGATTGCTGTATTTCGCTGGTGTTAACCGTACTATTCGAATAAAGCAGGGTGATATTTGGATAGAGATCAACACAATAGCCCCAGGGCGGAATGGACAACGGATCAAATGGCTGATCGTCTCTTTCGGCAGCGCGCGAACGCTGACTGGTAGAATCGTAGGTGCAAATAAATGAGGTGAAAAGCTGGGGGACGGTATATGATTTTACAGCCTGAATAATCAAATTTCCACCATTATAGGTATAAGCATTATCAAAGGGGATGTAGAATTCTTTCAGGCCTTTTTTGAAGTTAACAGTTCCGTTAAACACTTCAGTGAATTCGCTTGGGTCGAGCCAGTCATCAGTGAGGTTGTTCTGATCTGTTTCGCTCAGCATCATATGAACTTCCACACCTTCTTCGTCCTCATCAAATAGTGCTGTGTATTTGATTCCAGTAATGGCTTCACCATCCACATTGATTTCATCTGCAAGATACAGGGTTTGTGTTTGGCTGTATAGCTGGAAAAAGTTGAAAGGAAGAAATTTGGCCGGAGTGAAATTCTCACCTATCTCAATCGGTTCAATGTCCTCGGTTTGAACCGTAACAGGCAATAGTTCAGATTGATCATTATCAACCGCTTCATCCCCATTGAGTTGTACAATAGCGTAAACGGCCGTATTACCGGTTTCATCTTCCTCAGGAATCCAGCTAAGGTCATAGGTGACTTTTTCTGCAAAATCAATGGTTTCTCCCTGGATTGAGGCAAGCTCTTCTCCGCCTTCTTTGTAAAGACTAACAGTATAGTCACTTTGACTTGTAAGCCCGCCATTTATAATTTCGACAGTGTAAATCTCATTTTTACCAACCGAAGGGGTGATGTTTCCTTCGAAGGAAGCCACCAGCAAGTCGTTGTTTACGACAGTTTCTATGGTAATATTGTCGATACACCACAAATTGATGGCATAGCAGTTTCCGTCGTACCTGAAGGCATACTGAACGCTGCTTGCACCCGATGGCACAGCAAAATAGTAGGAATATTCGCCCTGTGGGATATTTAAGGTGGAGAGTGGCTGTTCCCATAAGGCCTGCCAGCTTGTTCCGCCGTCAAAGCTTACATCCATGCCGATAATTTCGCCAAAATCCATTTCGTAATTGATCAGATACTGCAGATAGCTAATTTTAAGGCCGGTTTGGCCTGTAACATCTATCTCAGGAGAAACAAGTCGGCTCAATCCTGCAGCCATGCTGTATCCCAGATAAAGCTCAGGTGCTGTACCTCCGGCCATTTGCGACACATTAACCGACCAGCTTGGTGGTTGTTCTGCATCAATAACCCAGCCTGGAGGGATGGTGCCTGCGTTATAATCAAATTCTTCGGTATAGATAACCGTTTGTGCCGAAACATTTACCAGCAAAAAGCCTGTAATCAGCAAGGTGAGGAGGGGTGTAAAAAGTTTTTTCATGTGTAAATTATTTAATTTTAGGGATTCAATTTAATGCCTGACGTAAGAGCATTCAAAAATGATTTAAGTCGATTTGTTCATTGAATGGCTTTTTAAGTTCTGTAAATCATATCAAAATGCAAAGTAAAAGTAAAGCATGTTTGAAATCAATTCGTGCTGTATGGTATTTTAACTCATGGTTTAATAAGTGCAGGCACTTAGTCCGGCTTAGTACTGCCTCGTATTTTGTTCAGAATCAGACTGAATATCGCTATACTTTTAGGTTTATTGATGTAGTTTTGCAACATAGAATGGCAAGCGGCATTAATGCTTTACTACTTATGCATATTAATTTTCACAGTTTCATACAGTTGTTGTTGATCATCACCCTATTTGCCTCCTGCACATCCGAAAACAGGCGTGATGAGGAAGCCATGAATATTGCAGCAGCCGAAGCAGATCAGCGGTATAACTACATTCACAAACTGATCTACGACAATCCGCTTGAAGCCCGCGAAGAGGCAAGCCGCATCCTTGAAACGCTTAAGCCAAACGATTATATTTCGGAGATCATACTGCTTAAACATATCGGATCGTCCTACGTTTTCGAAACCAATAATTCAGAAGCTGTTAAGTATTATAATCAGGCACTTGCGATTGCCGAGCAGCATGAAGTGTGGGCTGAGGTGGCGCATATTAATAATAATCTTGGAGTGATTTTTAACGAGATTGCCAACTACAAGATGGCTTATATTCATCTGGTTGAAGCACTTAACTATTATGATTTGGCCAGGCTTTCACATAAAAAGACAGGAGCTTACAACAACATTGGCATCATTTATATGAATCTGCGGAATTACGACAAAGCCCTTTCGTATTTCGAGCAGGCAACAGACACCTCCTTCACGCCGAGGGATACCATTTTGGTGATTTCTGCACTTAATAACATTGCCTTGTGCTACAATTCAAAGGAGAATCCTTCCGAAGCACTCCATCATCTCGAACGAGCCATTGACCTTTCAAAAAAAGTTAACAATAAATACGGACTGTGTATTTCCTATCAGCTGATGGGTAATGTTTACCTGAAACTCAATCAGCCTTCCAAATCATTGGAGGCCTATTCCATGAGCCGGGATATCGCCAACGATGGCAATTTGTCGTATCAGCTTGCACTGGCACGGCTGGGTCTCGGACAGGTTTATCTGCAAACCGGTAAGCAGGAGGAAGCTTTCAAAATGGCTTTTGAGGTGCTCAATATGGCTAAAGAGCACGAAAGCCTTATGCTCGAAAGTGATGCCCACCAACTGCTCTCCGGGATTTATGAAAAACAGGGCGATTTTAAAAACGGACTGCTTCATTATCAGAAACATATCAGCACGCAACAGGAGGTGATTAATCAAACCGTGATACATCAAATTTATGATGTGGAGCTTAACTACCTGAATCAACTTAACAAAATGCAGCAGCTGGAGCTCGAGAAAAAAGAACTTTCGATAAGCAAAAAGAACAACCTGCTCTTTTTTATCTCATTGACATTTATCATGTTACTGGTAGGTTTATACCTGATCTACCTCAATCACCGTCACCGGCAGGAGGTGAAGTTTCAGCGGACAGTGATTGAGCTAACGGAGAAAAAATCGGATGCAGCACTCGAAGCAGAGATAAGAGAGCGCAAAAGGATAGGGCAGGAGTTGCATGATAGTTTGGGACATCTGCTTTCTGTGGCAGGACTTCATGCCAATGTGCTTCAGAAAAGAAAGAATCTTTCGGCCACCAAAAAAGATGAACTGCTCGAAGCTTTAATGAGAACCATCGACGATGCCTTTGATGAAGTGCGCAATATCTCACACAACCTGGCACCTTCCCTATTATCCGAGCACGGCCTGAAAGGAGCCCTCAAAAGTATCTCTGACAAAGTGAACCAAAGCACAAGGCTTACAATGAGTTTTGATACTTTTGGTTTGAACGGGAAAATGGATAAGCTTATCGAAAACACACTTTTCAGAACCATACAGGAGATCGTGAACAATACAATCAAACATGCCGAAGCCAGTCAGTTGTTTATCCAGATTACGCAAGGTGAACATGAAATCACCCTAATGGCCGAAGATAACGGAAAAGGATTTGATACGGCTGCCATTGATCAGCTGGCCAGTCATGGCCTTTCGCATATGAAATCGCGCATCGAAAAGCATAACGGAGCGATGCACATCGATTCCAATACCCTCAGAGGCACAATCATCAGTATTTTAATTCCGCTAAAAGAAAACACAGCATGAAGAGCAAGCCTATCAGAGTGTTAATTGTTGACGATCATCAGTTGATGGTAGAGGGATTGAAATCGCTGCTTGAGGATGAGGAAGATATTGCCTTTGTGGCTGGAGCCAATTCGATGGCTGAAACGCTGAACTTTTTGCAAAACAATGAGATAGACGTTATTTTGATGGACATCAACATGCCGGATGCCTCTGGAATTGAAACCACCGAGAAGGTGAAAGCCGGCTTCCCGGATATAAAGGTGGTGGCACTAACCATGCACGAAGACATTGCCGTGATAACCAAAATGATCAAGGCGGGTGCATCGGGCTACATCCTGAAGCGCACAAATATGAACGAAGTGGTGGAAGCCATTCGTGTGGTATATAACAATGGCCGCTATCTGAGCAATGTAACGCAAAAAATCATCATGGATAATCTGGGAACTGCAGCCCGACAGGATGAGTTGATGGAGGATTCAAAGCCGATCCTTTCTACACGTGAGCTGGAGGTGCTCAACCTGATTGCCAGAGAGCATAGCAATGCGCAGATTGCAGAGCAACTGTTTATCAGTGAGCGAACTGTGGAAGCACATCGCAGGAATATTTTCATCAAAACAGAAACCAAATCAATCGTGGGGCTGATCAAATATGCCATAAACAAAGGATTGATTGATGCCTGAAAAAGTGGTAATGAGCTTGGGAGTGCGTTGAGATCAGTTCATGAGCAGCCAAATAAATCTTTTAGCCTGTTAAAAGGCTCAGATCAATTTGTAAAAGTAGCTTTGTAAAATTTGTTCGCAACAAGTGATTGAACAGAATTTGTGGTA
>DJWN01000029.1 GCA_002440975.1 Bacteroidales bacterium UBA6229
TAACTTTAAAGACAGACTCTAATTAGAATTATTTCATAACATTTGCAATGAAAAAAAACAAATATGACAGCTATTGACCATCAGCTTAATCTCTATTCTTTCAATATACTGTTATCTTAGTGTGCATGCCTTTTTTAAATATAAGGTTGTTAGTAATTGTCAATCACATGAGCTGGTCTAGAAAAACTGGACAGAAAAATTAAATTGTTAATTTTATGTCCTATGAGAAAGTATCGAAGACAATTTAGTTCAGCCTTCAAGGCTGAGTTAGCCCTTGAAGCAATCAAAGGGATTAAAACAGCATCCCAATCAGCCAGCCTATTATTTTTGATATGCAACCGGTTGCGCACTTAATCTGTTCACTATTGTGTCTTGCATACTGTGTTAAACTTTGTTTTGACTTATCTTTGTAAAGCACACGAATACTTTAACACAATAAACTATGCGCATTCACTTCACTTTATTCTTTTTGCTTGCTGCTGTGAGCTTATTGAACGCTCAAATAATAGTTACTGATCCTGTTTTTCCAACTGCGAATGATGAATTTAGCTTGGTGTTTGATGCAAGCGATACACCACTTGCAGGTTACAATGGTCGCTTATTTACGCATACTGGCATTGGTATCAAAGATGTTGGTAACTGGCAGTATGTTATTGGAGACTGGGGAAATAATACAAACCAACCAGAGCTTACTAATTTGGGAAATAACAAATGGGAATTGCTTATATTCCCTTCGGTTTATGAATTTTATGAGTGTAGCCCTTCCCTTGAAGTGATCAATCTGTCCTTTGTATTTAGAAGTGAAGATGCCGGAACCCAAACAGCTGACCTTTTTCAGCCGATTTTTGGAAGTGAGCTTGATGTTGTGTTTTTCCTGGGTGAAGGTGATGTAAGTGTACGAAAGGGGGATATTTATAGTGTTCATGCTGTTAGCCCTCTTGCTGACTCACTTATACTTTCAATTAATGGAGAGATTGTATTTAGTACAGATCAGACAGAGATCTTATATGAAACTACAATTACTGATGAGTATGGATTTTGGAACACAGTTCCAGTAGTACTTAAGGCTGTTAATAGTAATGATACTGCATTGCATGCCAACAGTTTAACTGTGTTTCCTGATCCTTCAATCGCAGCTTTGCCAGCCGGATTACAAAATGGAATTAACTACCTCAACGACACCACTGTAACACTTGTCCTTCAAGCGCCCTTTAAAGCATATACTTTTGCAATTGGCGATTTTAACAATTGGCAGCTCAATGCAACAAATTATATGTATCGCACTCCCGACGGTCAACATTATTGGATTGAAATTACCAGTCTGGAGCCTGGAAGAGAATATGCTTACCAGTATTTTGTAGATGGTGAATTGCGTATTGCTGATCCTTATACAAATAAAGTGCTCGATCCCTGGAATGATCGGTACATTCCCTCCTCTACTTATCCTGATCTTATGCCCTATCCCGAAGGCAAAACCAGTGGCATCGTTTCAGTTTTTCAAACGGCCCGGCCAGCTTATGAATGGACTGTTACAGATTTTGAAAAACCGTCGCCCGAAGAGCTCGTGATTTATGAGTTGCATATCCGCGATTTTGTAGAGACCCGCGCTATCAAAACAGTAATGGATACCCTCGATTATCTTCAACGACTTGGCGTTAATGCCATAGAGCTGATGCCCGTCAACGAGTTTGAGGGAAACGACTCCTGGGGATATAACCCTTCGTTTTATTTTGCAACAGATAAAGCTTATGGTACTACAGAAGATTACAAACAGTTTATTGATGCCTGTCACCAACGCGGAATGGCAGTGATTATCGACATGGTGCTGAATCACAGCTATGGACAATCGCCACTGGTACAGCTTTATTTTGATGCTAATGCCGGCGATTACGGTCAACCAACAGCCGAAAACCCGTGGTATAATCAGGAATGTCCTCATCAGCCGTATTGCTGGGGCTATGATTTTAATCACGAAAGTGAATATACAAAGGCGTTTATTGATCGTGTGAACCGGTTCTGGATTGAGGAATTTAAGGTGGATGGTTTTCGCTTCGACTTTACCAAAGGTTTTAGCAATGTAGTTGGTGATGGATGGGCATACAACAGTCAGCGTATTGCCATTCTAAAACGGATGGCAGATGAGATTAGAGAGGTGGATCCTGAAACCTACATCATTCTCGAACATTTTGCAGATAATTCAGAAGAGAAGGTGTTGTCTGATTATGGCCTGATGTTGTGGGGCAATATGAATTTTAGCTATAATGAAGCCACAATGGGATGGCTTCCTAATTCCAACTTTTCCGGTGTGAGCTATAAGCAGCGAGGCTGGGATCAGCCGCACCTGGTAGGCTATATGGAAAGTCATGATGAAGAGCGCCAGATGTATAAGAACATCACTTTTGGCAATCAAAGCAATCCATCGCATGATGTGCGTGAGCTGAATGTGGCAGTAAAAAGGAATGCAGCAGCAGCAGCCATGTTTTTGTTGGTTCCCGGGCCTAAGATGATCTGGCAGTTTGGCGAACTTGGCTATGATGTGAGTATTGAATATGACTGCAGGGTTTGCCCCAAACCTGTCCTATGGAACTACCAGCAAGACTGGGACAGACGACTGCTTTACAATTATTATAGTGCCTTGATAGACTTACGAAAATCACATCCTGTTTTTCGGACGGACGATTTTAGCCTGGAAGCTGTTGGGGCAGGTAAAGTACTTCGTCTTCAGGATGAGGACATGTCGGTGATTGTTGTTGCAAACTTTGATGTAAATACGCTCGAGAAGTCTCCGGGATTTTATCATACCGGTCAATGGTACGACTATTTCAGTGGTGAGGCTTTGGAAGTGACCGACACACAGCAGGAAGTCATGTTGGCTCCCGGTGAGTTCAAGGTGTTTACCACCAAACAACTCGACACGCCTGATTTTGTTGGCTTTGATGAAAACACAGCGAGCGGAGCAGTGGAGTTGAATGTTTATCCTAATCCGGTAGCGGATGAATTGGGAGTTCGTTTCACGCTGAATCAGGCGACTACGGCAAGTTTGAAGTTATACAATATTAACGGACAGGAGGTATGGCATTTTGAATATAACGGGACATCTGTCGGAAATAAGGAATTAAAGCTGAACGTGAGCACACTAATTCCCGGAATTTATCTTTTGCAGCTGCAACAAGGCGATCAAATTAGCCAGACGAAAGTGATAGTGCAATAGTACTTAAAATCACATCCTGCGCTACCTATTACATTTCTGACGGGAGGTTTTGCTATGAATTAATTTTATAGCAAAACCCCTGCCTGTCTTTGGCAGAAAAACATAGCGTAGTTTGTCAGGCAGAATGGGTTGAGCTATTGTAGNNTTTATGAACAATTAAAAAATCTCATCAACCCAGAATGGGTTGTGCTATTGTAAAAATCTGCATATGAGACAGAAATCTCATCAACACCTGTCTGTCTTTCTTACAACGCAAATTCCAAAAATATTCAATTTCGTCAACTTTAAATACTAAAACTACTATATTTGTTTCAACAATAGCACATTACATCACAAAATACCAATCCTATGTCAGCAGGAGTTTATTCACAACTTTATGTTCAACTAGTTTTTAGTCCTAAGATTTTTTCCCCCATTCAAAGCATAGCGTTTCAGGACAGGCTATATAGATTTGTTTCCGGCATTGTAAATCAGCTCGGTCATAGATCTTTGGCTATTAACGGGATGTATGATCATATCCATATTTTTTACGGCATGAAACCAAGTATATCCATTTCAGACACAGTAAAAGAAATCAAAAGAATATCATCAAAATTTATCAAAGAAGAAGGAAAAATAGTGAAATTTGAATGGCAAACTGGTTATGGTGCATTTTCATATAGCAGGACTGATATTAATAAAGTAATCAATTACATTATTAACCAAAAAGAGCACCACAAAAGGGAGACTTTTAAAGAAGAATATATTCGCTTTTTAAGAGAGTTTGAGATAGAGTATCAGTTTGAGTATTTGTTTGACTTTCACACTTGAAGTATGGATGATTCAGCATAACCAACCAACTTTTGAAGATGGTTTCGTTCTCAATTAATTTTATAGCAAAACCCCTTCAGGGTTTTTGTTTTCATTTAGACCTTTTTTTATACAATAGCC
>DJWN01000010.1:0-67797 GCA_002440975.1 Bacteroidales bacterium UBA6229
CGACCCTCAGCTTGGGAAGCTAATGCTCTACCACTGAGCTATGCCCGCATGGAGCCTGCAAATTTAGCAGCAATCCTTTTCAGGAACAACAACAATTCAAAAAAAAGCATTGCATAAAATAACAAAACCCGGTATGAGCCGGTTTTGTAAGGTCTTTCTTGTATTTTATTGTATTGCTTTCAATACTAAGTAGCTCCAGGCCGGGATTTCAAGCGTAGTGGTACTGCTGATTTGTAATTCATTATCAGAGAGCAGATCCATATAGGTACCATAATCAGGCTTGTTGGTCACTATCACATTTTGCGCTTCAGCAGTCATATTGATATACACAGCCACCCGGTTATTTTCCAGTTCACGGTTAAAAGCCATCACTTTATCCGGAATATTGGTGCTAATTTTAGTCATTTTACCTCCATGACCGGCATTCCAAAGAGCCGGATTGTCTTTTTTGATCTGATTGAGTTTGGTGTAAAGTTGTTTAAATGATTCGCCCTCCGGATTGTGCCAATCGATCTGATCTTTTTCAAAAAACTCCAGTCTTTTGTTCAGGCCGGCTTCCTGTCCGTTATAAATCAACGGGAAGCCCGGAATGGTATAGGATAAAACGGCAAAAGCAGGAGCTGCATCACCCATTCTTTCGAACACAGTGCCATTCCATGAATTTTCATCGTGGTTTGAGGTAAATGTCATCCTGAAAACATCTGGTTCAAAAATGCTGTCGGTTTTCTTGAGGTAAGCCCACAGATCGGCAATACTGTTTTCGCCTTTGGCCATTTTGTTGAAAATATGATGTACCTCCCAGCCATAATTGGCACCAAAGGCATAATTGGTAAGTGCTACCACTCCTTCATCTTCGGCAAGCATAAAAACCGGTTTTACCTCATCCAGCTCTTTTCGGGCGCGTTCCCAAAACGCAAGTGGTACCATACCGGCTACGTCACAGCGAAAACCGTCGATATCAGCCTCTTTGAGCCAGAATTTCATTTCAGCAATCATGGCATCCCAAAGTTCCGGATTGTTGTCGTAATCCAAATCGGCAACATCAGTCCAGTCGAAAGGTGAGACGATATCACCATTTTCATTTCTGTTATACCATTCAGGATGGGTTGTGGCCCATTCATGATCAAAGGCTGTGTGATTAGCCACCCAATCCAGAATCACCTTAAAACCCATTTCATGAGCCTGCGCGACTAAGGCTTTAAAATCTTCCAGCGTGCCAAACTCAGGATTCACTGCGGTGTAATCTTTTATGGAATAATAACTACCCAGGGAGCCTTTTCTGTTTTCTTCACCAATGGGATGTATGGGCATAAACCACAGGATATCAACACCCAGATCTTTCAGGCGGGGCAGGTGTTGGGCAAAGGCATTAAAAGTTCCTTCTTCGGTAAACTGTCTGGTGTTCACCTCATAGATCACGGCATCTTTGGCCCAATCCGGGTTTTTGGTCAGTTTAGCCGCTTCGGTGTTTACTACTTTAGTGGTTTGATTTTTGCAGGATGCAAGAAATACCATCAACGGCAACAGCAGCAATGGTAACAAATTTAAAATCTTTGACATAGCTTTTCGTTTTTTAATTATTATATAACAATTTAATAGGCAATTAGTTTCACATTTTCGCCGGCCCACATCATGCGAATGTGGCTGCGGCCTTCGCTGTCGGTCCAGTAACCCAGATCGCCCTTTTGCACCGCTTCAGCATCCAGCTTTTGCAGTTCCAGTTCGTTGATGCTCACTTTTTTCACCGGACGGGCTTTCCCGAACAATTCCAACTCAACAATGCGTACCTCAGGCATTCCAGCGAAGCCATTTCCGCTGCGGCTAAAATCCAGGGTGATCTCAGCTGCATCATTTTGGAAGCCGTCAAATTTTAGCAATTCATAAGCACCTGATTCGTAGGTACCATACGTGCTTCCATCATCATCAAAAACCTCTCCCTGTAGTTTTCCGGAGAGGTCATGCAAAAACACTTTCAGGTTGAGCTTTCTGCTTGTATAGTGCTCGGTTGTGTTCACGCTTTTTGTCATGGGAATTATGCTTCCGGCCCGGGCGAAAACAGGAATGCTTTCCAGGGCGATTTTCACTCCAATGCTCTTACCACCATGCAGTTGCTCGCCCGACCAGAAATGATACCACAAACCTGATGGAAGCTCAACCTGCATACGGGTGATGCCGGGCGATAATACGGGAGCTATCAGCAAATCACGGCCAAAATAATAGCTGCTGTAATGATCCTGAAATCTCTGGTCGTCGGGATGATAAAAGAAAAGCGGTTTAGTAATAGGTAAACCTTCGGTTGCGTTTTTCCAGGCTGCGGTATAAATATATGGCATCAGGCTGTATCGGAGTTTCATGAAATCGCGCACAATTTGTTTTGTGGTATCATTAAAATAAACAGGTTCTGATGGGATCCCTGATCCATGGGGTCGTAGCACAGGCGAAAACACAGCAAACTGTAACCACCTGGTGTAGAGTTCATCGTCTTTCCGGCCCAGAGCAAAACCACCTGCATCGCTGTGCATATAGGGCACACCTGACAGGCTCATATTCAGCATTGCGGGCAGTTGAGCCTGCAAACCACCCCAGCTGCGGCTAACATCACCTGTCCAGGGAAACATGCTAAAACGCTGACTGCCGGCATAGCCGCTGCGTGCCAGAAAAAACAGCCGTTTTTCAGGATAGTCTCTTCTAAAACGGTCATAGATCGATTTTGCCCAATAATGACCATAGATATTATGCACCTCATCGGCCATGCCTACCACATGTTTCAAGTCAGAAGGATGTGATTCGGGCTCGCCCAGATCGCCCCACAAACCGGCTATGCCTTGTTCAAACTGGGTTTTGTATTTGCTCCAAAGCCAGTCGGCGGCTTCGGGTTTAAAAATATCGATCAGTGCTCCCTTGCCAAAATAAAACTGTTCATCAATATATACCTCACCAAGGCTGTCTTTTGCCAGAATATCAAGTTCTTTGGCGATCTGAAAGTTGGCCATCGAATCAATAATATAGGGCTCGGAGATGGTGATTGTTTTAATGCCTTTTTTGGCAAAGCCGGCAATCATCTTTTCGGGCTTCGGCCAGGATGGTTTGTACCAGTCGAGCCGCCCCAGATGTCCTTTGATGCTGTCGCCAAACCAGTAAAAGTCAAGAATGATTGCATCTATCGGGAAATCCTGATCCAGCATCAGCCCCACGATAGAATCTGTTTCGGCCTGGGTGCGATATGCCATACGCGATTGCAGGTTTCCAAAGACCCAGCGGGGCGGTATTTCCTGTTTGCCTGTGAGCTCGCTGTATTGTCTCATCAATCCGGCATACGAAGGTGAATGAATCAGATAAAACCGCTGTGGCCCGCCAATAGCAGAATATTCAATCACCCCATCGTGCTGGCTGTCTATATCGAGCTGTCCTTTTTGTGGGTTATCGAATAGCAGTAGGTAATTATTATTTGAAACCACCAATGGAATCATATAATTCAGGTCGGTGGCACCAAGCTCATAACCATATTGAGGTCGGTTGTAGAGTCCGAGTTTTTTGCCGCGCAAATCCATGCCATGAGCTCTTCCGCCACTGCCATAAAAACGTTCGCCCAGCTGCGCCTTGAACCTGAATCCCAGGGCATTGCTACTGCTAAAAAAACCTTTTTCTTCAGCCAATAAAGTTCTTCCGTTGCTCAGATAACCAATATCGAGGTTTTTTTTCTGGATAAAAACCTGCATTCCGGGCAGATCGAACATCAAAGCATTAGGCGTTTCGGTTAGCAAGACCTCCACCTCTGCCGGCTCCATGATTACGGCATGTGAGGTGTCGAAACGCTCGAAGCCACCATTGTGGAAGCTTACTTCGAGTATGCTGTCGGCGAAAGGCCTGAAAACATAATCACCACGATCGGTAGTGACAAAAAGGATATTGCCTTCCATATGTTGCCCGAGATACCTTCCTTTTTGACTTTGTTTGCTGATCAGTTGTTCTATTTCCGGTTGATAGCCAGCGAAGTTGATAAACCAATCGGATTCGTTTTCTGTTTTGCCTACCAGGCTTCCATCGGCATTACGAAATACCAGGGCAAGCTGTTTTGCAGCCACGGTTTCATCCACACCAAAAAAACTACTGATAGGAATACCAACACGATAGAGGCCGGCTCCCATCGGAATCATTTTTGTCTTTTCGTCAGGCGTGCCCCATTCGCCAACAACAAATTTCCAGTCGCTCCCATCAAGGCTGCGATCGGTGATCAATCCGGCATGGAAATATACCGCTCCCTCATGATTTTTCAGTGCCTGATTGCCTTGATTGGCATCAAAAATTATTAGCAATGTATCCGTGATGTCAGGTTGTTCCGGAAAAGTCCTTACCATTTGGGCATAACCTTGCCCGGGCATCATTACCAGAAATATTACTGTGATGAACAGCAGCATTTTTGTGCGCATAGTCATATTTTATTTGTTTTGTTTTAATTCAATCACACGGCTATCCATGGCCGGAATACTGATCTCGTCCAATTGCTCGAACCAGGTGCGATGCAGCAGGTCAGTGCCCTTGTCGAATCCTTTAAGATTCTCGGCAAAACGGGCTGTTTTTATTGTTTTTTCCTGGTTGTTGTTATTCAAAACAATCATGATAGTTTGTTTTTCATCATAGCGAAAATACACATAAACTCCATCTTCGGGGATGTAGTGCGTCATCCTGCCATTTTGGAGTGCAGGAGTGTTTTTTCGGTAGTGTAACAGGGCTCTGAAATGGTTCCATAATTCGTTTTCATCCGGGCTGCGTCCTTCAGCAGTAAAGGCATTTTTGCTGTCACCTGGCCAGCCTCCGGCAAAATCGTTACGCATCTGCCCGTGGCCTTTATGTTCCAATCCGGGGGTGCCAAGCTCGTTGCCGTAATAAAGTTGCGGAACACCACGTATGGTAAGCAAGAAAGTAGCTGCCAGTTTCTGTTTGTTAATGGCTTCGCCCAAAGTGGTGGCAATGCGATCCAAATCGTGATTATCAAGGAAATTCATGATAGTATTTGGGTCGCCATAAACAAAGTCCATACTGAGTGATTCGTATAGTGCGTTAACACCTGTACTCCAGCCATTTGCCTCGTTAAAGGCACGGCTAATGGCAGATTTCAAAGGGAAATCCATCACATAATTCAGGTGGGAATTAAATCCGTCAAAATTATGTTTTTGGTCGTGCCAGTAGGCGACCATCGGGCCGCTATTGAGCCATACCTCGCCAACAACCGAAAAATCGGGATATTCAGTTCGGATTCGTAGCATCCATTCCTGCATAAATTCCTTGAAGGAATAGGGATAGGTGTCCATTCGGATGCCATTTAAATCGGCATATTCAATCCACCAGATGCTGTTTTGTATCAGATAATTGGATACAAAAGGATTGCGTTGATTCAGGTCGGCCATGGTCACATCAAACCATCCCCGAAGCATTTTGTCCTGGTCGGCCTCAGAAGCATAGGGATCGGTGAGTGTACCACCCCGATAGTTGGAGCGCGTAAACTCAGGCCATTGATTTACCCAGTCGCTCATTGGCAGGTCATTAGTCCATTTATGTCCTGTTCCATAATGGTTGAAAACCATATCCTTGATGATTTTCAGGTCTTTTTTATGAGCTTTTTCAACCAGCTCGAGGTATTTTTCATTTCCGCCCAGGCGGGGATCCACCTGATAAAAATCAGTGATAGCATAACCATGATAACTGTTTGCCGGCATATTGTTTTCGAGCACCGGATTGAGCCACAGGGCTGTAACCCCCAGCTCATTAAAATAATCCAGCTTTTGGATAATACCTTCCAGATCGCCACCATGACGGCCATCCGGATTTTTACGATCGGCTTTCTCGAGCATCCCGGGAATGTCGTCATTAGCCGGGTTTCCGTTTGCAAAACGATCAGGCATCAGCAGGTAGATGGCATCAGCACTGGTGAAGCCCTGTCGCGAAGCCGAGCCCTGCTTTCTGGCTTTGAGCTCATAATTGACTGTATGAATCACTTTTCCCGATTTCAGAAAGCTAATTTCAAAAAAGCCTGCTTTTGCTGATTCGCTGACAGATAAATCCAAAAAAAGATAGTTCGGATTCTCGACCGCCGAAACACGTTCCAGTTTCACACCTTCTGCCTTGAGTTGCACACGGGTTTCGCCTATGTTTTTTCCGTGAACCATCAGTTGCAGTTCAGCGTTTTGCATTCCGACCCACCAAAAAGGCGGTTCGATATTGATTTGTTCGGTCTTTTTTTGTGCAAAGGCAGATGAACCCAATAAAAGAAACACAAGTAAGGCAAGTACTGATAAAATTGATCCGATTTTTTTCATGTAATTATTTAGTGTTAATTGTTCAGGCAATAGAAAAGCAGACGATTTGTGTGTAAAGTTAAGCTTAAAATGAAAAAGGTGGCTTTTTGTCTGTTAATAAAAAACTGTTGTAGGTTGAGTTAAAATCAGGCTTGTTGCTGGTAAAAGTCCGGTCTTTAGCAGTTTTGCATGATGCCAGAGACCGGATTATTTAAAACCGGTCACTTATAACGAATACGTTTTTTTATCCGAAACCGTTTGCAGACGGATAAGCTGTCATTCTGTTTGAAAATCAAAGGAGAGCTGACCGAATTGTCTTAATTTTGCTAAGAGTAAATCCTTCACCTAATTATCTGGATATGAACACAAAAGGAGTAATAGTAGCACTTTGGAATCAAATCTATCCAAATGCAGACAACAAGCTTTTGGATGATTTTTTTAAAGAGTTGGAGGTTTATAGCAGGGCTGCAAATGAATCAAATCCGTATTGGTACAAGGATGCTGTAGTTTATTCCCTCTACGTTGATCTTTTTAACAAAGATTTTAATGGCCTGATCGAAAAGCTTGATTATATCCGGTCGTTGGGCGTAAATACGTTGTGGCTGCTTCCCATCCTGGATTCTCCTATGCGGGACGGAGGTTTTGATATTCGTAATTACGACAAGATCCGGCATGAGCTATTGGGGCTACCCGAAAATCATACAAAACAAGAACAGGAAGAGGTATTTGGCAGATTTCTTCAGGAGGCTCATAGCAGAGAATTGCGTGTGATTTTTGATGTTGCTCTTAATCACATCTCCGAAACGCATCCCTGGTTTCGGCAGGCAATAACTTCCGAAGATAACCCTTATCGGGAGTATTTTATCTGGTCAAAAGATACCTCCCTTTACAAGGATGCCCGCATCATCTTTAAAGGAATGGAAACCAGCAACTGGGAAAAATTGGGCGGCTGGTATTTCTTCCATCGCTTTTTCAATTTTCAGCCCGACCTCAATTACCGCAATCCCAAAGTTTTGATCGATATGCTGCGTAACTTCTTATATTGGCAGCAGTTAGGCGTTGATGGTTTCAGGGCAGATGCCATCCCTTATGTCTGGAAAGAAGAAGGTACGAATTGCGAAAACCTGCCCCAAACACATTTGATACTCAAGATTTTCAGAGCCGTGCTCGACCATGTGAGGCCTGGCACACTGCTACTGGCCGAGGCATGTCAGAAACCCAACAAAGTAGTGGAGTATATGGGAGATGGCGACGAATGCCATGCAGCCTATCATTTCCCGCTCATGCCAATGTTTTTCAAAGCCATAGCCAGTCAGCAGGCTGCTCCCATCACTCAGATACTTGATACAGAAGTGACCCCCGTGATTCCTGACAATGCGCAATGGTTCACCTTTCTGCGCTGCCATGATGAATTGAGTCTGGAGCTGGTGTATGTTTCCGAAGCAGACAGAAAATACATCCACGATAATTATTGCCTGCAACCAGAATGGGATTTTCGCCAGGGCGAAGGCATCTCAGCTCGTTTGGCCAATCTTTTTCAATTTGATGAACGAAAGATAGGGCTGGCCTATTCAATGATGCTCACCCTTCCGGGTACGCCTGTGATTTATTATGGCGATGAGTTTGGCAAAGAAAACGACCAGCATTACTACAACGAAATGATTAAGCTTGCCGGCAAAGACGATACCCGTTTTTTGGTGCGTGGCAAGATAAACTGGCCACTGCGCGAGGCACAGCTGAATGATCCTTCCACCTTTCAGTATCGGGTATTTCATCGCATCCAGAAGATGTTGGAAATTAGGAGCCAAACCGGTGTTTTTGGACGAGGAAGCATCGATTTTATCGCTATCCAAACCGGCGAGTCGGGTGCAAATCAGGCCTTGTTGGCCTATGAGCGAAGCCTGGGTAAGCAACGAATTGTTGTTTTACAAAATCTATCGGCCAAACCCCAGCTGGCTATGCTCAATGAATATGGCCAAACAGGAATTGACCTTCTGCAAGATAAAATCCTTGACTTGCAAGAAATTGTGATGAAACCGTATGCCTATCACTGGATCAAAATTGACTAACCCCTGAATTCAACATTTTTATATGACCTCCCCTAAATATTTTGACGCTGTAATATTCGATCTGGACGGTGTGATCACCAAAACAGCTTTGGCTCACAGTGCTGCCTGGAAGTTGATGTTTGATGAATTCCTGAAAACACATGCCGAAGAAACCGGAACTGCCTTTGTTCCTTTCAACCACAAAGATGACTACCTGCCTTTTGTGGATGGCAAACCACGCTACAAAGGTGTTGCCGATTTTCTGGCTTCGCGCGGGATTGAGCTTCCCTTTGGGGATCCAGACGACAGCCCTGAGATGCGGACCGTTTGCGGCCTTGGAAATCGTAAAAATGAAGCCTTTAATGCGGTACTCGATCGTGATGGCGTTGAAGTATATCCTTCAACGGTAGTGCTGATGGAGTCGCTTCGCAACAATGGTTATCGGGTAGGTGTGGCTTCTTCCAGCAAAAACTGTGAAGGAGTTTTACGTGCTGCCGGCCTTATGCATCTCGTTGAGACTCGTATTGATGGTATGGTGTCTGCCGGGCTGGGACTTAAAGGCAAGCCGGAAGCAGATATTTTTACCAAGGCTGCCGACAGATTGGGATGTGCTTACGATCGCAGCATTGTGGTTGAAGATGCCGTCTCGGGTGTTGCTGCCGGTAAAAATGGACGTTTTGGCTTGGTGCTGGGACTTGCCCGTGAAGAAAATGCCACCGAACTCTACGACAATGGAGCCGACTGGGTGGTTGAAGACCTTGAAGGAATTGACATAGAAACATTAAATCAGTGGTTTGCCAAGGATATGGAAGCCGACAGCTGGTCGATCACCTATCACGGCTATAACCCAACTAAGGAACGCTCGCGCGAAGCACTGCTGGCGGTTGGAAACGGTTATTTTTGCGTCCGCGGTGCGATGGAAGAAACCGATGCCAATGCCGTTAATTATCCTGGCACCTATATGGCTGGGATGTATAACCGATTGGTTACCAATATTTCCGGAAGAGATGTTGAAAATGAAGACTTTGTGAATCTTCCAAATTGGTTGACGGTTAGTTTTAAAATTGAGAATGATCCCTGGTTTAATCCTAACAAAGCGAAAATCCTTTCGATCACACGAAGAATTGATTTTAAAAAGGCACTTTTGAGTCGTGAGCTGGTTGTTGAAGACAAACAGGGCAGGCAAACGCTCATCAGAAGCAAAAGACTGGCAAGCCTGGATAACAGTCTGTTGGCCTCCCTTACGTATGAGTTGGAGCCTTTGAATTATTCGGCTGCTATTCAAATGCGTTCCGGGATTGATGGCACAGTGATAAATGCCGGTGTGGAAAGATATAAAACCTTGTCGTCCAAGCACCTGACACCAATCAATCAAGGTGTTGAAGCAGATAAACTATTTGTGCTGGTCAAAACAAATCAGTCCGGGCATCAGATAGCCGAAGTAGCCCGACACAGCCTATTTATTGATGAGGCTGCCATTGAGCCTGCTTTTCAGGCTGAAGTTTCAGATGCCAGTGCATTTATACATTACAGCATGATGCTTCAAAAGGGGCAAAAGCTTCGTTTGGAGAAAACAGTAGCCATTTGCAGCGATAAAGAGCATTTTGTAGATGATGCCCTTGCATCGGCTTTTTCGGCCATCAAACTGGCACCCGATTTCAAAAATTTGGAAGTTGAACACAGCAAACAATGGCAGAAGCTCTGGGATACGATTGACATAAAAATAGAAGGTGATCGCTGGTCGCAAAAGCTTATGAGGCTTCATTTGTATCATTTGCTTTGCTCGGTTTCGCCTTTCAACAAACATCTTGATGCCAGCATCACAGCCAGGGGCTTGCATGGCGAGGCATACCGCGGGCACATCTTCTGGGACGAGCTCTTCATCCTGCCGCTTTACGATCTGTATCTGCCTGAGGTAGCCAAATCGATGCTGATGTATCGCTATTGCAGACTGGAGGAAGCCCGAAAATATGCTGCTCAACACGGCTATCAGGGAGCAATGTTTCCCTGGCAAAGTGGCAGCGATGGCCGTGAGGAGACACAGGTTGTTCACCTCAATCCACTCACCGGAGAATGGGGCGATGACCATTCCTCCTTGCAACGGCATGTTTCTCTGGCAATAGCCTATAATGTTTGGGATTATTATTGGATCACGAACGATCTGAGTTTTTTAAAAAAATTTGGTGCTCAACTGATATTCGAAATCTGCCGCTTCTGGGCCAGCAAAGCGCATTACAACGAAAAAACAGCTCGTTATCATATCGATAAGGTGATGGGGCCGGATGAGTTTCATGAGCATTTGCCCGATAGTGAAAAGGGAGGCCTTACCGACAATGCCTACACCAATATCATGGCAGCTTGGCTCTTTGAAAAAGCAAAAGAGATAACCCATTTGATAGATGACCTTGCCTTGCTTGCCGGTAATTTTAGTGAGCAGGAAATAGACCACTGGCAGGAGATTGCTTCTAAGCTGAACCTGAATATCAACGAAGAAGGCATCATTGCACAATTTGATGGATATTTTGATTTACATGAGCTCGATTGGGAGGCTTACCGGAAAAAATATGGCAATATCTACCGCATGGATCGCATCCTGAAGGCGGAAGGAAAATCGCCTGACAACTATAAGGTTGCCAAACAAGCCGATACCCTGATGACTTTTTATAACCTGGATAAAATAGAAGTAGATCAGCTTCTTGAGAAAATGGGTTATGAGTTGCCGGCTGATTACCTCCAGAAAAATCTGGATTACTACATCCATCGTACTTCGCATGGATCAACACTTAGCCGGGTAGTACATGCCCGTCTGGCTGCCATATCAGGCAATCATAAGCTCAGTTGGTCGCTTTATCAGGATGCTTTGGCAAGCGACTTCAACGATATTCAGGGCGGCACCACTGGCGAAGGCATCCATGCCGGAGTGATGGCCGGAACAATTCTGATTGCCTTGAATACCTTTGCAGGTATCGACTATCGGGGCGAAATGCTTGCCATCCGGCCTGAACTGCCACAAGCCTGGAAGAGCATGAAGTTTGGGCTCACTTTTAAAGGCATACCTTATAGCTTCGAAATTATGCCACGACATTTGCGTATCAGAGCCAATAAATATGCTGTTGTTAACGTTCTGGATAAGCAAATCGAACTTCAGCCAAACGAATGGAAAGAAGTGAAGTATTAACCGCTAAAAGGAACAAATTATGCTGAACGACAGAATTACCGTAACGGCCAAGCACGAGCAGGCTGCTGATGTGGTGATAGAATACCTGGCTGATAAGTTAAGACCCAAGTTTATCATCACTATTGGTGGTGAAGTGGGGTCGGGTAAATCGACACTGGCTTATGCACTGGCACACAAATTTAAAAAACAGGGGGTGCGTAGCAAGATTGTTGATTTGGATGATTTTTACAAAATTTCTCCCCTCGAACGAAAAAGCTGGCGCAGGGCAAACGGAATAGAAAGCGTGGGACCTGATGAGTATGACTGGGGTAAGATTATCCATGTGATCAACGATTTTTACGAAAACAATGTGAGCGTAATGCCCTGTGTTGATCTTATTACCGATTATGTAGATGAAATCAGTACTAACTTCGAGGGGGTGGATATGATGATCATTAACGGATTGTATGCCACTAAGATAAGCCAGTCGGATCTGCGTATCTTTATCGAACTCACCTACGACGAAACGAAAGAAGCACAAATTTTTGGCGACAAAGAAGAAATGACAGCTTTCAGAAAACAGATCCTCGAACGCGAACATGAAATGGTTCAGGGACTCAAAAAAGGCTGCGATCTGTTTTTCGACTTCGATGCCCTGGTGGATAAATATCATTTATAAAAAACAAAGTAACAAGATACCGTATGTTAGGCGACGTATTACTTATTACCGAGAAACACCTAAAAGCCGGTGAGGCCATTATCGAGCATATCCTGAAGCACCGCAAACCGAAGATGATGATTACCATCTCGGGCGAATCAGGCTCAGGAAAAACAGAACTGGCTCATGTGGTTGCCAAAGGCCTGCGCAAACATGGCATCATGGCCAAACCTTTGCATATTGATAATTATTACCGCATCCATCCGCTCGAACGAACCGAATGGCGCAAAAATAATGGCATTGATAAGGTTGTGGGGCCCGGCGAATATGATTGGGATACACTCAATAGAAACATCAAAGAGTTTAAGCAAGGTATAAGCTCCACAGGTCCTTGTGTTGATTTGGTAACAGAACAAATTGACCAGCTCACCACGGATTATAGCGGGATTGACATGCTGATCATCGACGGGCTTTATGCAATCAAGACTGACAATGTTGATGTACGGGTTTTTATTGAGCTTACCTACCACGAAACAAAAAAGGCACAAGTTGTCAGAGGCAAAGAACCGCAAAATGAATACCGGATGGCAGTGCTCGAAAAAGAGCATCAGGAAGTTCAGGCACTCAAGCCTTCTGCCGATATATTGATTGGAATGGACTACAGCTTCAGACTGGCAAAATAAAAACTATGGAAACTATCCGACACCTTTTTCGTATAGGCTATGGCCCTTCGAGCAGCCACACCATGGGGCCTTGCAGGGCAGCTACACGATTTAAAAATGAAAACCCTGAAGCCCAATCTTTTCAGGTTACACTTTTCGGTAGTTTGGCCGCCACAGGCAAAGGCCACCTCACTGATCGGGCCATCACCCAGGTGTTGGAACCAAAAAGCGTAGATTTTGTCTGGCAACCCAAAACATACCTGGAACGCCATCCCAATGCCCTGACTCTGGAAGCACTTAACGAAAAAAATGAAGTAATTACATCCAAAACTGCTTACAGCATTGGGGGAGGTGCTATTGTATGGGAAGGGGAGACGGAGGAATCCGAAATGATTTATCCGCATAGCACCATGGCCGACATCCTCAAATGGTGTAACCAGGAAGGCCGTACACTTTGGGAATATGTGCAATTGCACGAGCCACGCGAGACATTGGATCATCTGAAAGAGGTGTGGCAGGTAATGCAGAAAGCTGTGCAAAGAGGATTGGAGAATGAAGGTGTAATTCCGGGTGGCCTCAAGCTGGCGCGTAAAGCCTCTTCTTATTACATCAGAGCTCAAAGCCTGAAAGACTCACTCAAAAGCAGAAGTCTGGTGTTTGCTTATGCACTGGCGGTTTCAGAAGAAAATGCTTCTGGTGGGCAGGTTTCCACGGCTCCTACCTGCGGTTCGAGTGGTGTGCTTCCGGCAGTACTTTATCATGCAAAATATGCACATGGTTTTTCCGATGAAAAAATCCTGAAAGCCATTGCCACTGCAGGATTAATAGGTAACGTAGTAAAAACCAATGCCTCTATCTCCGGTGCCGAGGTGGGCTGTCAAGGAGAGGTGGGCACAGCCTGTGCCATGGCTTCGGCAGCTGTAAACCAGCTTTTTGGAGGTAGTCCGCAGCAGATTGAATATGCTGCCGAGATGGGATTAGAACATCATCTGGGACTAACCTGTGATCCCATCAACGGGCTGGTACAGGTTCCCTGCATCGAGCGCAATGCCCATGCCGCCGCACGCGCACTCGACTCGAATATGTTTGCCTTGCTTTCTGACGGAAAACACTTTGTTTCTTTTGATAAAGTGGTACGCACCATGAAAGTCACCGGCAAAGACCTGCCCAGCCTTTACAAGGAAACAGCAGAAGGTGGATTGGCGATTTTTGCGAAAAGAAGGGAGCCAAAAAAATTAAAAAATTCCTGAGTTCAACTTGGATTTTTAAATTGAGTTAAAACCTTACATCGCTTTTTAATTGGCCACCAGTTATTTACCCTAACTCACAATGGTTCACTAACAAAGTGCATTTTCTTAGTACTTTTGCAAGCCTAAATTCCAAAGGTTTTGATTTATCCGTCTAATTTTGAGGAAAAACTAGGTTTCGATCGCATTCGCCATTGGCTTATCAATCATTGTATCAGCCCAATGGGTCGAAGTCAGGTAGAAGAACTCAGTTTCGAAACAAGCTTGGAAGTGATCGCTGAGAAGCTAACACTGATCCAGGAGTTCCGAACGATGATGGAGAACGGACTTCCATTTCCGGTTCTCGATTACAGCGATTTGCGTGAGGAGCTGTATCATCTGCGAATTGAAGGGACTGTGATATCACAGGAAGTGCTCTTTGAACTCAAGCCTGGCCTAAACGCGCTGAGAGCCATCCTCAGATTTGCAAATTCTGAAAATGCCATTCGTTTCCCGGCCTTGAAAAGATTATGTGAAGGCATCATGCTGGAAGACAAAGTCTGGGCCGAATGCAATCGGCTCACCGACGACAAGGGCGATATTCCTGATTCGGCTTCTGCCGAGCTTGCCAATATTCGCAGGCAGATCAGGCAAAAATTAAATCAGATCGACCGACAGGTGAATCGCTTGCTTCAGGAAGCTAAAAAAGCCGGATGGGCCGATGCCGATGTGGAAGCAACAGTGCGCAATGGAAGAATGGTGATTCCTGTGAAGGCAGCCGATAAACGCAAGCTCAGGGGGTTCATCCATGATGAGTCTGCCACCGGCCAAACCGTTTACATCGAACCGGCTGATGTGCTCGAGACTAATAACGAAGTACGCGAGCTGGAATATGCCGAAAAGAGAGAAATCAACCGGATACTGGCTGCTTTTTCTCAGCTGATACGTCCTTTTACAAATGACTTGCTTGCCGGTTGGGAATTATTGGGAGCAATTGACCTCATCAGATCCAAATCGCTCATGGCAGCCGAGATGGAAGCCGTTATCCCACAACTGACTGATAAACCTCTGATCCATTGGAAACAATGTCGCCATCCTTTGCTTCAGCAAAAGTTGAAAAACATGCCTGAAAGCGCACGACAAACAGGAGAAAAGAAAAGTATTGTTCCCCTCGATCTTGATCTTGACGAACTACAACGTATTCTAGTGATATCAGGGCCAAACGCCGGTGGAAAGTCTGTATGCTTGAAAACCACCGGACTTGTTCAATACATGCTGCAGTGCGGCCTGGCAGTTCCGATGGAAAAAGATTCTGAGTGTGGGATTTTTAACAAGATTTTTATTGACATAGGCGACGAGCAATCGTTGGATAATGACTTAAGCACCTACAGTTCGCACTTGCTGAATATGAAGCATTACCTGGAGAATGCCGATCAGCATACACTTTTTTTGATTGATGAGTTTGGCACAGGCACGGAGCCCCAATTGGGTGGAGCCATTGCCGAGGCTGTTTTGGCTAAACTAAACAAAATGCAGGCTTTTGGTTTGATCACTACCCATTATGCCAATCTGAAGCTTTTTGCTGATGACCATCAGGGCGTAATTAACGGGGCTATGCTCTTCGATACCAAAAGGCTGGAACCGCTTTATATACTTCAAACAGGGAGGCCTGGAAGTTCATTTGCTTTTGAGATTGCCCGCAAAATTGGTTTCCCGAAAGGCATCCTTGAATCTGCCGGAACAATAGGTGGCAAGTCGCACCTCGACTTCGACCAACAACTGCAACAACTCGCGGTGGAAAAGAAAGCCCTAAATAAAAAGCAGGCAGAATTGCGTTTGGCAGATCAGCTGTTGAACGAAGTGATCGAAAAATACAAGCGGCAGCTTAAGCAATTGGAAGACCGGCGTAAGGAAATGCTGTCGCAGGCCGGCAGAGAGGCCAAGGCATTGATTGATAAAGCCAACAGACAAATAGAACTCACCATCAAAGAAATCCGTGAGTCGCAAGCCGATAAAGAAAAGACCAAAGCCCTTCGGCTTGAACTTAAAGCCTCACGCGACAAGCTGGGCGAGGAAGCAGAAACACTGGCAGAAAAACTCGCTGATGCAGAAGCAATGGAAGAAGCTGCCTGGCAAACCTCCGAGCTTAAAGCCGGCGATCTGGTTAGCATCGAAGAGATGGATATCACCGGTGAACTGATCTCTATCAGCGAGCATGAGGCAGTGGTTAGCTTTCATAGCGTGAAGTTACGCACTTCGCCCGAAAAACTTAACAAGCTGAGTAAGCGCGAGACCAGAAAGCAAATCCTGCAGCAGCGCAGATCGGGATCTTCAAGAAGCGTGACTTCCGACCTTAACGAAAAGGTGAGTAACTTCAAGCTTACCATCGATTTGAGAGGCAAGCGTGCCGAAGAAGCACTGGAGCTAACCGCCAAATACATTGATGAAGCCATTCTGCTGAGTGTGAAAGAGGTAAACATCCTTCACGGAAAGGGCAACGGCATCTTACGCAAATTAATCCGTGAGTTTCTCAGCAAACAAAAGGAAGTTGCGGCTTTTGAAGATGCTCCGACCGAAACAGGTGGAAATGGTGTAACGCGGGTAAGTTTAAAGTAATTATCCCGTCTTTTGTGCAATTGACGGTTTTGCTATTATGCAAAGCTTCACGGCCGTAAAATTTCAAATGTTCCATCCTGCTCCAGCTTAATAATCGTAGAAGCTTTGGGGATTTCAACCTCATCCTGATAGAGGCCAACAATATGATCTACAGCCAATTTTATTTTATCACTGATATGACTATAAATCAAAGGAGAAGCCTGCCCCGAGATATTAGCGGAGGTTGAAGTAATGGCTTTTCCCAGCCCTTGTATGATGGCAGTACAAAATTCGTTGGTAGTGATTCGAATGCAAACAGTTTTGTCGGCTGCAATCATATTTTTAGCCAGGTTTTGTGCTCCTGGGTAAACAATACTGAGTGGATTAGCAGCATTTCGGATCAGATCATATGCCAGTTCAGGCACTTTTTTTACGTATTGTGATAGGCGTACTTCGCTGTCAACCAAGGCTATAAGGCTCTTTTTTTCGACACGTTGTTTGATCTTATAAATTTTATCAACAGCTTTGGCATTGGTGGCATCGCATCCCAAACCCCAGATAGTATCTGTTGGATAAAGGATCACCTTGCCGGCTTTTAACGCCTCAACAGTCAGTTTCACCTCTTCATCATAAGTCCTCATAGGTGGTTTAATAATTGGTTAACAGAAATGGTTGTAGCACATCGAAAATGCTTTTTGGGGCAGCTTTGCCAGCCATGTAGTCCGCAAGGACGACAAGTCAGTTTTTCGGAAGTTTGAACAATAATTGATTTGCTCGAAAGCGGACCAAAACCAAAATCGGGAACTGTGGAGCAATAAATAGCCGTAACCGGTGCATCCATTGCACTGCACAGATGCATGGGAGCTGAATCATTTACAAAATTCATCTTAGCATGACGCATCAGTGCGGCCGATTCGAGTAGGCTGAGTTTACCCGCCAGGTTCATGCAGTTGGCATGTCCCGAGCCTGAAATAATACGGTTGCATAAGTCTTTATCTGCCGCACTGCCTAGCAGATAAACATATAGTTCGGGGTCGAGCTGCTGCATGAATTGCACCCACTTTTCTTCTGGAAATTGCTTGGTAAACCACAAAGAGGCCGGAGCGATACAAATGAAAGCCTTGGTTTTGTAAGCCGAAACTTTTGCATAGTCTGCTTTTGACGGATATAAGGCGGGTTTGGCAGGCTGGCCATCTGTTATGGAAACAATAAGATTTTGATTGCGCCTTGTCTCGTGAACCTCTTTTCCTGGCCTGCCAATGAGGTGTTTAACGCTTTTGGTGTAAAACAGGCTGAACGGATTTTTGCTGAATCCAATTCGCATCGGTGCTTTACTCAGGCTCGTGATGAGGCCTGTAGCAGCGAAGCGCTGTAAATTAATGACGAGATCAAAACGGCTGGCCCTGATTTCATGGATTAGTTGCCGAAGCTTCTCGTATTTTTTCTCTTTCTTATCCCAAATCCAAAGCCTGCCCAGGTAGGGATGGCCTGCGAAAAGCCCTTCATATCCTTTTTTGATTAAAAAATCCAACCTGGATTCAGGATAGTGGTGGTGCAATTTTTCGAGCAGGGCAGTGGCTAAAATCACATCACCCAACGAAGCAGTTTGTATGACAAGAATTCGTTTAAACATGCAGATAGTTTAACCAGCAAAAGTAGTTACTTTCGTTGATCATTTCAAAACAGCAGATTGAAATTGAATTTATTGTCACGGCTTTAAGTTGGACCGTATTAATCGGTTTTTTTATCTGCTTGTTCAAGTAAAAGTTTCATAATCATAAAAATCAGTTATTTTTGTAATCTTTGCTGAGTTTAGCTGCTTAAAATTTTTAATCCATCCAATTCTTTCAGCAGGTTGATGAACAATTTTAAATTATTCGGTTTCTCAATTTTTTTCGTCATAGGGTTGGCGTTTTTCCCTTTCCCTGAATCGGTTGCACAAAATCAGGGGATGATCCATGACAGCATTTTTATTCCCACTAAAGCAGCTTATCAATCAGACAGCTTGAGGATAATTGATTTACTTGAGGAAGCCAGACTTGTCCGTAAAGCTGACGATCTGATAAGTCATGGGCATAAGGCTGATTCATTGATTCAAGTGGCTAAACAACTGGCATGGCAAGAACAGCTTGGCCCGGTACTTCTACAGAAAATGGATGAGATAGGGGTGTATGAGCGTAACCAGGCCATGTATCACGAAGCCTTATTTTGGCATAAGACAGAATTAAGTATTGCTGATTCACTTATGTTGCCACGGGCTCGTTTGCGTGCCCTCAACAACCTGGGTGTTGTTCATCGACGAATGGACGATTATCGCGTAGCCAGTGATTATCACCTCAGGGCTATGGCCTTGGCCGAAGAACTGGACGACGACAGAAGTTATCTGGTTGCTTCTAATGGTTTGGGAAACATCCAATATATGCTGGGGAATTATCAGGAGGCTCTGCGCAGGTTCAGAGAAGGCCTGGCGATTGAGCAGCAACTGAATAACCTGGTGGGGGTGGCAATCAATCTGAATAATATTGGGAATGTCTTTTTTAAGCAAAACGATTTTGATAAAGCACTTGAGTATTACCTGCTTTCGTTAGAGGTAAACCGAGAGGCAGGTTCCTCCAAGGGAGTTGCCATTTGTTACAACGATTTGGGCAATGTATATCGCGAGCGACAGCAATTTAGCAAAGCGCTAAACTATTATTTGTTAGGCCTGGATATCAATAAGTCGATAGGCGACCTGAACTACCTGGCCCAGAGCAATATCAATGTTGGAGCATTATATCTCGAGATGGGCGAACCCGAAAAAGCCCTGCCTTATATCAATGAAGGACTGCAACTGGCCAAAGAAACTAATGCCCTGATCACCTATAAGAGAGCCATCGACCTGATGTACACTTACCACAAAAACAAAGGCCACTACAAGCAAGCCATTGCTTATATGGAGGAATCGAACAAAATCAATGATAGCATTTTAGGTAACAATCTGAGGCGTACTGTCATCCAGATGCAAACGCTTTTTGACAGGGAGCGAAGCGAAAGCCAGATCGCACTTTTGCAGCATCAGAAAGAATTGGCCGATCTGCGGATGAAAGATCAACGGCTGGTTAATCTCATTTATAATTCAGGACTGATATTATTGATGTTGACACTGCTTATCGGGATTTATTTAATGCACATTAAAACCAAATCGAACAAACTGCTGCGCAAACAAAAGACCGAAATTGAACATGCACAGGCCGAATTAAAAGTGTATGCGGATAAGTTGCTGCAAGCCAAAGATGAAGCCGAACATCACAGCAAGCTCAAAAGTCAGTTTCTGGCTAATATGAGTCATGAAATCCGTACACCAATGAATTCTATAATCGGATTTGCTGATATACTTCACAAATTGATTGATAATAGTCAGCACCGTACTTTTTTGGAAGCTATCCGAAACTCTGGCCAGAGCCTGATTATGTTGATTAATGATATACTCGACCTGTCGAAAATTGAGGCCGATAAAATGATCATCGACAATGGCCCTCTTAATCTGCGAGTGCTTGCCAACGAAATCAAACAGCTTTTTTTACTCCAGTTGCGCGAAAAACAATTGAACTTTAAGTTGCAGCTTGACGAAGCCCTTCCTGATGAGGTATTTTTAAGCGAGGTACGTCTGAGGCAAATACTCTTTAATCTGATTGGTAATGCTATAAAATTTACCGATCAGGGAAGTATAGGGCTGAGGATATTTGCAACTGAGAGTACTAATAAAAAGGAGTTGATCGATTTGCATATCGTGATTTCGGATACCGGTATCGGGATCGACAAGGAGGATCAGGATAAAATTTTTGAAGCCTTTTACCAACATCCTTCCCATGCTGCCAACCTGAAAGGAACAGGGCTGGGCCTTGCCATTACACAGCGGTTGGTTAAAGCCATGAATGGAAGTATCAACCTGGAAAGTCAGATTGGTGTTGGGACGGTCTTTTCAATTTGTTTTAAGGACGTAAAGCCCATACAGTTGGCAATTGAGCCATCCGACTATTTTAATGAAGTGAGGTATAATGAAGTTGCTTTAAGCAATGTAAATGCGCACAAAATTTTGCTTCTCACTCAAAATCCGGTTAAGCATCACCTGATAGATGAGATTGCCGACCAAACAGGATATGATATGATGCTTGCAAAAGGGAGTGACGAATTCATGGAATTGTTTGGCACACACCACCCACATTGTCTGATAATCGATCCGGAAGAAGCGATCAACCCACTCAAAAAAGGACTCTTTATCATCATGCGCGAACGCAATCTGCAATTGATTTATATTGATGAGTTAAGCCCTTCGCAGCAACAGCAATATCCTGATGGTGTAGTGTTCAAACTGCCTGATCAGCAGGACTTACTCAAGCATTTTCTGATAAAGTTACATAACGAAATATTAACAAATGACTTGCCCGATGACCAGTTGATTTTGCAGGAAAATATCGAACTAAGTCCGGTTTTCGAAAAAGTACATCATTTATGGTTAAAAGCACTTGGAAGCAATGTAGTAGGTGATGCGCAACAATTAGCCATCGAATGTATTAATGTGGCAGATGAGAATAAATTAAAGGAGCTGTATCATTATGGAAAAAGCCTGGAAGCAGCTGTCGAAAATTTTGATGTTGAACAGATCAGTCGTCTGCTTCGGCAATTTCAAAACCTTAAAGTTATTGAAACTAAAGGTTAAAATAATACCAAACAAAAGCTGATCATTCAAAAAAAACCAATCATTATGAAAAAAAAACCAGTTTTGGAAAGACTGCTTATTGTTGATGATTTACCAAAAAACATTCAGGTGCTTGGCAAATTGCTTTCCGGGCCTAACCGGCAAATCGCTTACGCGCTGTCGGGCAGTGAAGCCCTAAAACTTACTTCCGAGAATATTTTCGACTTGATTTTACTTGATATTATGATGCCCGGGATGGATGGTTTTGAAGTATGTGCCAAACTTAAAAAAGAGAAAAAGACTGCTGATATTCCCATCATCTTTCTAACGGCTAAAACTGAAGCCGAGGAGATTGTAAAAGGATTTGAGTGCGGTGCCAACGACTACATCACCAAGCCTTTCAATGCCTCAGAATTGCAGGCACGGGTTACAACACAGCTTGAGCTGATACGCAACAAAAGACAACTGCAGGAACTGAATCAAAGCCTCGAAGAAAAGGTGGCCCATCGCACCCTCGAACTGCAACAGGCAAACAAACAGCTGGCACAGCTCGAAAAGGCCAAAAGCGATTTTTTAACCATCATCAGCCACGAACTCCGTACCCCACTTAACGGAATCATCGGAATAACTTCCTTACTTAAACAAAGCATAGCCGATGAGGAGCAAAAGGAATACCTCGATTATCTGAATACCTCTTCCGAACGCCTTGTCAGATTTGCCGAAACTGCCTTGTTGATAACATCGCTTCAATTTAATAATCAACAGATTGAACTTTTTGATATTGACCTGGAAAACCTTTTTGAAATGGTGGTTTACGAACTCCAGTCTTCACTGGACGAAAAGGAAATCAAGGTGGAGATCAACATAAGTAAAGATGCCAGGATAGTGAAAGCGGATGCCGATTTGCTCCAGAAAAGTATATGTATCCTGATCGAAAATGCCATTTCACACCTTCCAACAGGAGGAAAAATATGGCTTTCCAGTAGTTTGGAGAACCATTCGATCTGCCTCGAAGTGCGTGACGATGGTAAGGGCTTTTCGGAAGAGGTGTTCAGCCGATTGCGAAACTTTTTAAGACAGGAACATATCACTATCGAACAGGGTTTTGGTCTTTCGCTGGCCGCCGTTAAGCTGATCATCAGAGCACACAATGGGAACGTAATACTTAAAAATGCTGATGAAGGTGGTGCTGTAGTACAGTTGCATTTTAATTGTTAAGCTTCAGCTCATCATATTTTGGTGGCTACCAGGCCTGCATCAACTTAAACTTTCTTTTGTATCTTCGCCCAATTAAAAAAAACTTAAAACAGATGAAATTACTCGAAGGTAAGGTAGCCCTCATAACAGGCGGCTCCCGTGGAATAGGAAAAGCTCTTGCAATGCGGTTTGCAGCCGAAGGTGCTGCTATTGCTTTTTCTGATCTCAGAAGAGATGAAATCATGGAGCAAACAGAAAAAGAATTGCTTGGTATGGGTATCCAGGCAAAAGGTTATGGTTCCAATGCAGCTTCATTTGATGATAGCATTAAACTTGCCGATGCGGTACTTGCTGATTTCGGCCGGATAGACGTGCTGATCAACAATGCCGGCATCACCCGCGATAACCTGCTTATGCGTATGAGTGAGCAGGATTGGGATATGGTGCTTACCGTCAACCTGAAATCTGTTTTCAACCTTACAAAGGCAGTTCAATCTGTTATGCTTAAGCAGCGTAATGGATCCATAATTAATATGAGCTCTGTGGTCGGTGTAAATGGTAATAAAGGCCAGTCAAATTATGCCGCATCAAAAGCGGGAATGATAGGCTTTACCAAATCCATTGCTGCCGAGCTGGGTAGCCGCAATGTTCGTTGTAATGCGATTGCACCAGGCTTTATCGAAACAGAAATGACCCATAAACTTCCGGATGATGTACGCACACAATGGATTTCAACAATCCCGTTGCGAAGAAGCGGAAAACCGGAAGATGTGGCTGATGTAGCTGTATTTTTGGCATCCGATCTTTCAGCTTATGTAACTGGTCAGGTGATTAGTGTTTGTGGTGGCATGAGTATGTAAACCTGGTAAATTGCCGGTTAGATCAGCAACAATTTGAAATTGAGAATATAAACCGGTTACTATGAATTTTCCTGTTTTTCTGGAATACCCGGGCTGGTTGATTATCCCAATATTGATCACAGCAGCCGCAATAGCTGCTTTGCTGTATTGGAGAAACAAAACGCTTCCTTATCCGAAGTGGCTCAAAGCTTTGTTGGCAGTTCTCCGATTATTGGTGATTTTTGTGCTGGGATTGCTGCTGTTAAAACCCTATCTGCTTCAACGGGTCAAAAATGTTGAGTCTCCGGTAATTGTGCTGGCACACGATAATTCAGCTTCCATCGTATCGGCTAACGACTCAGGCTATTATAGGAATGCTTATCTCGATAAGCTTGATTCTGTTTACAAACAGATAAGCCGTGATTTTATCGTTGATACACTCTTGTTTGGTCAGGCAATTTCTCAGGCTTCGGCACCACGATTCAATGAAAACCGAACCAATATCGCAGCTGTTTTTTCTCACCTGCGTAAATCCTATTTCAGGCGTAATCTGGGTGCTGTAGTGCTTTTTTCGGATGGGATTTATAATGCCGGTTTTCAGCCGGAGCTTGCAGCTGCTGATTTCCCTTTTAAAACTCATACCCTTGCCCTGGGCGACACCCTTATGCATCCCGATCTGGCGGTTTTTGATATCCGGTTTAACCGACAGGTGATCAAAGGATCGCTTTTTCCGGTTGAGCTTACCATCAGAGCGTACAATGCAATGCGTAAAAATGTGGTAGTATCACTTTGGATGGATGACGAAAAAATTGGTGAGCAGAACTTCATACCTGGCTCTAACCGGTATTCACGCACTCTGAATTTTCAGGCACAAGCAGATGAAGCAGGGTTTAAGAATATGGAAGTTCGTATTGAACAGCTTGATGAGGAGTACAATACAACGAATAATATAAAACAGTTCTTTGTTGAAGTAATCGAGAAAAAGCAAAGCATCCTGGTGATAGCAAAAGCCCCTCATCCCGATTTAGGAGCCATTCAGGCAGCCTTGGGCGATCAATATCAGCTGGAATTTAACTATACTACTACCAAACTTAATGGTGATGCCGGTGTGTATGATCTGCTCGTTTTACATCAAATGCCGAACGCAACAGATAATCACAGGCTGCTTCAAAATTTCTTATCTGAACGACCGCAAATGCCTGTGTTGTGGATTATAGGGCAGCACACAAACCTGAGCCTTTTTAATGAGTTGCAGCAGTTAGCTAAGATTTTCACATCCTCCAATGATTGGATTCAGGTAAATGCCGGGTTCAATCAAAATTTTACAGCCTTTAATGCAGATGCCCAAATGGCAGAGCAACTCAGCCAGTGGCCTCCCTTAAATCTTCCTTACGCAGAGCTGGAGCTGATGTCGCAGGCCGAGATATTGTTTTTTCAAAGGATCAGAGGTGTTGATACAAACCGGCCGCTAGTGTTTTTTGGTCGTGATGGCGACCGGAAAAGCGGATTGATTTTTGGCACCGGAGTGTGGGGATGGCGTATGCAGGATTACAGGCATAATCAAACACATAATCATTTTGACAACCTGCTGCAGCAGATCATCCGATATGTTGTTATTCAAAATGATAACAGCTTGCTCAAAGTATTTGCCGAAGCAACATACACCAGCGGTAGTCCTGTTTTGATCAAAGCTGAGTTGCGAAACAAAAGCGGTGAATTGATCCACGATATTCCACTGGAAGCGCAACTGATTAATGAACAGAATGGAAGGACGTATGCGTTTGAGCTGATGCAGGATCCTCCTTTCTACACTTTGAATGCAGGGCATTTAAGTGAAGGAGTATATACTTTCACGGTTTCAGGAGTTTTGGGCGATGAAAAGCTCGAAGCGCGGGGTCGCTTTATTGTTGAAAGTACCAGCATCGAAAGCAGCACACTTGTTGCTAACTGGAATTTATTACAACATATAGCGGAGCAAACAGGAGGAAATTTCTATACGGTTTCAGAAATGGATCAACTAATCAATGATTTAGCTTCGGATGAAAGCCTGGTGAGTGTGGCACGCTATGAAAATTTCTTTGATGCGCTGATTAATTTTCGCTTGTTGTTTGGTTTGCTGGTCGCTTTACTTGCCGCTGAATGGTTTTTGCGAAAGTTTTATGGTTCGTATTAAAGTCTTGAAGATATTTGATCAGGACTAAAGTGTGTAGTGGGGTTTTATAAAATTTTTTTACTTTCGACTATTGCTTACAATTGGTTCAAATTTTCTTTAACTTTTAATAATTGAGCCCACTCCGAATAGTCAAAAAACTGCTGAATTTTAGCTTTTTGACCCCTGCCCCCTAAAAGGGGAAAGCTAAAAATCAGCAGTTTAAGAAAGTCCCCCTTGGGGGATTTAGGGGCAAATTGATTTTTTTCGGAGCGGACTCAATAATTATTTTTCCTAAAGAAAGTTGGGAAGGATTTCACAATGATTTCTATGTCTTTAATTGGAGATGCAATCATTGCGTATTGGTTGTCGAGGTTGAT
This sequence comes from Bacteroidales bacterium UBA6229, assembly GCA_002440975.1. Taxonomy (GTDB): domain Bacteria; phylum Bacteroidota; class Bacteroidia; order Bacteroidales; family F082; genus UBA5536. The sequence goes on from DJWN01000010.1 coordinate 25,886, forward strand.
TCTGTTTTCTTCTGATCGGAAACGATCGGGATGAATTTGCCACATGCCTGTTATTCCGGCAGGTGCCAAAAAACGATACGACCACTGATCGGTAGTTAGTTTTTCTGCTTCATACAGGGGCAGCGGCCGATTGCCAACAATAGACATATCACCTTTTAATACGTTGAAAAACTGTGGCAGCTCGTCAAGATTAAAACGGCGTATTATCTTCCCAACACGGGTTACACGAGGGTCATCCTTCATCTTAAAAAAAGCCGTATTTCTGTTTTTGCGCCTTTTCAACTCAAGATACCAGTTCTCGCAAATCTCAGTTCCGTCAATATATAAAAGTGGAGAACAACTTTTGCCCAGTCTTTCGCATTCCGGACAGCTTTCTTCATTACCTGGTTGCTGATGTTGTTTGTTGATCAGGTATAAGTTAAGCTCTGAGAGTTGATTTCGTTCTTCTTCGGCATTGATCCGCATCGACCTGAACTTGTAAAACCTGAAAATGTCGTATCCTGTGCCTACACGCTCCGAAATATAGAGCACAGGGCCTTTCGATTCCAGTTTTATTAATAGGGTAATCAACAATATAAGTGGTGAGGTTATCGCAATTGCCAGTGCCGAAAATATGATATCAAACAGCCTCTTCCCGAAACCAATTCGATACTGCTCAAAAGATTCCCTCTCAGGAAAAATAATTTTACTCATTTGAATCGTATTTATACCTGGTTTATTACTGATTAGCTAGTTGGCCAGGATAAAACGGTTGAATTGGTCGCAAATATAAATGAATTTCTTTCAAAAAGACCTTCAACAGTAAATCTCCTTTAATTTTCTTCCGGCAAATTCCTGATTTATAAATTCCGCTTCCTGATGATCCAATAGCTTATACCCAGAAATAAGAGTGTATAAAGCAGCACTACTATTAAATCTTGATATTCGATATAAGTTTTAAAGTTGAGCCCAAAGAGTTGCATCAAACTCGAATTGGGTACATCAATCATACTTCCAATACGTTTAAATGGCAGGTTAATGGCCACAACTTCAGGCACATAAAAACGTATAATGGGTTCGATAACATAGTAGGCAACTAAAAAAGTAACGATGCTTAAGCCACTTCTTCGAAGCATGGTAACGATCAGGAGTGCAAAACTCAGGAATGCCATTATTTCCAGCGCATAGGCAGCCATGAAATAACTCTTGTCAGCAATACTGATCAGGCTAAGCTCGGTCGAATGTAAAAAGCCCTGAATCAATACCCACATGGCAAGTATCAATACCGAAATCAAAACCAATGCCAGTATAATAAGGCCTTGCGTAACAAAGTATTCTCCACGGCTCAAACCCATCATAATTTGTAATCTGTTTGTACGGTACGAATATTCAGCGGCCACAAATACAATGAGTATTAGGGCTGGAAAAACTTTTAAAAATCCTGCCAGATAACTGAGATTATGCCAGACGTATGGAAACTGATAAAGGGAGAAGTCTGGAATTGGGATAGGGGAGTTTCTGCTTGCGTCTCCTGCTATTTTGTTTACAAAGGACTCTACGCCAAACAACATACCGCTGAGGCTCAACACATATAACGACAACATGATCCAAAATACCCTGCTTTTGAAAAGCTTTCTGAATGTAATCAATCCTAATCTTTTCATGCCTGTTGTTTTAATAGTTCCAGAAAATGCGTTTCGAGGGATTTTTTTGCCGTGTTCAAATGATTTACACGCACGCCCTTTTCGATCAGATAGGCATTCAAATCGGCGGGAGTATATGCTTTTTCGAGTTGAACCTTTAGTATCCCATTGCGTTGTTCGTGCAAACGAGTCCAGGCACACGATTGAATTTCTTTTTCAAGTAAGTCTGTATCCTCAGCCGATACCTCCAGCAGAACACCATCACCTCCAATAGCTTCAACACTTCCTGAATACAGACAGACGCCTTTTTGCAAGACAGCTACATGGGTGCATATTTTTTGCACTTCGTCAAGCAAATGACTGGCCAGGATAATGGTTTTGCCTTGTTTCGCAATTGTTAGGATCATTGCCCGGATATCGGCAATTCCCTGTGGATCAAGCCCGTTGGTGGGTTCGTCCAGAATCAGCACATCCGGATTTCCAATCATTGCAGCAGCAATGGCAAGTCGTTGTTTCATGCCTAGCGAATAGGTTCTGAAAGCGTCGTGCCTTCTTTCGAAAAGCCCTGTCATCCTGAGTAATTCCGGAATTTCATCATAAGTGGTTTCTTTGATATCAGCTATTATTTTTAAGTTATCTATCGCATTGAGGTATGGATAAAATAAGGGTGTTTCCAGGATTGACCCAATACGTTTAAGAATGGCAGGCGAAAGTGGCTGGCCAAACCATTCAAAGCTGCCCTGGTTGGGTTGGATCAGCCCCAAAATCATGCTGAGTGTTGTTGTTTTGCCCGATCCATTAGGGCCTAAGATGCCAAAAATCTGAGCTGTTTTAACCTCCAGTTGTAGCTTGTTTACTGCTTTTATTTTGCCAAATTGTTTTACGATACCATGAATGTTTAATACGGTTTCGGAGGGCATATTTTCAGTTTTCAATGGATGTGATTTTTTAGCAGACGAAGGTAAAATATTTTTACCATAAACCATTTATTCCGGTCACGGGTGTAAATTACTGTGTTGCAGTACAGGCTTCATCTCGCTGGTTTGTTGCCATTACTTCGCAGGGCAGTTAAAATTTTTGACTTACCTTTGTAGCGAAAAATTATTGATTTTCAGGCGAATTATTTCATTTAAGCCTGAAAATCCATTTAAAAATTATACAAAATCTGGTTTAATGAAAGTAGGGACTAAAAAAGTTGTTTCACTCACTTACGAATTGCGTCATCAGGACGCTCAGGGCGAATTAATTCAAAAAGTAGAAAAAGACAGACCTTTTGTTTACCTTTTTGGTGTTGGTGGTTTGTTGCCAAAATTTGAAGAGAGTCTTAATGGCTTGGCAGTTGGTGACAAATTCAGTTTTAATCTTTCAGCCAACGAAGGTTATGGTCAGCCCAATGATGAGGCTGTTATTGATTTGGATAAGAAAATATTTGAAGTAGATGGCAAGATTGATGATGAATTGCTTCAAATCGGGAATCAGATTACCATGCAGGATCAAAATGGCAATCCATTGGATGGTGTGGTAATGGAAATCTCGGATGATACCGTTAAAATGGATTTTAATCATCCGCTAGCCGGATTGGACCTGCATTTTTCGGGTGATATTCTCGAAGTGCGCGATGCCACAGCCGAAGAGCTAAGTCACGGACATGTGCACGGACCTCATGGTCACCACCACTAATAGCTGAATCAATGTACTTCTTAAAGTCTTTTAAAAACGTGTTTTAAAGTCAGCGTTTGTATTTTTTACGCTTTTTTTGAAACACGTTTTTATTTGCACTCCAGATCAGGAACACTGCCGGAACTTTGTGAAAATTAAATTGTTTTGTCTGCCATGCTACAACTGGCAAAGTGATGATTTTTTCGTTGGATGTGCTGATTGCAGCCGCAACACACAATAAAGTATCAGCCTTGCAATGTTTGATGATGCGTTCAATCATGGCGTTGTTTCGGAAAGGCGTTTCAATAAAGATCTGAGTCTCGCCCGTGTTAAAAGATTGTTGTTCAAGCGATTTGAGACTTTGCACGGCTTCATTCTCGGGTATTGGCAGATAGCCATGAAAGCGAAAAGCCTGTCCGTTGAAGCCCGAAGCCATCAAAGCCAGAATAATTGCATTGGGTCCGCTTAGTGGCACAACTTTTATTCCCCATTCATGGGCCTGTGCCACCACAGCTCCACCTGGATCAGCAATGCAGGGTGTTCCGGCTTCTGATAGGAGGCCAGCATCTTTTCCTTCCAGCAACGGATGGAGCAGGGCTCCTGTTTCGCGCGAATCAAAGTGTTTGTCGTGTACAATAAATTCAATTTCATCAATTTCTTTGGATGTTCCTGTTTTGCTAATAAAACGCCTTGCTGTTCGCAGGTTTTCAACGATAAAGTAATCCAGTTTGCGTACCACTTCAATTGTTTGAACCGGAATCGTTTGCTCAAGAGCAGTATCTCCAATTGGTGTTGGAATCAGATAAAGTGTTCCTTTATTTTTCATTGCCAGGGAAGCGCATTTAAATCTACATTTCCACCCGAAAAGATAATGCCCGCTCTTTTTCCTTTCAGGTCAATTTTTCCGGATAAGGCAACAGCCAAAGGCACAGCGGCACTGGGCTCGATGATTATCTTCATGCGCTCCCACACCAGACGCATGGCTGTAATTATTTCTTTTTCACCAATGGTAATAATTTCGTTCACATATTTGAGAATGATGGGGAAGGTCAGGCTTCCTAAGGACGTTAAAAGACCGTCGGCAACTGTTTTCGGGTTGATGCTTGGGACAAAGTTTCTGGTAGCGAACGACCTGTAAGCGTCATCAGCTCCTTTAGGTTCGCAACCAATAACTTTGGTGGTGGGCGACCAATAGTTGGCTGACAAAGCTGTTCCACTGAGCAGCCCGCCACCGCCAACCGGACAAAAGATGTAATCGAGCTTTTCGGTCTGATGCAGCAATTCCATCGCACAGCTGGCTTGTCCGGCTATGATACGGTAATCGTTGTAGGGATGAACTAAGCTTGCGCCGGTTTTGTCTATCACTTCCTCCAGAGCCGATTCGCGTGCTTCAAGTGTGGGTTCACAAAAAGTAATGCGGCCGCCATAAGCTTTTACTGCATCAACTTTTACTTTGGGAGCTGTGCGTGGCATAACGATATAAGCCTCGGCATTGAGTATCATTGCTGCACGTGCCAGAGCCTGTGCATGATTGCCGCTCGAATGGGTGGCAACGCCGGCTTTTAGTTCATCTTTGCCGAGTGATAATAAAGTGTTGAATGCTCCACGTGACTTAAAAGCTCCTGCCTTTTGAAAATTTTCGCATTTAAAAAAAAGACTTCCCTGAACCAATTGATTCAAATATGCTGACGATAGCACAGGAGTTTGATGTATGTAAGGGGCTATGCTGGCGGCTGCCTGCGCGATGGTTTGCTTGTCTGGAATAGTTTCAGTTATTTGCTGCATACTATATGGCTTTTTCAGCAATCTTCTGACAGGCTTTTTCCATCAGCTCAAACACTTTTGCGCAGTCCTCAATACCACTGAGAAATGGATCCGGGATAACTTTGTTGGAGCCGGGCTCTATCACATTCATTAAGTAGTCAATTTTTTGCAGGTCAACTTCACTACGTGCCAGATCTTTCACATCGTTCATATTTTGTGTGTCCATCACATAGATGTAGTCAAAACGATCAAAATCGACCTTTCTGAAGAGGCGGGCTTGTTTTTTGGAGATGTCAATGCCATGATTTGCTGCCACTTGTACTGCTCTCGGATCAGGTGGTTCGTTGATATGGAAGGATTCAAATCCGGCCGACTCAACCTTTCCTTTTAAAGCTTTTTCACGGAAAATCTTTTTTAAAATACCTTCTGCCATGGGTGAGCGGCAGATGTTTCCTAAACAAACAAAAAGTATATTCATAGTCTTGAAAATTTGTTTTAATCCGGAATTTTCTGTTGTAAAATTTCCTTTTTACACAGCATCCGGTTTTGGTTTTATCAGTACGAATATACTACATTTTTGAGGCTAATGCTGAATTTTTTTATTAATTTCGTTAACGTATCCTTCAAATTGTTTGTCAGTTTCAATCAGATTACTCACTGTTTTACAGGCATGTAGAACAGTAGCGTGGTCTTTGTTGCCACAGTGTAGTCCGATGGTGGCTAAGGACGATTTGGTATGCTTTTTCGAGAAGTACATGGCCAACTGGCGTGCCTGAACAATTTCGCGTTTACGGGTTTTCGTATTGATTTGCTCAACAGGCAGGCCAAAGAAATCGCATACCACTTTTTGGATATAATCGATTGAAATTTCGCGGGTGGTATTTTTTACGAATTTATCTATCATTTGCCGGGCAAGGTCGATGGTAATGGCTTTTTTGTTGAGCGAAGATTGTGCCACCAAAGATATCAGTGCACCTTCCATTTCGCGAACGTTGGTGGTGATGTTATATGCCAGGTATTCAATCACTTCCTGTGGAATTTCGATGCCGTCGTTGTATAATTTCCTTTTCAGGATGGCAATTCTGGTTTCCAGATCAGGAATCTGCAAATCAGCCGAAAGGCCCCATTTAAAGCGCGAAAGCAAGCGTGGTTCAAGCCCTTTTAGCTCAACCGGAGGTTTATCACTTGTGATAATTAACTGTTTGTTATTTTGATGCAGGTGGTTGAAAATATGGAAAAATACATCCTGTGTTTTGTCTTTGCTGGCCAAAAACTGAATATCATCAATGATCAACACATCGATCATCTGATAAAAATGGACAAAATCGTTTTGATTATTGTTGCGTGCTGATTGTATAAACTGACTTATAAATTGCTCTGTTTGAATGTATAAAACTGTTTTGTCGGGGTAATTGTTTTTTACCTGCAAGCCGATGGCATGAGCGAGATGTGTTTTGCCCAAACCTGTTCCGCTGAAAATGAGCAGGGGGTTAAAGGCAGTTTTACCCGGATTTTCGGCAACGGCATATCCTGCAGATCTTGCCAAACGGTTACAGTCGCCTTCAACAAAATTATCGAAGGAATAACTTTCGACCAGCTGCGACTCAACTTTAATTTTTTTGAGCCCTGGAATAATAAAAGGATTGGGGATGTCTTTTGAGGTGCCTTTATTCAGGTCGAGTGGCATCGAAACGAGTGGGTTTTTAGTGTCTTTTTTGTTGCTGGTCGGAAATTTTATGGCGTAAGGTGTTCCGGCATCATAATTATCCATGATGATGCTGTATTCCAAACGGCCTTCAACACCCAATTCTTTTTTAATCGTTTTTTTGAGCAAACTGATGTAATGCTCTTCGAGCCATTCATAAAAAAACTGACTGGGAACCTGAATTGTCAATACATTGTTCTCGAGCTTGATTGGTTTGATTGGTTCAAACCAGGTTTTGTAGCTTTGGTTGTGAACATTGTCCTTAATCACATTTAAACAATTGTCCCAAACATCGATGTGTCTTTTCTTCATCTAATTGATAATCAAACAGTTAATACAAAATTAACAACCGCACATTTCTGTCAAATCAGTAAACTACTGATTGTTATTGTTTTACAATTCGTTTGAGGAGCTGCTGATTTTTCAACAAATATGAGAGTAAAAAAGTGAAAAAAAAAATTAATTTGGCCTTGAAATATTATTTTTTTTGATGTAAATCAGCAGACCGATATCCGAAAACGGAGAATAAATTTTTAACAGCCAGTCATCTAATTAGTTTCGACAAATTTTATGTTTAAGCCATACAAATTTTTAAATTTTTCTTCGATGCGATCTGCTTCACTTTTTCTGATCCGGATTTCAAAATAGCAGTCTAATTCAAATTTTGGATTATGTTGTTCGAGATTTTCCTCTTTCATAATTCGCATCACTTCATTCATCAAGGGATATTCAAATTGAAGCGCATAATGGCAGTCGATGGTCTTTTCAATAATTCTGCAATCTTCAAGAGCTTCGCGGGCAGCTGATTTATAGGCATTTATCAAACCGCTTACCCCCAGTTTAGTGCCGCCAAAATAGCGCACAACAACAATACAAACATTGGTCACCTCTTTTGAAAGTATCTGATTGAGAATCGGCTTTCCGGCTGTTCCTGAAGGCTCTCCATCATCGTTTGCCCTGAAAAGTGATTTATCTGTCCCGATCATGTAGGCATAACAATGGTGGCGGGCATCGTGATAGCGTTTTTTAAGATTCTCAAGTTCCTGCTTCACATCCTCCTCGCTGTACACCTTAAAAGCATGAGCAATAAACTTGCTGCCTTTTTCTTTGTAGAGTCCTTCTCCACTTTCGGATATTTCGTTATAAGTATCGTCCATTGTCAGTTATTTGCAATCATGATTATGGCTATTATGGCTATCCCGATTCCTGCCCAGTTTGTCTTACTCAGTTTTTCGCTAAAAAAGATCAAAGCAACCAAAGCCGTAAGCGCAACAACTCCTGCATTTCTCACAGGAAACAAAACAGAATTGTCATAGCAAGCCATACTTTTGAATAAAAAATAGGTGGAACCAAAATTGATGAGTCCCAGCATAGATCCGGCAAGGATATTTTTGAATTTCAGTGCTTGAGGTGTTTTTTTTAGGTTGAACAACAAAACTGAACTGCCAATTAATAATGCCACAAAAAAGATGTTTGCCAGCAAAAGCAGAAGGTCGTCTGTAACATAGTAGTGCTCTGCTATTTTCATCATAAGGTCATTTATTCCTGTGCCCAAAAATAGAAACAGTGGAAGTAAAATTACCTTCCACGAAAGCTTGATTTTATCTTTTTTGTCCTTTCTTAATGCCATATATAATGCCAGCAATGCCAATAAAATCCCTAATATTTTCACAATTGATCCTTGTTCAAAAAAAAGTATAAAACCAGCTAAGGTTGGTATCACAACCGACATTTTACTGGACACGGCTGTGATGGCAATACCGGCTTTTTGGCTCGAGAGTGCAAACAGAAAAAACACGCCGATAAAAGCTCCACCAATCAAAAACGAAAATGGAAACCAACTGGCCTCTACAAAGCGGGCCAGATTTATTTCGCCGGAATACACCAAAAGTGCGGTAGTGCCGGCAACTAAATAATTGGTAACGATCGCCTGCAAATTGTTAATTCCAAGCTTTTTAAAAAGTTTGAAAACCACGAAAATCGCAGCAGAGAGTAGGGTAGTGGCTATTAAATACAGCATTTGAGCGTGATGAAGTGCAAAGTTAGCTTATTCTTGCAGAAGCCAAAACTAATGCTGCTTTCAGTTAGGAAAGGTAGGTAAATCCAGGTAGAATCCTTATTCAATTACAATTTCGTCAGCAAAAATCCAGGCGGGTTCGCCGGCTCCAATATGGCCTGGCGGACAAACTTTTCTGTTTTTGGCAAAAACCTTTACATAACGTGCATTTTGATTTTTTACTTTCATTTCAAATTCTTTCATCAAACTGCCAGCATGATAAACAGAAATGGTGTTTGCAATTCTATCGGCTTTCTTAAAAGTCTTTCCGTCCGTCGAAAATTCAAACTCAATCCATTCCGGCATAAAGATCCATGAGCGTTCGTCCTGTAAAAAACCAATTGAAACTTTGTTGAGCTTTTGGTTTTTGCCCAGGTCAACCGTTGCTGACAAATCATTTCCATGATAGCCCTGCCAGGAGCCTGTTCTGAAATCGGCCTGACCTCTTTGTCGGTCAATCAGTGCGATTTCTCCTCCGGCATGGTATTGCGGACTGTATTGCGTGTGCAACTCAATATTTCTACCGGACGGGATACGATAAAAATCAGCAGTAACTGCTGCACTGGGCTCTCCGTCCACCAAAGCGTAAGCATTTATTGTGGTGGTTTTGTCCAGCGTTAAAACTTCTTTAAAAACACGGCTGTTAGCGTTTGGTTGGGTGTTATCGGTGGTGAAAAATATTTTAGCATCAGGATATTGATGGATCATTTTTACTTCAATCTGATCGGTAAAGGTTTTTGAATCAGCCTGAATCAACGGAACGGTCGTGAGTTGTTGACCATCGATTTTTTGCTTGGGTCGGGATTCGGGTGCGATGCCAAAGTCATTACCCGGTTCAGCATCCATAAAAAACTCCAAAACACCTCCGGCAGCAATATCTTCGAAGGTGATGAAACTCTTCGAATAGTGTGCCCCATTAAGTGTAACGCGCTGAATGTATTTATTTTTATTGGAAAGTCCTGTTGCTTTCACCTGAAATTCAGAACCATTTTCCAACCGCAGTACTGCTTTTTCAAAACGTGGCACACCTATAATATAAGTTCCTGATCCCGGAGTAACCGGATAAAATCCAAGAGCACTAAACACGTACCAGGCCGACATCTGACCGCAGTCTTCATTACCACTCAAACCATCGGGCGCAGCATGATAGAGCTCATCCATAATCTGACGAACCAAATCCTGGGTTTTGTGTGGTTGACCTACGAAATTATAGAGGTAGGCCATATGATGACTGGGCTCATTGCCATGAGCATATTGGCCAATAAGTCCGGTGATATCAGCCTGTTGGCGACCAGTTAACCCGGTCTTTCCTCTGAAGAGCGAATCCAGCATTTCGGCATAGGCATTTTCTCCGCTCATGAGGGCGATATGTCCTTCTACATCTTGTGGAACAAAGAAATTATACTGCCACGAATTGGCTTCAGTAAGCATAAAATTGACTTGTGCCGGATCAAAAGGATCAATAAACCCACCATTTTGTCGTCCTCTGAAAAATTGGGTTTGATGATCGAACAGGTTTTTGTAATGTTGAGCCCGCAAATAAAACGAATCAGCCAGTTTATTATGTCCCAGTGCCTTGGCAAATTCGGCTATGCACCAGTCGTCATAGGCATATTCAAGTGTTTTCGATACCGATTCACTTTCGTGATCAGCCGGAATAAATCCAAATGTTTGATAGGTATCCAGACCATGCAATTGTTGCCGGGCACTTTTTTTCATAGCCTCCAAAGCCTGATGCTGATCAAAACCGTGGATTCCGGTTCTCCAGGCATCCACAATCACAGGCACGGCATGATAACCGATCATACACTGGGTTTCGTTGGCTGCCAGTTCCCAAACTGGTAAAAAGCCGCCTTTGTCGTAAATATCGAGCATGTGACGAATCATTTCTGCGCTGCGTGTTGGATCGATCAGGTTAAACAGCGGATGCAAAGCCCTGAAAGTGTCCCAGAGGGAATAAACTGTATAAGCCTTATCCTGGGATTGATGTATCAGCATATCATGGCCACGGTATCGGCCGTCAATATCGGAGTATAGATTAGGAGCCAACATGGTATGATACAAGGCTGTGTAAAAAATTGTTTTGTCGCTCTCAGATTTTCCTTCAACAGAAATTTTATTAAGTTCTGAGTTCCAGGTTTCATGGGCAGAACTACGCTGCTTGTCGAAATCCCAGTGTGGAATTTCGGTAAGCAGGTTGTTTTGAGCACCAGTTTCATCCACTGCCGAGATGCCGACTTTCACCAGAATGCTTTCATTATTGTTTGTATTGAAATCTACCCAGGCAACAATTTTTTCACCTTTGGCAAAGGTCTGCATGGGCTGGAGCTTATCATTTTGTGCAATTCCGAACCGTTTGAATGGTTTAGAGAATACCGCATAAAAATAGACGTGCTGATCATTGGCCCATCCTTTGGTTCGGCGATATCCGCTGATGGTGCTGTCGTTTTCAATTTTTACCCAGGCATCCAAAATTTTATCTGACGTAACTCCTTCAAAAAGATCAATGATAATATGCGAGCTATCGCTTTTTGGGAAGGTATAGCGATGAAATCCAGCCCTTTTACTGACTGTTAACTCCACATTGATTTGATAATCTTCAAGCCAAACCTGATAATAAGCTGCTTCGGCATTTTCCTTCTCATGCGAAAACACTGATCGATAACCCGAAGCAGGATTTTCCTCAAAACCGGGCTCAAGCATAAGCTCGCCAACAGTTGGCATTAATCGGATGTCGCCATAATCACCAACACCTGTCCCACTTAAATGCGTATGGCTAAATCCCATAATGGTTTGATCGCTGTAATGATAGCCCGAGCAGCCATCCCACGAATCTTTTCTGGTATCAGGGCTTAGCTGCACCATACCAAAAGGCATGCTTGCCCCCGGATACGTGTGTCCGTGCCCTCCTGTTCCAATAAAAGGGTCAACATAATCAACAACTTGTTTTTCGTGTTTACATGAAGACAGAAGAAAAATCAAAAGGAGTAAGCTTAAAATCGCAGGAGGTTTCATAAATGCCTGTGAAAATTAATAAAATGGTAAATAATCTTCTGGTGATTGCTGCTTGTCAGCCGGATCACTCTTTACAAGAATTAATTCGAGCTGACAAATATCAGACAAACTTAAGATAAATAAGGTTGTAAGCAGCGCAGTTTTTTCATCAATAATCTTGACATTTTGAAATTTTGTTATATCTTTGTGATATTAAATTAATATCAAATTAAATTTATTGCAAGATGGAAAAAATTAAAACCGCCACATCCGGATATTTGATGTTGTTAGTTGTATTTCTGTTACTTATATTTGGCGTTGCAGGCTTAATCATGCTCAAATCGCCCTTGTTTATTGTAATATTGCTGCTGGCGATATTCTTTACCATTGGGTTTACGGTAATAAACCCCAACAAAGCGGTGGTATTGACTTTGTTTGGCAAGTATTCCGGAACTATAAAAGACAATGGTTTTTTCTGGGTGAATCCATTTTTTGTTCGCAGGTCGATTTCATTAAGGGCCCGCAATTTCGACAGTGAACCAATTAAGGTAAATGATAAAATCGGTAATCCGATTATGATTGGCGTGGTGTTGGTTTGGCGGGTATCTGATACTTTTAAAGCTTCTTTTGCGGTGGACGAGTTTCAGCATTTCGTGGTTGTGCAGAGCGAGGCTGCACTAAGAAAGCTGGCCGGTATTTATCCTTATGACAATTTTGAGGATCATGATGCCGAAATCACTTTGCGATCAGGCGGCGAAGAAGTGAATGCCGAATTGGAAAAGGAGATCATCGAAAGGCTTGATATTGCCGGGATAGAAGTGATTGAAGCACGGATAAATTACATTGCCTATGCCCAGGAGATTGCGCAGGCGATGCTCAAACGCCAGCAGGCAACAGCCATTGTAGCAGCTCGTTTTAAAATTGTAGAAGGTGCTGTGAGTATGGTTGAGATGGCCCTTGATCAATTATCCGAAAAACAAATTGTTGAGCTGGACGACGACAAAAAAGCCGCGATGGTGAGCAATCTGATGGTAGTGCTTTGTGGCGACAGAGAAGCTTCGCCAGTGGTAAACACAGGAACTTTGTATCAATAAAATTATGGCTAAGAAGAAAGCTTTTGCTTTACGGATTGAGGAAGATCTGCTTGATCAGGTTGAGAAATGGGCTGCTGATGAATTCAGAAGCACCAATGGTCAGCTGGAGTGGATCATCCACAAAGCCTTAAGAGAAGCAGGACGCATTAAAAAGAATGATAAAAAATAACCTTCAGAATGAGACACTTAAAATATACATGCCCAAAATGTGGCAACAAACAATACGAAATTGGTGCGATACGCGTGACCGGAAGTTGTCTGGCCAAATTATTTGATGTGCAAAACAAAAAGTTTTCTTCCGTTACCTGCAGTAGATGCACCTACACCGAATTTTACAAGGCAAACAGCAGCACCCTTGCCAATGTTTTTGACTTATTCGTAGGCTGATCTGTTGAAAGTGCGTTGCTGTATTTCGCCAATTTTTTGCCCCTTGCGATACAGCTGCATATTAAGTATTTCAATTGCATCTTTTTCAATGGGTTGCTCAAAACGTTTTGACAAGGTATCCGGTTCAGAGCCATCCGTTGTGAAATAGATTTGGCCTGAAGGGACTTCTGTTTTCAGATTTAGCATCACATCGTCATCAGCATTTGTGGTTTCTTCCACCCTGATCTGATTTACTGCTTTGCTGTAAGTAATTCCCAGCGCATCATAACGCAGAAAATGCGAGGGCAATTTATCATAGAACTTCTCCCAATCATGCGATTTGGATGGACTCCAGAGTACTTCGGACAAAGCAGCCATGCGCGGAAGAGCCATATAAGTAACGTTTTCAGGTTTTTTCAGATATTCTGACCACAGATTGGCCTGAGCACCAAGGATATGTTTGGCCTGTTTTTCATTAAGTTCTTCGGGAACAGGTTCGTAAGTATATACTTTCGACAAGGGTGTATAGCCACCAATAGCCAAAGGTTCAGCTGCCGGATCGCCCTGGTAATAATCGAAATAGCAATGACTTACGGGTGTCATGATCACATCATGTCCAAGCCGGGCTGCTTCAATACCACCAGCGGTTCCACGCCACGACATAAGGGTTGCATCAGGCGCTAGCCCGCCTTCGAGAATCTCGTCCCAGCCAATGATTTTACGACCATGTTGATTGAGGTATTTTTCAATTCGCTGAACAAACCAGCTTTGTAATTCATGTTCATCGGCAAAGCCTTCCGACTTAATTCGCTGCTGACAGGTTTTGCATGTTTTCCAGCGTGTTTTGGGAGCTTCATCGCCACCAATATGTATGTATTTTGAAGGAAACAAATCCATAACCTCATCCAGAACCTGTTCCAGAAAAGCAAAAGTTTCTTCTTTTGTGCAAAAGATATCTTCAAAAACGCCCCAGCTGGTTTCAACTTTGTAAGGACCACCTGTACATCCCAAATCAGGATATGCAGCCAAGGCCGCCGAGGCATGTCCGGGCATTTCAATTTCAGGGATTATGGTGATATATCGCAGGGCAGCGTAATCCACAATTTCTCTGATTTCGTCCTGAGAATAAAAACCACCATAGGGCTTGCCATCATAAACTTTTGAGCTTGATCCTCCGTGCCCGATCAATGTTTCATCGCGCCAGGCACCAACTTCGGTAAGTCGGGGAAAAGCCTTGATTTCAATGCGCCAGCCCTGGTCGTCAGTAAGATGCCAATGAAGATGATTGTATTTGTACATGGCCAGCAGGTCGATGTATTGCTTGATAAATTCCACCGGAAAGATATGGCGGCAAACATCCAGATGCATTCCTCTGTAAGCAAAACGACTTCGGTCTTTTATAGTTACGGCAGGCAATTTCCACATTTCAGCATGTTTTTCCTGACTATAAAATGCGTCAGGAAAAAGCTGATAAAGACTTTGAACGCCATAAAAGACACCGCGTGCTGTATTGGCCTGTATGCTAATAAATTGCCCGTTATTGGTTTTCATTTGATATCCTTCATCTCCAAGAATGCTATCATTCAGGCTTATAGATAAATAGATGTCGTTTTCGATGGATTTGGTCAGGCTATAAGGCATAACCTCTGGTTTAAAATTACTTCCTGACGAAATAAACTGAGCCAGGTCTTCAGCAATTAACCTCAGTGCGGGATTTGGGTCTTCAAAGATGATTCTGCTGTTTTGGTCGAGCTTATATTCCCGATCATTAACGAACATCCTTTCTGGCTGTGGAATGATGTTTATTTGAGGTTTTGGTGAATTTTTACAAGCAGTAAATGCGAATAAAATACCAATTATGAGAAGCCAAAACAACTTTTTCATGTTAACTATTTTTCAGCGATTCAACATCAATCAGGGCCGTTTCATGGCTGTTGGACAAGGCATACTGAAAACCCGGAGCATAGGCATAAGCACCCACTTCGCCTGTTTTATTCAGGGCAATATACCCGATTTGAAAATGAGGATGTGGTTTAATTTTGGCAATAATTCGTCTTACGGCCTGTTCGCAGGCTTGCTGAGGCGAATAGCCCTGCCTCATCAGTTCAACGATCAAAAAGCTGCCAAGGGTTTTCATAACGGCTTCGCCCTCGCCCGTGGCAGTGGCTGCACCCACTTCGTTATCAACAAAAAGGCCGGCACCAATGATCGGAGAATCGCCAACGCGTCCGGGATGTTTAAAAGCCATGCCACTTGTTGTGCAGGCTCCGGCCATATCGCCATTACCGTCCATAGCAATCAGCCCGATAGTATCGTGATTTTCCCAGTTGGCATGAGGCGCATAGCTTGCACCAGAAGACTTCCAGGTTGCGTAATTGGCTTTCATTTGAGCGGTAAGCAAATTGGTTTTCATAAAACCCTGATCAAGTGCAAATTGCTGTGCGCCATCACCTACAAGCATAACATGAGGTGTTTTTTCCATTACCTTACGGGCTACCGAAATCGGATGCATGATTTCCTTCAAACAAGCTACTGAGCCTGCCCTGCCATCCGGTCCCATGATGCATGCATCCAGCGTTACTTCCCCGGCAGCATCCGGAAATCCTCCATAGCCAACACTTGTCACCTCGGGATCAGCCTCCGAAATCCGAACACCTTGCTCAACAGCATCAAGAACAGATCCGCCCCTGATCAACATCTCCATAGCAGCCTTATTGGCGGCCAAACCATGATTCCAGGTAGATAATATGACAGGTAGTGTTCCTTTGTCGGGAGGCAAAACAGCCGGTTTCATCATGGTGCTGGCAAGCCCGTAACGGCATCCTAATCCGGTTGCCATACCTCCGATAAACGTCTGGATCAGGAATTTTCTTCTGTTGCTCATGAAATGCGTGTATTAGGTTTTGGTTATTCAGACAACCAAAAGGGCAGGAATGTCTGATTGACGCACGAAAATAGTAAAACTTTAACTTCATTGCTTTGTCTGGCATGAATAATCAGCTAACTAAAATTCGATTGCAGATGAGAAACCAAATATTTTTCTACTTTTGTTAGCGTTCGCAACGAGGCGGACAGTAGTAAATACCCTTCATCAGAAATCAAAACTATGGCTAACAGTAACAACTCAAATCAGGTCTTTTTGGGCATTTCAGTTTTTGGTGCTATCTTTTTCATTTTTGGCTTTGCCACTACTTTCATCGTAACGCTCAGTGCTCCGGTGAAAGAGATCTTCAGTCTGTCAGAATTTGAGGCACAATTGCTTTCCTCGGCATTTTTTATTGCTTACCCTTTGATGTCGATTCCAACCGGAAGGCTTATCGACCGCATCGGTTACAAATGGACAGTAATTGCAGGCTTGATTCTGATGTCGTTGGGAAGCTTTATCTACGTGCCAGCTGCCAACTTACCCTCATTTCCTGTTTTTCTGATCGCCACATTTGTTTTGGCAACCGGTGTTGTTTTTTTGCAAGTAGCTGCTAACCCGTATGTTACAGCAATTGGATCTCCTGAAACCGCATCAAGCCGGCTAAATTTTACCCAGGCACTCAACTCTATCGCCACAATGATTGCGCCCTGGCTGATTTCTGTTGCTATTTTTAGAGGTCTTCAATTTCCTGCCGATGTCGAAATTGCTGCCGGCAGAGTGCCCATGCCATTTATCACAATGGGAATCATCGTTTTAGTGGTTGCTATTATCATTTTTACAATCAAGCTGCCTACTTTAAAATCTGAGCAAAAAGAAAAGAAAAGTATTTTCAAATACCCGCATGTGGTGCTGGGGGGAGTGGCCATTTTTCTTTATGTAGGTGCCGAAGTGGGCAATGCAGGCCTGATAGTAAACTATCTGAAACAAAATCTTGGAATGCAGGCAGAAATGGCTTCCACTTATGCCGCTATCTACTGGGGCGGTGCAATGGTTGGCCGCTTTTTTGGCTCCTTTATGTTTTCTGAAATGAAAGCCATCCGAAAGTATATGTATGCCCTCCCTGTGTTGGCTCTTGCACTTGTTTCGGGTGCATTTGTAACGGAATGGAGCTGGAATATAGGCTTGGTTTTCATGGGAATCGCAGCCATTAATTTTATCATCATGCAGTTCGGACGCGGCAATGCAGCCCGCACCCTTGCCACCTTTGCATTGGTAGCAGCCCTGCTGGATATTACAACTACTTTTACTACCGGATCAGTTGCGCTATGGACCATCATCTCCATCGGATTGTTCAACTCCATTATGTTTCCCAATATCTTTTCGCTGGCCGTGAAAGATCTCGACAATGCAGAATTAAGTGGTGCTTCAGGTTTGATCAATGCACTGATTCTGGGTGGCGCAATCCTCCCTCCGCTGATGGGTGGCATAGCAGATACTGCAGGTTATACCTATGCTTTTCTGGTTCCGGCTGTGAGTTATATTTTCATTTTTTATTATGCCATCTCAGGCAGCAAAATCAGACGTAAAATTGAATCGACACTGAAATAAAATTTATATATGAAAAAAGTCGCAATTGGAATTGACGTTGGTGGCACCAATACAGCAATAGGAGTGGTTGACAGTGATGGCAAAGTGCTGGTGAAAGATAGTATCCCCACGCCTGATCACGGAAATATTACCTTGTTTATTGATGATATCACAAATTCGGTAAGAGAACTGGTAAATGCAGTTGGATCATTGAATCCAAAAGCTGAAATCCTGGGATTAGGAATCGGTGCGCCCAATGCCAATTATTATACCGGAAATATCGAACATGCGCCCAATCTTTCTTTCAAAGGAGTGATACCAATGGTAAAATTGCTGGAAGAAAACTTTCCGGAGATGAAAGCTGTTGCTATCACCAACGATGCCAATGCCGCTGCGATAGGCGAGATGATTTATGGCGGTGCCAGAGGCATGAAAAATTTTGTGGTTTATACACTCGGCACCGGCGTGGGAAGCGGCATAGTGGTTAATGGCGATCTGGTTTACGGACACGATGGTTTTGCCGGCGAATGCGGCCATACTACCATTGTAAACAACGGCAGGCTTTGCGGCTGCGGTGGCAAAGGTCATTTGGAGGCCTATTGCTCGGCATCGGGCATGAAGCGGACCGCTTTTGAGTTGATGGCCAAATACAATGCTACCAAAAGTATCTTGGCTTCCAAATGTTTCAACGAGATGGATTCCAAAATGATTTTCGAAGCTGCCGAAGCTGGTGATGCCGTAGCCAAAGAAGTATTTGAGCTTACCGGACATTGGCTTGGAATAGGCCTGGCAAATACCGTGGCCCACACCAGCCCCGAAGCAATCTTTTTGTTTGGAGGACCTACAGCTGCCGGTAGTTATATTTTCAGGCCTACCATCGAAAGCATGGAAAAGCATCTGATCCCGATTTTTAAAAACAAAGTCAAGATTCTACCCTCACAGCTAAAAGCCGGAGATGCGGCCATTGTTGGTGCCAGTGCGCTGGTTTACAAAGAGCTTGAAAAACTACTGGGATAGTTTTTCCATAAATTAATTGAACAGTCCGGACAAGCTGGTTGTTTTATTCGTATCTTCATTTGCTAATTATAAAATGTTTTTACGATGAAATCTTTTTTTGTCTTTATAGTTGCTGTTCTCGTTCTCAATACCGGATGCGGAGCTTCTGACATGCCCGGCTTAATGAATTCACCATCGGGTGAGACCCATGAAATTGAAGTAGAGGTTTTGGTCGAAAATCTTGAAAACCCCTGGAGCATCGCCTTTTTGCCGGATGGAAGTATGTTGATAGCCGAAAGGCCAGGAAGATTGCGCTTTTTCAGAGACGGACAATTATCTGAACCCATCAGCGGACTTCCACCAATCTGGCAGAATGGACAGGGAGGATTATTGGAAGTGGCTTTGCATCCTGATTATGAAAACAACGGCTGGATTTATCTGGCCTACGCCTCATCTGACGATGGGCAGAAAGGCAATACAGCCATTGGTCGTGGCCAGTTGGAAGGCAATAGCCTGTTGAATTTTGAAACCTTATTCAGAGGCAGTCCGCTCACTGATTTGTCTTATCACTTTGGTTGCAGAATTGTTTTTGATGAGTTGAACCGGCTTTATTTCCCTATCGGTGATCGTGGAGAAATGACCAATGCCCAAAAGCTTGACAATCATAATGGCAAACTAATGCGCATCAACGATGATGGCAGCATCCCGCAAGACAATCCTTTTGCTGAGGAAGCAGAGGCGATGCCTGAAATCTATAATTATGGTCATCGCAACATCCAGGGCATGGCGATTCATCCGCTATCAGGTGAAATTTGGACACACGAACATGGCCCGCGTGGTGGTGATGAGATCAATATTGAAAAAGCTGGTGCAAACTATGGCTGGCCGCTTGTAACCTATGGTATCAATTATGATGGAACGACGATAAGCCACGACACTACGCTTCCCGGTATAACTGATCCAATCCATTATTGGGTGCCATCCATTGCGCCATGCGGGATGTGCTTTGTTACCAGTGATACATATCCCAACTGGAAAAATAACCTGATGGTTACAGCACTGGCAGGCCAGCAGATTCAGCGACTAACGCTTAGTGGCACACAGGTGGTTGACACAGAAATATTGCTGCAGGGGTATGCACGCTTCAGAGATATCCGTCAAGGCCCGGACGGCTTTCTTTATGTGCTTACAGAAGACCCTGGCCAACTAATCAGACTAAAACCACTTGATTAATCAGTTTTTGTCTGGTTTTAGCTTGATAGGTTTAAAAACCAGAGCTGTACGATTGGTGTTATATATCTTCATAAAAGCCTGATCATCTTTTAAATAGCTTGGATAATGGAGGTGTTTGTCCATTCTGTCGAAGCCACCAAAGCGCGATTCGTCTGTTGAGAGGATCAGCTCATAATCACCGGTTTGTTTGAGTGGTATCTCATAGTCCGGGATGGAATCGGAGGGATGCCAGTTGAAAACAAAGATCAGGTGATTACGTTCAAATACCAGGGTTTTGCAGGCCTCATCAGCTTTTAACAGCCAGGGTGGCATGGCAAGCATGATATGATAGTCCTTTATCAACTTAATCATGGCCTGATCAAAATCGGAGAGCCAGTGATATTTCAAATAATCTTTTTCAATCAATGACCATTGCCGCCGGGCATGTTTGTAGCTCCAGTTGTTGCCTTCGCGCGGAAAATCAATCCATTCCGGATGGCCAAATTCGTTTCCCATGAAGTTTAGCCAAGCCTCACCGCCAAGCGAAATGGTAAACAACCTGATCATCTTATGCAGTGCAATACCACGATCAATGACTAAGCTTTCGGATGACTTGGCCATATTAAAATACATCTCCTTGTCCATCAGCCGAAAAGCGATGGTCTTATCTCCCACAAGAGCCTGATCGTGCGATTCGGCATAGGCCACTGTCCTGATGTCGAAATGCCTGTTGGTCATGGTATGATACATCTCATGGATATTCCAGGATTCATCATGCTGATCTTTAAGTAGTTTGATCCAAAAATCAGGCAAGCCCATTCCCAGGCGGTAATCAAACCCAATTCCCCCGTCTTCGATGGGGTTACACAATCCCGGCATTCCGCTAACTTCTTCTGCTATAGAAAGATAATTCGGGTTGAGCTGGTGAATGAGTGTATTTGCCAGCTGCAAATAGGTGACGGCATCAAATTCAACTCCGTCAGTAAAAAATTTCTCTGGCTGATCAAAACTCACACCCATGCCATGATGGAAATACAGCATCGAGGTTACGCCATCAAAACGATAGCCATCAAAGCCAAACTCCTCCAGCCAATAGCGTACGTTCGACAACAACAGGTGGAGAACTTCTTCCTTGCCGTAGTTGAATAATTTGGAATCCCATTGCGGATGGTCGCCCCGGCTTCCATGATGGGTGTATTGGTAATCAGTGCCATCAAAAAGATTAAGCCCTTCGCGGGTATTTTTTACGGTATGTGAATGCACAATATCCATAATCACAACAAGGCCAAGCTCATGTGCTCTGTCCACCAGAGATTTCAACTCTTCGGGGGTGCCAAAACGACTGCTTGGTGCAAAAAAGTTTGCTACATGATAGCCGAATGAGCCATAGTAAGGATGTTCGGCAATGGCCATCAGCTGAATGGCATTGTATCCGGCCTTTACAATGCGTGGCAAAATTTTATCCCTGAATTCAAGGTAAGTGCCAACCCCTTCAGATTCCTGCGCCATGCCAACGTGCGATTCGTAGATTAACAGAGGTGTTTTAGTATCTAAAACCGGTGCTTTATGTTGAAATTTGAAAGACTTTTCGGGATTCCAGAATTGGGCCGTAAAATCTTTGGTGTTTTCATCCTGAACGACACGATTGGCATAAACCGGAATCCGTGCATTTTCGCCAATCTGCGACTGGACGATGAGTTTGTATAGGCTTTGATGAGCCAGTTTTGACTGATAAGTTTTGTCGTCGAAGAAAATTTCCCAGATGCCCTTGCCATTATTGATCAGCGGATGGCTGTATTTGTTCCAGGCGTTGAAGTCGCCCATGATAAAAAGCTGGGTGGCAGCTGGGGCCCATTCTCTGAACCACCAGCCTTTGCGAACTGCATCATAATTAAAGCCAAAAAGTTTATCGGCCTGTGCAAATGACTTGAGACTTCCGTAGCCGTTTTCCAGTTCCTGGAGCCGGTTTTTGTATCTTAAATATCTTTCGGTAACTGCTTGGCTTACTGGTGTGAGCCAAGGGTCTTTTTCAACAAGTTTCATCATTGGGGTTGTCATAACTTTTAGGAATAGGTTGAAGTTTATATATGAGGGTTTGCGAGGGTTCCAGATGAATCCAAATGCCTTCGCTGGCGATGCAATCCGGATCGAAAGGAATTTTGTCAGAATCTTCTGATATATTTTCTGCTATCCAGCATTTGCGATTTTTTCCGGGGTAAATTTTAGCCAGTTCACGGGCATCATCCGGGATGTTTACACACATATTACGGCTCTCGTGCCGGTTAAAGTTAACTACTATCAGGTAACGTTCATCCTCGAAATAACGCAAAAATGCATATACAAATCGTGGATCAAAGTTGGTGTACCAGGGATTAGCCCACATCAAATCGTAAAAATAGCCCTTGCTGAAAGCTTTGCTGCTCAATCGCAAGCGCAAAATCAACTGATAGAACCTCCTCAGCTTTTGCTGTGATTCGGTTAAGTTTTCGCCATCACATTTTCCGGCATTGTACCACGGCTGATGCTGGGGCATATGTGTGTAATCGAAAATACTTGTCCGGCCATCATCGCCGCTGTAGCCCATCACTCCTTCTGCTTTTTCGCCCGATTCCTGGCCGTTGTAAATCATGAAAGGACCGCGGTGCATCAGGGCACTCACTGCCACTGCAGGAAGTGCCGCAAAAGCATCTGACAGAAAATGGGGAGATGCAAGCCGGGGCTCGTCATGGTTTTCCATAAAGCGCAACATGCTGTCATCCAATCCTTGAAGCATTTTCCAGCAAATACTGAGCGATTCGGCAGCTTGTCCGTAGCGTAAAATGGCTTCGAGGCGATTATACAAACCTACCTTATCATACAAATAGTCAAATCCTGCCTTGACAAAATCCTGATATAATGCTGGTTCATAAAGCTCTGCAATTAGAATCAGAGAAGGAAATTCGTCTTTCAGCCTGGAGATTACCCATTGCCAAAATGCCAGGGGAACCATACCAGCCATGTCTATCCTGAATCCATCCACCCCTTTGGCTGCCCAAAAGTTTAGTATCTCATACATCCTAAGCCAAGTATCGGGGGTTGGATCTGTAATTTGGGCACCGGTCCTATAGTCTTTACCGTAGTTCAGCTTGATGGTTTCGTACCAGTCGTTAATGGATGGTGAAGCTGTAAAACAATCGTTACCAGTTACTTTTGCTGGAAATTCTTCATAAGGTGTGTTACTTTTAAATGGAGAGTCAGGAATTTCAGGTAGCTGTAATTTTTCTTCGGGCAGGTAATAAAAATTGTTTGCCGGACTAAATACCTGTGAGCTGTCATCATGCGCACCGAGATCAGTTATTTCAGAAGGTTTTGCCAGTGATTTATAAGCTCGTGCCACATGATTGGGCACAAAATCAATGAGTAGCTGTAGATCTTTTTGATGGATGCGTTCGACAAGTGCTTCGAACTCTTTCATTCGATGAGCAGCATGAGTAGCCAGGTCGGGGCAAATATCAAAATAATCGGTAATGGCATAAGGCGATCCGGCCATGCCCTTTACCGTTTGTGGATGCGCAACTGCCAAACCCAGATCGGGATAGTTGGTGAGGCTGGCATGACGTATAATACCAGTGAGCCAGAGGTGTGTGATTCCCAAATCTTTTAGGGCATACAAGGCATTGTTGGTGATATCTTTAAACTTCCCACAGCCATTTTCAACGATTGATCCATAAGGTTTTACATTTGTATTTTGATTGCCAAAAAGCCGTGGAAAAAGTTGATAGATATTTATCATGTCCGAGGTTTAGGTTATCAAAATTACACTTTATTCAACTGCTGGTCAACTGAAATCCAACCCTGGCTAAGAAAAGAATACACAATCGTTTGCTATGAAGGTTTTCAGAAGTTTAGAAAAATAAAACGGTTGAAAACTCCGACCTTTGCTTTTTGAAAATTGCGAGTATGAGAACGATTAAACTCGAAATATGTGCCAATAGTTTGTTTTCGATGCAGATGGCTCAGGCAAATGGTGCAACACGGATAGAATTGTGCGAGAACCTGGAAATCGGTGGCACTACGCCCTCTTATGGCTGCCTGAAACTGGCATCACAGCTCAAAACAAAGGAAGTTAGGGTGTTGATACGTCCGCGTGGCGGGCATTATTGTTATTCGCCACCCGAAATTGGGCAGATGTTGCTGGATATTGAACTTGTGAAATCACTTGGTTTTGAAGGTGTTGTAGTTGGAGCATTGCAAGCAGATGGTACCTTGGATGAGGCTGTTTTGAAGAAAGTCGGAGCAGCAGCAGCAGGACTCAAATTGACCTTTCACCGGGCCATTGATGCATCCTCCAATCCTTTTGAAATTGTAAAAAGACTGATTGGGTTGGGCTTTGATACTGTGTTAACTTCCGGAACGAAGCCATTAGCAACTCAGGGCATGGAAACAATCAGGCAAATACAGCAAAGTTTTGGTCACCAAATTGAAGTGATGGCCGGTGGTGGAATTGATCCGCACAATGCTGTTGCACTATTGCAAAACACCGATATAAATGCCATTCATCTGAGTGCTAAAAACTTTTTTCCACTACCAAATCATTGGCATACCGAAAAAGACAAAACCGGTGCAAGCATGACAACGCTGGCAACTGATCCTGAAATAATTAGCGGACTTATTGATCAGCTTGCACTGGCAGCTTACAAAATCAGTTGATGCACCTGAATAGCGTTTTTTACAAAAACTTTCTGGTTACTCAACCTTTTTAAACAAATAGCGCGTTAAGAAAATTCCGTTGGTATTGTTTTGGTTTCCTGAAAAAACACCGGATGAAATATGTTCCAACTCCCATCCCTGATTGGTTAGCTCTTGTATTTCGTTGGTGACCGTTTGATCATTTTCGCGGATATTATTGAAATTGATCCCTGTCAGACTGAAAAAATTGTTGATTTTAACTTCATCTGTTTTGCCATTTTCATCAATAGTAATCATTCGCGATCGGCCGGCTCCTCCCGGTATTACTGATTCCACAACTGTGATCTGCAGCCATTTAACCTCTCCTGGTTGGGGTGCAGGTGAGCGAAAACTATACAAGATGCTGCTTATTGCAATCAGGGCGATGCCCAACATTAAAATCTGATTTTTCTTCATGATGTAATAAGATTTAATTTAATTAATTGTATATCAGGGTATAATCGTACTTAACAAAAATTGATTTACGTTTCTTTTTATCATACAAAATCGAAACAGAATCTCTGCCTTTCATGCTTTCGTTAACAGATACTTTGAGCAGTTGAACAGCTTTTTTCTGTCGTGCCTGCACCTTCCGGCCTTCTGGTGTTTTCACATAAATATTTCTTTTCAATTTCATGCGACGACCTTTAAAAACCGGCGTAAAATCAACGTTAACTGTCAGGCCGTCATCACCTGCATAAAGCTGAATTGTTTGTGTTTTGTTATTCGTTAAGGTCTGTTCAAAGCTTTGCTCTGCTGCCAGGTTTTTTTTCAATTGTTGCAAACTTATTCCATTGATATTCAATTGATAAGTTTCCTGTGCCTGGATCGAAAAGGCTAAAACTAAGGACAACATAAAAAGTGCAGCATATTTTCGCATAAGTATAAAATTTAAGTAAGACATTGCTTATTGGTTTTGAGTGCAATATTAAAGTTTTTTTGGTCAGAATCAACATGGGAGTAAGTCGCTGAAAATAAAATTTATACATTAGAAATAATTACTAATTTAGCTATTGGTTTTGGATAAAACCATCATGATCTAAGTTGAAAAACCATGATTCCGTACTGAACCAATTTGGTAATTAGCGTGTCTTAAGCATTGAAATATAACTGACAATGAAGATCCTTACGAACAAAAGCAATGCGACAATCCTGCAAAATCTTGTTGTTGTGCTGATTACAACTTTAGCCCTGGGGTGTGTCAGGCAGGGAGGTGTTGATATTCAACGTCTTGATGCGGGTTGGAAGTTGTATTCTGATACCTTGGATACGCTTTTTCGGATTGAAATGCCAGGGAATGTTTTTCAGCTTTTATACGAACAGGATAGGGCAGCTCATTATCATGCCCATGAAGCTGAAAAATCACTTGCTGCTCTATCAGAGAAAACCTGGACATGGGAAACCACTTTTACTCCTGATGTAGAAGTTCTTAAGCACAATAATCTGATTTTAAGTCTGGAAGGTATAAATACTTTGGCTAAGATTGAACTCAACGGTAAGGAAGTATATGTAGCTGACAATATGTTTCGAACGCATGAAATTCCGGTAAAAGCTTTGTTACACAATGGCCTGAACAAGCTTAAGCTAATTTTTCCACCACAAGCCGTTTACCTCGACAGTATCGCCCGGAAAGCTACTGTTGCCTTACCCGACAGCCGGGCTTTTATGCGTAGAGCGGCATATCAGTCGGGTTGGGATTGGGCTCCCAGGATTATTTCACCTGAAATCGGCAGAGCTCCGGTTTTGAAAGGATGGAGCAAGGTAAAGGTGAATGCTGTTTCAATATTGCAAACACAGGTCGATCCGGAGGAGGCAAGCCTGACTTTGGTGAGCGAGATCGAAGCCGACCAGCAAAGGTCGTATAAAATGATTCTGCTGCATCGGGGAAGAAAATTGATTGATCAAACTATTCATCTGTATAACGGCATGAATGAGTCGGCCATTGCTTTTACTATCGAAGATCCAAAGCTCTGGTGGCCTGCTGGTTATGGCAGTCAACTCCTTTATACATTTGATATTCAATTACTTGATGGGAATCATGTCATTTATTCCACAAGCAAAAGAATTGGCCTCAGAAGTATCGGGGTTTCACAACAGCCTGACAGTATTGGCCAAGCCTTTTCTTTTGTGGTGAACGGAGTGCCAATTTATGCAAGGGGGGCCAACTATGTGCCTGAAGATCTTTTTGTTTCGAATATCAATGAAAAAACCACCATCAAACTACTTCAGTCTGCAGCCGAAACGGGCATGAATATGATACGTGTCTGGGGCGGTGGCATTTATCCGTCTGATACCTTTTATGATCTATGCGACAGCCTTGGCCTGCTGGTTTGGCAGGATTTTATGTTTGCAAACACATTGTATCCGTTTGATACTGAGTTTCTAGCTAATGTAAAGATGGAGGCAGAGCAGCAAATCAAACGGCTGCGCGACAGAACTTCGCTGGCACTGTGGTGTGGCAATAATGAAGTTGATGAAGGCTTCCATAATTGGGGATGGGCTGATCAGCTGGGTTGGTCTGCTTCTGAGCAGGACAGTTTATGGCGGGGCTATCAATTACTCTTTGAACAACTGCTGCCTGATCTGGTTGATGAATTGGATCCGGAAACCTTTTATTGGCCCAGCTCGCCTTCCACAGGCTGGGGAAGGCCCGAAAGTTTGCTCAAGGGAGATGTGCATTACTGGGGCGTTTGGTGGGGTGAAGAAGCTTTTGAGATGTATCAAAAAAAAGTGGGCCGTTTCAACAGTGAGTTTGGCTTTCAAGCCATGCCTTCCCATCATACACTCAAACAATTAATACCTCAAAATCAATGGTATAAAGGATCACCCGCACTTGCTTATTACCAGAAACATTTCCGTGGAACGGCTTTGATCCATAATTATATGCAGGCTGACTTCCCGGTTCCCGAAAAGCTTGAGGATTACATTTATATGAGTCAGCTCACACAGGCCTATGGAGCTGGAATGGCTGTTGAAGCGCAACGGCTTTCGAACGGGCGAAGCAACGGGACTTTGATCTGGCAGCTCAACGATGCCTGGCCCGTGATATCATGGTCGATGATTGACTATTTTGGACGGCCAAAAGCCTTGTATTACCATTTGAAACGACTATTCAGGCCGGTTCTGATTGGGGTTAAGTCCTCAAAACAATCAACAGAAGTGCAGATTGTCAATCATGGAAAAGATACAGTAAATGCCAGGATGAGAGCTGATTTGATTGATTTTGAAGGGATTGTTTTGCATGCCTTTTCAGTTCCGGTGCAGCTGAATCCAGGTAAACAAAAAGCTTTTGCACAGATTATGCCGGCTGATATTTTTCGAAGGATAGATAAGGCTAAGGTGTGGCTTAAAATATTGTTGAATGATTCAAACAAAAACCTGGCTGCTTATAATTACTTCTTTGTAGCTCCAAAATCGTTAAAATTGCCTGAAGCAGAAATATTTATGCATCTGATGCCGCGCAAGGATTATGTGGAAATCATTTTGAAAGCTGATCGTTATGTCAGGTATTTGGAGCTTATTTCAAATGATCAGGACGGCAAATGGGAGAACAATTATTTTGACCTGGAGCCAGAGAAAACGGTTTCGGTGAGGTTTTATCCTTCGGGCAAAATACCATTAAATGAATTGCAATTCGAAAAGAGGTGCCTGAATACATTTTTGAATTAGCTCAATCGTTCTGATTTTCTTTTTCGAGATTTCTTTGAAAACTTATCGCGGGAGAAAGAAACTGAACTGCCTTGAGCCTTCCGTTGTCGTCAGCAATTTTTTTAAGCTCTACTTCATTATCAGTTAACAAGTTAAATGTTTTTATCCCGGCTTCGACCCAGCGAATTGCCGGAAAGCGTTCAGCCGGTTTCTGCTGCGCCATATTTTCGCTCGATTCTGATTCGACTATGGCATCAGTTCTGGTTTTTACTAACAGCCTGACAAATTTGCGGCTGGTGTTGGCTAATATCAGTCCTGCTAACGATTTTTCCTGATTGTTTTGGTTTTCGATTCTGGCCAAATAAGCTTTTCCGTTAAAGTAATAATTCATGTGCTGCCAATTGTCGTCATACAGAATCTGCCCGATTGGCGACCAACCAACGGCTTCTGGTTTTCGCGGGAGCAAAACTGGAGTGGTTTCTGCCTCAGCCAGCATCTCATCAACCGGAGCTGGAATTTCCATTTCCGGCAATTTAAAAGCGCGATGCGTCAGATATTGCTCGTTGGGCATATGAACTGCGGAGAGGGTTTTGGGATATTGTTTATAGCTCAGTTCGATTAATTGTATGTCGCGCTCAGGAATCCTGACAGGCTCTTTCAAAAACCACCAGCCGACACTGATTAGCAGTAACAAACCGGCAGCCACTCCAACCCAGTAATTATTATTCAGTAAAAGCAAGGCCGAAGAGCTTTTTTTAAGGTCAGTCCTGTGTGGGTAAGTGATTGATTCGTTAGTTTTTAAGTAGGTTAATTTGAGCAGTTCCAATTCTTGTGCAAGCCTGGTATCTGAATTGATGGATTGCTCGAACTTATGCTTTTCTGCCTCACTCAATTCCCCTTCGAGGTAATTAATCGCAGTAAGGTCGAAACTTTCAATACCCGCAGTGCTGATCAGCTTAAACTCCGGTATTCGTTTCAGCCTGTGCTTGTCTTCAAAATATAACGTTTCGGCAGCCAGCAGCGGCAATTCTTCCGTAAGTTCTTCCCAGCTGCCCAGTGTTGGATGTGCAGCAATAAACTGCCTGAGCAACAACGCTTGCGTTTCATTAAGCCGACCTTCTGAATAATCTAGCAGAAAGGCTTCGTAATTCTGTGTGTTGATCGTTGTCATGCGGGTACATCCAATACGTTTTCTATCTTTTGCAGGTATTTTTTCAGATTCATCCTGGCTCTGAAAATATACACTTTTACCTGAGCTTCAGAAAGATGCGTTATTTCGCCTATTTCCTGATAGCTATAGCCTTCATAGTCGCGCAAAAGAATCACTGACCGCTGAATTTCAGAGAGGGTTTGCAAGGCTTCGTCCAGCACTTTTTTTAGGTCGGAATAACTGTTGTAGCTTACCTGCAGATGGCTGTGCTGTTGCTCCAGTCTGTCCGATTTCCCGTTTTTTCTGATGTCGTCAATCATGGTATGGTAAGCTGTTGTAAACAAATATGAACGTGCCTTTTCGAAAGGAATTTCATCCACTCGCTGCCAAACCCTTGCATAGGTTTCCTGCACTACATCCTTTGCCTGCTCCTCATCGCGTATATTTTTGAGGATGAACCGATAAAGGCCATCAGCATACATATCTACACAACGATTGTATTCTTTTCGCGTCATGCGGTAAATTAAGCTTTCAGGATGTAATACGTTTAACCAGCTGTAAAGTTACAGCTGCAAACAAAAATAATCAAATTCAGAAAATCCGCCTTAGTCCAGTTTGAGTACAGCCAAAAATGCAGATTGTGGCACTTCCACATTGCCTACCTGCCTCATGCGTTTCTTTCCTTTTTTCTGTTTTTCGAGCAATTTGCGTTTACGGGTGATGTCGCCACCATAGCACTTGGCTGTCACGTCTTTGCGCAGTGCTTTGATCGTTTCACGTGCAATAATCTTAGAGCCTATGGCAGCCTGAATGGCAATGTCGTATTGTTGTCGTGGAATGAGTTCTTTTAGCTTCTCACACATTTTTCGTCCAAAATTGTAAGAATGGTCGCGATGAATCAAGGTAGAAAGCGCATCCACTGATTCGCCGTTGAGCAAGATATCCAGCTTCACCAGGATCGCCTTCTGGTAGCCTTCGATATGATAATCGAAGGAAGCATACCCTCTCGAAATGGATTTGAGTTTGTCGTAAAAGTCAAATACAATCTCACTCAGCGGCATTTCAAAAGTAAGTTCTACCCTGTCGGAGGTGAGATAAACCTGATTTTTAAGCACACCCCGCTTTTCGATGGCCAGCGTCATGATATTGCCCAGATACTCCGATTTTGAAATTATCTGTGCAACGATGTAAGGTTCCTCTATATAATCCAGCTTGTTGGCATCCGGCAAACCACTAGGATTATGCACCTCTATCAAGTGGCCCGAAGTGGTATAGGCTTTAAATTTTACGTTGGGAACGGTAGTGATCACATCCATATCGAACTCCCGATCCAGCCTTTCCTGAATGATTTCCATGTGCAACAGTCCCAGGAATCCACAGCGAAATCCAAAGCCAAGGGCAGCAGAGCTTTCCGGCTCAAAAACCAATGACGCATCATTTAGCTGAAGTTTTTCAATGGAGGCACGAAGTTCTTCATAATCATCGGCATCAACCGGATAAATTCCTGCAAAAACCATTGGTTTCACGTTTTCGAATCCTGAAATGGCTTTGTCGCAGGGGCGGTCAACCTGTGTGATGGTATCACCTACTTTTACTTCGCGTGAGGTCTTGATTCCTGAAATAATATATCCCACATCTCCTGTGCTCATCACTTGTTTGGGAATCTGCTTGAGTTGCAAAACACCAATTTCATCGGCATTGTATTCTTTTCCGGTAGCTACAAACTTAACCAGATCGCCTTTTTTCATGCTGCCATTCATGATACGGAAATAAGCAATAATACCACGGAATGGATTAAACACAGAATCGAAAATAAGTGCCTGCAGCGGAGCTTCGGGATCGCCTACCGGAGCAGGGACTCGCCTAACTATGGCTTCGAGTATTTCGGCTACACCGATACCTGTTTTGGCACTTGCCCGTAAAATATCTTCTTTGTCGCAGCCAATCAGTTCAATGATTTGATCTTCTACCTCATCAACCATTGCACTGTCCATATCTATTTTGTTAAGCACAGGAATGATTTCCAGGTCATGATCCAGGGCAAGATATAAATTAGAAATGGTTTGAGCCTGAATGCCTTGTGTGGCATCAACAACAAGCAAAGCACCTTCGCAAGCTGCAATAGATCGCGAAACTTCGTACGAAAAGTCAACATGCCCGGGTGTATCTATCAGATTGAGCGTATAAACTTCGCCTGCCTGTTCATACTTCATCTGGATTGCATGACTTTTGATTGTGATACCGCGCTCGCGTTCAAGATCCATACTGTCGAGCACTTGTTCTTTCTGGTCGCGCTCCGAAACCGTGTTGGTGAGTTGCAAAAGTCTGTCGGCCAGGGTACTTTTACCGTGGTCGATATGTGCAATGATACAAAAGTTGCGTATATTTTTCATGGACTGCAAAATTACGATATTCCGCTAATCTCAAACAAGACAATATAAAAATACACTGTAACTTAGCCGATAGCTTGTTGCAGAACTTATCTCCTGCTTAAATGAGGTTTGCAAAAGACTTTAATTGCTAATAGTTCAATTATTTTTTAACACTGTTGTCCGGTATAATTTAAATAAAAACGCTCAATCGCTGTAATAATGCCGTCCCGTACCTACGGGACTTTTTCTTGAATTCTAACACGTTGACTACCCATATTTTGTCCCTAACGGGACAGTCCCGTTAGGGACAAAATATGGGTAGAATAAAAAGTTACCCCTGATTATCCCAAGTCCCGTACGTACGGGACGGCATTATTACAGCTATTGAGTGACTTTATTTGTGTTTTACCGGACAACAATGATTATTTCTTAATAATTATAGCCGACACTCATACTCGATTTTTCGATCTGATAATGTCCCATGTAGATATTGCCCAAATTGCCGTCGATACTGATTTTATCTCCGCTCTGTACCAGCCTTCCATCGAGTTTGCATTGTTTATTGTTTTCGTCAACCAACAGGCTGTTGCAGTTTACTACACAGGTTTTTCCCAGACGAACTGCCGTAACGGCGGCATGGGAGGTAGCTCCTCCACGGGCTGTGATCAAACCATCGCAGTTAAAAATCATGCCGATATCGTCCGGTACTGTATCAGGCCGAATCAATATAAGTGGCATATCAGGATTTTCGGTTTGCAGTTGCTCGAGGTCGGTTTCGTCAAAAGCTGCCAGCCCGTTGAGTGCACCCCCACCAATTCCAATTCCACGTCCCATCAAGTCCATCGTTTCGGGTAAAACAACAAAAGCATTGGTTTCCAGCTCAACGCGCAAATCCTGATCTCTGACCTGCAGGATAAACAAATCTTCCGGCTTGTCAGATTCAAAAGTAAATTCGATTTCCTGAGGGCTATAACCCAGGTTTTCGGTCAGTTCGGTAGCAATGGCATGGATGCGTTTATAGATTTCGGGCAAACTGGCTTGTAATGACTGTTGGCTGATGTCGGCCTGTCGTCGTTGCGATTCACTTATTGGAGAGGGTTTCACAAGTCCTGCAACAATATCCTCTCCCTGGCTGCGCATATTGAAGTCGCCGTAAAGATGAACCCCCGGCCGCTCGCGATGTGGATTTTGGGTAAATACCACTCCCGTCCCGGATTTGTCATTCAGATTGCCATACACCATTTGTTGCACAATTACAGCTGTTCCCCAGTTATCAGAAAATTGCAGGTGACGCCTGTACACATAGGCTCTTTCGGATGACCAGGAGGCAAAAACCATATCAATCGTTTGGATGAGCTGTTCGAACAGGTTTTCTTCAAAACGGATGTTATGGGTTGCAAGCACCTCTTTGTAGGTCAATGCAATGAGGCGCATATGAGCTGGTTCAAACTCATTTTTTTGCTTCACCTGAAGCTTTTGTTTATAATTCAGCATCACCGAATCAAACACATCGCGATCAATGCCATGTGCCATTCCCCAGCTCTGGATGAGGCGCCGATACGAATCCCAGATCGACCAACACATCTCAGGTCTTTTGCTGATGGCTTCAACCAGCTCGTCGTTTAGTCCGACATTTAAAAAAGTGTCCATCGCACCGGGCATGGAGATTGCCGTACCCGAACGAACCGATAGCAATAAGGGGTTTTTGTAGTCGCCAAAACGTTTGCCGCTGAGTTGTTCGAGTTGTTTCAGGTATTTGCGGATCATCTCGTGCAGCTCTTTTTTCAGGGCTTTTAAGCCTAAAATCGTTTGATGTCTCCTAAACACTTCTGTTGTGATCACAAATCCGGGAGGCACCGGAATACCTGCCAGATATAGGTTTTTGAGGTGGTAAGCCTTGCTGCCCAAAAATACCTGATTGTCAGTTTTGGGATTGCGCTCTGTGAACGGGCTAATCACCATTTCTGAATTGTAAGTCATGATATCGCTGATCAAGTTGCCATCGAGCCTGTCGGCCATGCTGCGCAGCGACTGCAGAATGCGAGAGATAAAATTGTCGAGCGGTTGCACCAAAAAAGCCTCGGCAATCACATCGCGGTGAAAGCCTTCCGATTTCATGCTGAGGAGCTGTTGTACTTCACGGTCAGTTTTGTCCTGAAGAGGATCAAAAATCTGAGGGATTACAATCTTTAGCGGGTATTCATACGATTTTAGAAAATACTTGATAATGATACGCTTGACATCTTCGGCCAAAAACTGAAAGATATTGATATACTGATCAAATGAAAAGCTTCGTGAAGTGAGGCTGTATCGCAGCATCTGCAGGTTGGAGTTAAAGCTTTGGTTGGTGATGCCGTCCAGCTCGAGGCCTGAGCGGAAGTACTCCAGGATGCCGTTGATTTCCTCGAGTGTGCTGGCCGAGATATAATCCAGGTTAAGACTCGAAACCACTTTTTCCATTAATCGGGTAGCCACATTTTCGAGCCGAAAGGTAAGGCCGAGTGCTTCAAATTTATTTTCGCGGTAAACGCCATACATGGAAGGAATTCCGATGGCGATATGTCGTTTGTGATAAATATTTTCCCAGCTTTCGCTTTCCTGAGGATTGAAAATGATGGCTTTAAGCTTCTCCATAAACGAATAGATCAGCTTGAGTGAGTGACCATAATCCTGTTTGTTCATGGCCTGTTGCAACAGCTCAATATCTTCGTCGGGAATAAAAGGATAACGTCGCAGCAACGCAATGATGTTCACTGTTTCGAAGGAATATTTTTCACGCAGGTGATCATACAGGACTCGAATATCATGTATGCGCTCACTGTCGCGCTTTACCAGTTCGGGATTAGTATCCATGCCTTCCATCGCTTTTTCGAGCAAGTACTTAAATCGCTCAAGACTACAGCTTAACAAACCATCGGCATCTGATTGCTGAAGCTGAGCCATTTGGTTGACGAGCTGATGAACTGTCACAAAATATTCACCTTCAGTATCAACAAATTGATACACATTATCGGGTAATGCATTGCGCAGTTTTTGCAGCTCGCCATCATGCCAAAACCTGAAAACCCTGCGTGTGAGTTCGATCAGGGTGTTGTTGCTTTCTGTATGTACCTGCTTGCGCAAAAAGTGAATCAGCTTGTCCTGGCGACCGCAAATTTCGTCCATCGTTGTGGTTACATTGCGGATTTCGCCTTCTGCACCTATTTCGGTGAAATAAACCGGAAAGATACGTGTGAGCTGTTTCACCTTTTTGTAGTAAGGTGCGATATTGGAATTGAGGATTTTAGTTATTTCGCGTTGGAACAGATCAGTGTCGCTGATAAAAATCCCGCCAAGACGCAAATTGACGATCAGAGCCGAAAGCAGTTTCTCCATCAGCGACTGTGAATATTCAATCAGTTGAAGCCAGATCCGGATATTCTTGATATGATTCTCATTCACGCTGAGTTGCCAGTTTTCATCCACAAATACCATTCCCGGTGAGGCAAAACCAAAGTCGATGAGTCTTTTTTCGTAATGATTGATAATTTCTTTGTGTTCAGTCTGATCAATATCAATCACTTTGAGGCCCAGTGTAAGTTGAAAATCGAGTACAGGACCCAGGTGTGTTTCGCGTAGCTTTTCGGCCAGCGAAAAAATCAGGTCGATAAACGGGATTATTTCCTCCTGTTTGAGTTCGTCGATGGCATGACGAATCATCTTATCCAGGTTCCAGATCATACGTTCCTGCTTGCTGTCCAGTCCGGGCAGATGAAGCAGGTAAAACTGGTACTGAAACTGCTTCAGAAAGCTATCCAGCCTGGAGCCAGTTTCGATAAAATGTTTCGAAATCATTTCATAGTCAGGTGCTTCCAATAAGTCGTCCCAGTTTTTGAACGAATCTAGCTGGTGCTGCAGCTGCTCGAAATAGGTTTTGCCTAATGCATCTTTCAGCATTTTTTTGTTCAGGGTATTTAGGATTTTGCCTTGTGCCTTGATCCATTTTTCGATCTGAGTGCTGTTTTGCCAGTAGTGATAGGTTTCTGTTTTGATCTTTTTTAAGAGGTCAAAAGCAGTGTTTTTTAATTCTTTATTGGTTTGTGCATTATCCAGATGACGTTTAAAATGCAGCGTTCCGCGAATGAAGCAATCCTTGTTCTTATCGAAGCGCCTGGCGAGCACTTCAAGTGCCTTCAAGGCAAGTAGTTGCTGATGTGAGGCATTTTGCAGAATCAGGGTGATCAGCTCAAGCAAAGTACGGGCAATCAACAAATGCAGCTCGCAGCTGTTTTTCTCTGTCAGCAGCTGATCCATCATTTCGATGGGTACACTCAGTGCATTGGCCGGCATTTCGGGCTTGGCATAAAACCAAAAATCCGTTATCAGAATTTCACGTAATTCTTCTATAACAAATTTTCGGTTGGATAAAGGATGGTGAAACTCTGTAATGCAATCGGTTGCGCGTTTTTTTATCCCATAATAGCCTTCTGACATCCCAATGAATTTTTGATGGTCCTCGGGGATGTAAATATCTCTGTATCTTGTTTCTGCAAGATTTGCTTCAAGTGCCTTCGAAGTAAATTTTGTCGCCATCAGGTAAATTTTTAACATTCGAAGATACAGAAATCACTTAACTTTGACGTATTAAAAAGCTTAAAAAACAATAAGTCTCTGCGCTTGTTTTAAAGATATAGCTATAAACATCAAAAAACTTAAGAATTATGTCGAAAATTAAAATCGGAATCAATGGTTTTGGACGCATAGGCCGCAATGTGTTCAAGATTATTATGGAACGCAACAATATGGAAGTCGTTGGCATTAACGATCTTACTGATACCAAAGTATTGGCTCATCTGCTTAAATATGATTCAACACAGGGGAAATTCAATGGCACGGTTTCCTACGACGAAAATGCTGTTATTGTAAATGGCAAACGTATCACAGTTACTGCCGAGCGCAGCCCTATCAACATCAAATGGTCTGTTACACCTGACGTAGTTGTTGAGGCCACCGGTGTTTTTCGCTCACGCGAAAGCAGCAAAGGCGGATATGGCGATCACCTGAAGAATGGTGCAAAAAAAGTGATTCTCTGCGTGCCTTCCAAAGATCAGATTGATGCTACCATTGTGTTGGGCGTTAACGACAACGACTTGAAAGACAGCGACCAGTGTATCTCAAACGCCAGTTGTACTACCAACTGTCTGGCTCCGGTGGCTAAGGTGCTTAACGATCGTTTTGGCATTGACAATGGTTTTATGACCACCATTCATGCCTATACCAACGATCAGGTGATACTGGATGCTCCGCATAGCGACCTTCGTCGTGCGCGTTCGGCTGCACTTTCGCAGATACCTACTACCACAGGTGCTGCCAAGGCTGTTGGCATTGTTATTCCGGAACTGGCCGGTAAGCTCGACGGACTGGCTGTTCGTGTTCCCACACCAACAGGTTCGCTTGTTGATTTGGTAGTTAATCTTAAAACTGAAGCCACAAAAGATCAGATCAATGCTGCCATGAAAGAGGCTGCCGAAGGTCCGATGAAAGGTATTCTGGAATATACCGAGGATGAAATTGTATCGGTGGATATCATCCATAACAGCCATTCCTCCATTTTTGATGCCAAGAGCACCATGGTGATGGGAAAAACAGTTAAAATATTGTCCTGGTACGACAATGAGTGGGGCTACAGCTGTCGTGTTGTTGACCTGGCCGAAAAATTTAATCTCTAAGACTACTAACACACTGATGCATTACTGAACGATGAAAGCAGGAGCTCCGGTTCCTGCTTTTCTGGTTTTCAGCTATTTATCAGTCAGTTAACGTTCCAGCGCAACAACTATTTCCAGTTCAACATCCCGCTCCAGATGTTTTTCCACCAGCATTTTCAATGAATCTAATTGTTCTGATTGCAAAGGTTCTGCAGTAACCAGTTTGAATGCAATACGCATTGGTTTCAAATTTTGCACTTGTATTTCTCTTATTTCTGTCCCTTTCCACTCAAACTTTTCCATCTCGCGTGTATAATGATGCACTTTTATCATCTGGCCAAAGCTAAAAGCCAATGGAATACTCAGCAAGAGCACCACACTCAGCGAAATCAACATGCCTTTGGCAGCTCTTTTAAACGGACTAAAACCAAGCAGCATAAAGGTGAACGATCCTGCTAATACGATGCCTGCCAGGTTAGTAGCCAATAGCAATAAAGCTCCCAGCCCAATCTCCCAGTTGAGCCAGGCCAGGCCAATGGCCGAAACGGCAAGCGGAGGAATCAGGGCCACTGCAATGGCAACACCGGCAAGGGTTTTGGCTACCTCCTCGCGGGCATGAGCATAAGCCCCTGCAATGCCGGATACCACAGCAATACTCAGATCGAGTAAATTGGGTCTGGTGCGTGAAATAATTTCGTGAC
The DNA here is from genome assembly GCA_002440975.1 of Bacteroidales bacterium UBA6229. Classification (GTDB taxonomy): domain Bacteria; phylum Bacteroidota; class Bacteroidia; order Bacteroidales; family F082; genus UBA5536. The sequence goes on from DJWN01000010.1 coordinate 64,072, forward strand.
CAGCATTGTTAATCGGTGTAAACCAGGTTAATATTACGGCAAAAAGCATGGCAAGTCCCATGCCTGTTAAAATGGTTCGGGCACTTTGGATAATGAGTGATCTGTCCTGACGCAAAGCTCCCATACTCAGCGAGATGATCGGACTCATCAGCGGTGCCAGTATCATCGCACCAATCACCACCGGACTTGAATTAGCAAACAAACCAAAGGTAGCCAGCATGGTAGAGAGTACCATCAGCACCAGGTAAGTTGATTTTGTTTTGGCATTTTTGCGCAACAGCTGAAAAAGCTCTTTGAACTCATCGCTGGAAGCCTGTCGGATTAATGGTATAGTATGGCCACTTAGCTCTTTGGAAGTTTGTTCGCCAGCCAGTGCCCTGGTTTTGATCAGTTCGCCCGATTTAGCGTTATTTTCTGGTAATTTGAGGTAGGCTCCTGGATACAGTTGCAGCTGCTGCTCATGCATTTCAAAATCCAGTTTGTCTGCCCTTCGCACCCTGGCATCATGAACAAAAACCTTTTCGCCTTCCGGAAATTCCAGGCCAAGGGATGCAACTTTCAGATGGGCAGCGAAATCAGGCAGTCGTTTGCCGTTGTTCCAAAAACCGAAGGTATATCGCAACATTTGTGAAATACTTCTCGGGCTTATCAATAGGGCATGTAAAAGGCCATCGTTCACCGAGGAATCGTCCAGTACCAGTCGTGAGAGTAAGGAGCTTTTGCGGTGCTCAGAAATGGTGATGCCGGCAACAGCTGTCTTGATTGTTTTTTCGTTTGGCAATACAATATTTACCCTGAAAAAACGCGTTTTAAACAAACGTTTGAGGCGTTTAATACTTCCTGACCTGAAAAAATTGAGCGAGCCCAAATCGCTATTGGTCATAAAAGTTTCGCCTACCGAAACCTGATTAAAGACCACTTGTTCGTTGCAGAGAAGCACATCGGTAAGCACTGGTTGTTCCAGCTTTTTCAGATGTTCAACAGCCTTTTCAAGCTGACGACTAACACCCAGGCCGATACAGGATTCTTTTGCATCCGGATGAGGTAATACGGCCAAACTGAGCTTTTTTTCAAGGATCAGAGGCATGGCATCGCGTAATGCAGCATCCGAAAGATAAGTCAATATTGCTGACTCTTCATCCAGACTTTTCAAGCCATCAGGACTATAAATGGCATGTGATTCGAGTATTTCTTCCACCAACGGCAGTAGTTTTTCCTGTACAAGTTTCGTCTGATCAATATCATAGATTAAGTGGAAGCGCATATAGCAAATGTATGTTTTTTTAGGTTTGGCTGCAACAGGTTTTTAGATTGATTTGGATCGGTAAACATTCAACGGAGAGGATAATTTATTCAAAAGGATGGTGATGTATTGCATGGAAAAAAAAGCAGCACGCTATTCGTGCTGCTTTTTTGATTTCAAAAGGTAATGCTATATATGCAGACCGTAGGGACGACATCATATTTTTACCGGACACCAATGATTTATAATAAGTTATAAAGGATATTTCCTGGTTTAGTGATCAATTAAAACAGCGCGATAAAACTTTATTTTCCAATCGACTTTGCAAGAACGCCTATTTGTTAAACTCTTGTTAAGATTTAATGATTCAAACTTGGTTTGTATAGTTTTACCACATATACCAAATGATGACCAGCATTCGTGGCATAAAAACTTCAATATTTTATTCATTAAAACTTATACTTATGAGAACCAATTCTATTTACAAGTTTCAGATTGCTTTGATTTTACTGCTATCAATATCGCAGCTTGCTAATGCTCAAATCTTTAAAAATGAGGTACCGGTTCCTTATCAGGTGCAGGGGGATCACTTTGAGATCGACATCGCCGGAGGGCAGCATAATTTTGATCCTAACGGTTTCGTCACTGATATCAATTTAAATGTTCCGCTGGCCACTTATTGTTACAACAAAACTGGACAAGCCGCTGATGCAAAGATGTCGTATTTAGGGCCTACATTGATTTTCACGAAAGACCATGAATTGACCTTTGATATTTCAAATTCGCTGCCAGACGGGGCTAACACCACGGTTCACTGGCATGGACTTAACATCCCTGCTGCGATGGATGGTGGTCCGCATCAGGTTATTTTCAATGGCTCCAATTGGACACCTAATTTTACGATGATCGATGAGGTTCAAACCTGTTGGTATCATACGCATCTGATGGATTTAACTACCGATCAGGTAATCAGAGGACTGGCAGGGATGATCGTAGTGGAGGATCCGGCAAACGACCTGTTGTATCAGGTTTTGCCACACAACTATGGCCAAAACGATTTCCCTCTGGTGATTCAGGAAAAGGGATTTGTACTCGACTCAACCACCACACCACCAACAGCAGTAGCCATCAAGGCAGGCGAGAAACCTGGTAATGGGCCATATACTTTGATAAACGGTGTAGTAGGGGGTATCTGAAAGTTCCGGCTGAGGTAGTGCGTTTGAGGATTTTGAATGGCAGTCCGCGTAAGATGTTTCATATTGGTTTGTCAAAAGAGTTAGCTTCCCCTTCAAACTTCACAAGCATGTGGATGGTAGCAACCGGAGGAGGCTATGTTGATGTGCCCCGACCCACTGATTCCACCTTGATGTCGGTAGGCGACAGGAGAGAGTTTTTGGTGGATTTTGCTCAGTTTAACGATGGTGATACAGTTTATATGACGAATTTGGCGGTTCCGCATGACATGAATTATGGCTCCACCAATGGTAAGGCTTTGATGGCTTTTATTGTTGATCATAGCCTGGCGTCTGAAAATCCTGTAACAACTTTGCCAAGCACCCTGGTTGATTACGAACTGACTCCTGGTCCCGTTTTTATGACAAGAGAGAAAAACCTGATGGGATCAGGCGGAAGCGGACATGTTTGGACGATCGATGGCACACCCATGGATATGATGGTGATAAACGACACTGTTTTGGTGAACACCAAAGAACGCTGGGTAATCAATAATCAGACAAACAAATCTCACCCATTCCATATTCATAAGGTACAGTTTCAGGTAGTTGAATACACCGAAAAAGTTGGAGTGCTGGATACGGTGGCAACCTATACGCATCCTGATCTTCCTGACGAATTGTTTGGGTTCAAGGATGTTCAGCTTATCCGTCCGGGAGCAACACTTATTTTTGAAGCCCGTTTTGACAGCTTCCCTTCGCCACTCCATCCAAACCAGGGTTATATGTATCATTGCCACATCCTTACACACGAAGACACAAGCATGATGCATCAGTTTGTGGTGGTGGATTCAGCTGATTTCTACACGGGCCTGTCAGCAATCCCGGGAACGGAAAGACTGGAGGTGTATCCCAATCCTGCCACCAATGAATTGTATTTTAAAGGCAGTTTCGAAGAAGCCGGAACACTGACTTTTTATGATCTTAGGGGTAAAATATTGAGGAGAGAAGCAATTCATGCAAGAGATAGTAAAGCTGTTTCTGTGCAGGATCTGCCCAGGGGTGTTGTTATCGTTGAGTTGTTTTTGGCAAACAAACGCTATATTTCAAAGCTAAGTTTGTATTAGCACCGTGCATAGGGTTACCAAAAAGAGCAGTGTGGGGTTGTCCTTCACTGCTCTTTTTGATTTAAGATGGAAGTCGAAGGTCTGAATGTCGAAGGTCTGAATGTCGAAGGTCTGAATGTCGAAGGTCTGAATGTCGAAGGTCTGAATGTCGAAGGTCAGAATGTCGAAGGTCTGAATGTCGAAG
>DJWN01000010.1:67881-69768 GCA_002440975.1 Bacteroidales bacterium UBA6229
AATGTCGAAGGTCTGAATGTCGAAGATCAGAATGTCGAAGGTCTGAATGTCGGAAGGGTCGGATTGTTATATTGTAGCATGGCAGAGCCCTGACATCTTAAATTGAAAGAAATATTGTTTATGGTTTAGCGGCTGTTAAGCGTTACAAAATTGGGCTAATTTATTTAATGGTTTGATTATCTGTTGTTTGTTTGCATGTTTTTTGTGTAAGTAAGGATGGTTTGAGTAAAAGTTTGGATGATTCCGGAAGAAGTTAGGATGATTTCAGGAAAAGTTTGGGTGTTTTCAGGAAAAGTTTGGATGGTTTCGGAAAAAGTTTGCGTTGTTTTAGAAAAAGTTTGCGTTGTTTGAGGAAAAGTTTGGATGGTTTCGGAAAAAGTTTGCGTTGTTTGAGGAAAAGTTTGTGTGTTTTCAGGAAAAGTTTGGATGATTTAAAGCAGTTAGGTTTTGCTTGTCAGAATATGCCTTAAGGGCTGCATGATCCGCTGAAACAGACGGATGTCGTGTGTGATTATTTCGGCTATGCCTGTCATTTGAAGGTTCAATGCAAGGGCTTGTCCGTAGCTTGTAACTAAACCTTCCGGAAAAGCAATAGTTACAAAGTATGAACCCTGCTCAGGCACATCTGAGATGCCTGAAACTATACCTTCGAGCAGCCCGTACTCCATATAAGGGTAGTTGTCGAGCCTGATATTAACGCGCTGACCCACAGCAATTTTGCCTGCACCTGCTGCCGGAATTTGCATCAGACCTCTGATAGCCCCTGAATCACGGGGTAAAATCGTGAATACCGTTTCGCCGGTATTAATATTTTGATTGCTTGACCAAAATCGCGTAAAAATACAACTTCCGGATTGGGGCGACCATAACACATAGCGTTGCTCCCAAATTTCGATTTGTGCCAGGAGATTTTGTCGTGCTTCTCCAATGGTATTTATATGGTTTTCGAGCTGCTGCTGGTATTGAAGTTCAAGATCACGGATGTTACCTTTCAACTGATTGATTTGTATTTTTAAACTGGCCAGGGTTGATCTGCTATTTTCAAAGGCCAGCTTTTTAGCCAGGTAAAAGCTCTGTATCTTTTCCAGCTCCTGCTCCGGTATGACCTGTTCGTCAAAAAGCGTTTCATAACGTGTAAAATCTTTAAGTGCCAGCTCGTAATCTTTTTCGAGTGTGTTGCGCTGATCATAGGAATAATTGAAAAGCAGCTGATGATCGCTAAGCTGTTTTTCCAGGATAGCAATTTGTTCGGCATGGTATCCAATTCTTGTAAAAGTTGACAAGGCATGTTGTGATGTCTGCAAAGCCGTATAAAATTGTTGCAACTCTCCCAGCTTATTTCCGGCATTTTCAAAGGAAATGTAGGGATGAAAAGTATCGCTTGCCACGTGAACATTTTTTTGCAGTATGCGCTTCAACCTGTTCACTTCATCAAAACTGGCCGGATTTTCGATGATGCCCAACAATTGTCCTTTGGAAACCTTTTGATTATTCACAACGAAAATAGTATCTATCTTACCACTGGTTCTGGCTTTTACTTCTGCCGGAGGCTTGTCGCTGGTTATTTCAACTGGGCCTGCAATGGTATCGGGGTATTTAAAAAACCACGAACCTGCCAGAAACACAATGATCACGACAAAAAACACCGCAATACCCGACCTGATTATTCTGCCCGGTGTTTTACCTAAAATCTCATCTATTTCTCCTGATCGTATTTCGGGGTTTTGTGGCATTATGTGATAGCATTTTATTAGTGATGATTTTAATCAATAAGAAGATCCTCAAGCGTTTTGATTAGCACCTCACGATCAGGCAAGACATAGGTATATTTCGAAGCAAAAACATGATTTTCCAAGCCACTTATGATATATTCAGCCGCGATTTCAT
>DJWN01000061.1:0-1041 GCA_002440975.1 Bacteroidales bacterium UBA6229
CTTCAATAAGTGGATGATATTCCTGGGATGACATACTGAGGCTCAGAATCGTCATAACAGATAATAATAGTTTTGTTTTCATAGTATTGTGTTAATTTAAAGAAAATTTACTAATATATCTTATTGATCCGTCCTCGTCGGAAATCATAAATAAATAGATTCCGCTGTTTAAGAAATCCAGATTTATAAATTCAGTATCATCGCTTAACATGTATTCATAAACTTTGTTTCCCAGCAAATTAAATACAGTAAACGTTGTTTTGCTACTTAATAGGTTTGTACTTCTAACAATTATCTGCCGTGTGTAAGAAGAAGATATTGAAATAACAGTTTTATCAGTGCTGTTTTCATCTACCTTAACCGGATCGAGTATACAGCCGTCAAACAAATTTGTATTTTGATTTACATAAACCAATTCGTCATAATCATACTTACAAGCTGCATAGTCAAGTTCATCATGAAGAAGTCCAATATTTCTTCCTGCTCCTTCGATAAACAACAGGTTTTCTTTCCATATCGAAGAGTACCACTCAAATTGAATTATTTTCCGGTTGTCATTATAAGCAACACTTTCTACTGTACTCCAAACTCCCTGAAAAATCTCGAATGACTCTCCAACTTCCAGAGACATATCTACAATTAAACGTTCGTCATTTGATTGATTTTTATGCCATAGTTTACCAGTTGTTGTATCTTCACGGAATTGTCCATCAATAGAGTACTGTGGCTCATATAAATTAATAAATCGATAAGAGTAAATTAAATTATCATTGCTTTTGCAATACATTTCAAACGCAATCAAGCCAAACAACTCTGCTTTGGCCATATTCCATGATACTGAATCAACATTGAGCACGGCCAGGAAGTTCTCTGTTTCAGTTTTATCTATTAAATTGGATTGATCAACCTGGCCATAGGTATAGCAAATGAACCAAAATGTGAAAAAAAATCCGATGGCATATTTGTATTTCATGATACTTGCTTTAAAAATGTAGGAAATAAATATTTGATATTTTGAAAAATATTGCGCTATCTCTCCCG
>DJWN01000061.1:1065-5463 GCA_002440975.1 Bacteroidales bacterium UBA6229
GAATGGTAGTTATGAAAGTCTTTAACTGCATGGCAAAGATTGTTCGAACTGCTTAACCATGCCGGTGGTTTTGCGTACAAAACTGCAGACAATAAGATATTCTTGGTTTGCTTTCTTGCTTGAAGGAGGGGGGGGGGGGTAANNGGGGGGGGGAGTAAATACCTGTATTACAGCTATATATATAATTTCAATAAGCTGCAGGTTCAGCTTTTTGGCTGTTTGAGCTAGGGTTTTCCAGAACTGCCGGTAAAAAAACATAAGGCAGGTTTTTTTGGTTTGGGGGCTAAGATAAGGTATTTTTGGTTGGATGTCAAGTGGGCTTGGGATTAAGTTTTACGTAATCTCTCACGAGAGCTTTGCCCAAAGCTCCATTTCTTTGCCCTGATAAATGCTTTCTGGTTTTACATTGATAAAAGTATTACGCACCAACGCCTTTGATTTTACTCTCAAGGGAATATAATTTTCGCCATAACCTCTCGCAATACCATCTGCTGATATTCTTTCGATCAACATGCGTTGTGCTTTTCCCATCATTTGATTAAAATACAACTGCTTATTTTCATCAGAGATTTTTCTGATGACAGCACTACGCTGGTTTTTAATCTTTTCAGTAAGATGGCCATCCATTCTTTCGGCGCGTGTTCCGTTGCGCACCGAATATTTAAAGGTATGTATATGGCTAAATCTTAAATCTTTAGCCATTTGTACGGTATCCTGAAAGTCTTTCTCAGTTTCGCCCGGAAAACCTACAATGATATCTGTAGTGAGGTTAAAATCGGGATAGCGATCCCATAATTGCTCTGCCAGGTGGCGAAACTCGCGTGCAGTGTACATCCTGCGCATCTTCAACAAAATAGCCTCTGATCCGCTTTGCAGGCATAAATGTAGATGCGGGGCAAGCTTCTCATGCTGAAACAATTCAAAAAAATGAGGTGTAAAACCATCCGGCTCTATGGAGGAAATCCTGAGTCTGAAATCACCGGGCAACTCCAGGATTTTTGCCACCAATTGTTCAAAATTCACGCCATCAAAATCGTACCGGCCAATATTAACACCGGTGAGCACAACCTCTTTAAAACCATGGTCAATAACCTCACGAATATTATCGAGGATCGCATTTACAGGCCGGCTAACCGCTCTGCCGCGCACGGATGGTATGATGCAGAAAGTGCAGAAATTGTCGCACCCATCCTGAATTTTGATCAGGCTGCGAGTGTGGAAGGTCTTAAACGCCGGATCGTAGCTGAATAAATCTTCATCAAAGCCTTCGGGATCAGGATGTTCTCCCCTGAAATGGGATTCGATTAAACTAAAAATAGAAGTCTTGTGATCATTATCCACCACATAGTCAATCCCGGGCGTTTCGAGCAGTGATTGTTTGTGGTTTGTTGCCATACAACCTGTTACCAGCATCAGGCCATCAGGATTTGCTTTGACAGCCTGATGTATGGTTTGTCTTGATTTTTGATCGCTTTGATTGGTGACGGTGCAAGTATTTACAATATAAATATCCGCTGGTTCATTATAATTTACAAGCTGATAACTTCCCTTATGAAATCGCGAGGCCAACGCGTCTGTTTCGTATTGATTGAGCCTGCAACCCAATGTTTTAAAAGCAATTTTCTTCATCCTAAGCTCCTTATCCTGCCATCTGGTTTACCATCACCAGACTTCCTTCGAGTGATAGCGTACTGGCACTTTCAACCTTAACTTCAACAATTTGTCCGATCAGGTTTTCATCATTACTACCAAAGCGAATCACAAGCTTTCCTTCGGTATAACCGGTTAAAAAACCCGCTTTTCTATCATTTCCTCTAACTAATACCTCAAGCGTTTTCCCTACAAGTTGCTCATTATAAACAAAGCTATGCTTTGTAAGTTCCTCTGTGAGGATATGATAACGCTGCTTTTTAACTTCCTTAGGTACATCATCTTCCCAGCGTGAGCTGGCAGCTCCGGGCCTGACGCTGTATTGCGCGATATAAGCCATATTGTATTTAAATTCTTCCATGGCTTTGCGGGTATTTTCGAACTGCTCATCAGATTCGCCAGTGAAGCCGACAATAATATCTGTGAACAGCGTTGCCTGTGGTATTAAAGTTCTGATTGTATGTACGATATGTCGGTATTTGTCCATAGCATGTTTGCGGTTCATCCGCATCAGCACCTTATCATCACCACTTTGAACGGGAAGGTGAATTTGTTTGGCAAGGCAGTCGTATTGAGCAATCACCTCGATCACTTCATCCGTCATGTCACGCGGATGAGGTGAGGTGAAATAAACCCAAAACTTTTTCCCTGATTTGAGTCCAAACTCCCCTACCCTGCGCAAAAGTTCTGCAAAACTTATTTCATCTCCTCTCTTATCCAGTCCGTAGGAATTTACATTTTGCCCTAGCAAAGTGATTGACTTGTATCCTTTGTTTACAAGCATTGCCAGCTCATCCAGGATTTCCTGTGATGGCCTTGAAACTTCACGACCTCTTGTATAAGGTACTGCACAAAATGTACAAAACTTATCACAGCCATTTTGAATAGGAATGAACGCCTCAAATTCAGAGGTATAAGTAGGTTCTACATGCCAAAACTCATCAATGTCTTTTCCAGGATTAAGTTTTGGTGCAGTAGGTTTTTGAGGAGTTTTGACCGGCTCCAGCAGAAATCCAACACCCTCGCGGACTTTTGCTTTCGGCTTTTTGACAACCAGGCTATCACTGGATTGTTGCAGAGAAGCCGGCGTTGCAATACCATACTGCCTGATCATATCCGGAAGCTGCGGCAATTCGCTCATTGGGAAAACCAAATCGAAAAGTTTAATAAAACGTTCGTTGTCAGCAGGAAGGATGCAGCCTGACACAAAAGTCAGCAGATTTTTTCTGTTTTTGAGCTTGTTCCATTTGGCAATTCTGGAATACACCTTGTCGATTGCCTTTTGGCGCACCGAGCAAGCTATCACACCCAATATACTGGCTTCCATTTCGTTTTCTGTCGGTTCAAATCCAAGTTCATGGAGTACCGTTTTCACCCTTTCAGTGTCTGAAAGGTTCATCTGGCAGCCTAAAGATATGAGGTGGTATTTTTGCATAATTTAATTCTGTTTACCTTAAAAATATACTTCGGCATGAACTTGTTGCGGTGGCACACCCTGCTTTTCAAGGATTTCAAAAACTTCGTGTATCATCTCAAAATTACCGCAAAGGTAACAGTGCGTGTCAGGTTCAACCGGATTGCTTTTTAAATAATCCGTGACGCGCCCTCTAAAACCGCCACCTTCGTCCTGAGAAGTGCATAAAACGTATCTTTCCGGTGAATAAGTTTCTTTGTCGTAAGCTTCCTTAGCATATCGCACTCCATGCAGAAGTTGATAGTCAAGCGGTGGATAGGATCGCACAAAACTGTGAAAAGGTGCAATGCCGCTTCCGGTTGCTACAAATAAAAATTTGGCATTCCCAATCAGCCCGGGTTCAATCGTAAAAAAACCCAATGGTCCTTCGAGCTGTAATTTGCTTCCTGCCTTGAGTTTCTTGAGTTGTTTACTCACCAGACCGTCATCCACTTCTTTTATCAACACCTCAAAAAAGTCGTCCTGTTCAGCTGAATAAACAGAATATTCACGGTTGTGAATGCTTCCGGCTTCGCCCAATAAAATATGCTGCCCGCTTCTGAATTGCAGTCCTCTCCTACTCATCCTCAACACATAGGCAGAATCAGTAAGGTGGCGGGTATCAATCAGTTCGTGTGTGTTGTCCTGTGTTGTACGCAGCTTCATGCTACTGAATTATTTCAACTATTAACTTAATCATTCGGGCGGCAAAATTACACAAAAAACAAGCACCCGATTACCAGAACCCAAACAAGCTGTGAAAGACTTTGTTATAGAAGAGCAGCAACACCGGATGATACAACGAAAAATTCCGCAGAAGCCAAAATCTGATTCAAATTTTCCTAATCCCTCAATTTTTAAATATATGATGAAATATTTGCCAGAAAAGTTTTTCCAAAAGACATAAAAAGTGACCCAAATCTCAAAAAAGCTAAGTATATTTACAGGATTAATCGGCACAATCATTAAAGTGTAACAGATATGAATCAGTCGAATGAAAATATTTCCAGGATCAGAGAGCTTGTTCTTGGAAATAATATCGCAGAAATTGAAAATCGGTTTTTGAAACTTGATCAGCAGTTCAGCTTTCTGCTTGACGAATCTGAACAGAAATGGAAAAAACTGTTTGACGAGCTGGACAAAAAAACCTCCAGTGAATTGCAAAACGCTTTAAAGGATATTAAAACCGAATCGCAACATCAGTTTGAACACTTAAATCATGAGCTGCAGGGTAATCAAAAAATGATTCACAGCCTGACAGATACCGTTGAGGTCTTAACCCAACTTGAAAATTT
>DJWN01000037.1 GCA_002440975.1 Bacteroidales bacterium UBA6229
TACACGTTAATTTGAAATCATCAATATCACTTCCTGATAAACTTGTAGTAGGATTTGTAACAGCTTATCTGATACAATTAACCAAAAATTCGATATGAAAGATGTTGGGTTTTTGTATATAAGTTTAACAGTAGGTGCCGGCCTTGCACTAAACGCCATTGAAGTAGGTGTATCCTACAATCTTGGCCTGGCAAATGTTTCACCTTATTCTGATGGTGGCTACAAAGCAAACCATCGCGTAATCGGCGTTTCAGTTGCCTACAAATTCGGCAGATAAAATAATTACGTACCACACAAGTGTAGCAACAAGCAGGCTAAACAACTGAATGCCATAGCGAATGAATTTAGCTGAAATTCGGATAGTAATCAATACGCTGCTTGTTGCTACATTTTTTTTTGGTTCTTGCCAATAAGACTAAATCTGTTCTTTTCAACTTTTATTCATGGATTATTTTCTGAAAAATTGTTTGAAATCTCCAATTCAGATTGTAAGAATATGCTTGCTGCCGTACCATTCGGCAGTATTTTTTCGTTATAAGCTGCAAAAAATAATCTACGATGGCTAAAATTTTCAGAAAATCAAATCTCACTTTCCAAACAAAACAGGATGTACCGGATGAATTTCGCATAGCGACCGCCTTCCCCAGGTTATCCGTGGAGGCTGAATCAAAAAACCTGATTTTCGATATCAGAAAACTTGATCCCGGAAAATTTTCATTTCCCTATCATTTTCATCGTCATGCAGAAGAGTTGATGCTGGTGTTGTCCGGCAGTATGACTTTGAGAAGCCCTGAAAGCTTTGAGGTGCTGGAACAAGGTGATATGGTATTTTTTGAAATGGGTCCGACAGGAGCGCATCAATTCTATAATCACAGCACCGAACCCTGCACTTATCTCGATATCAGAACACTTTTTGGCACCGACATCAGCGAATATCCTGATGCTGGAAAAATTAATATCCTGCCCGAAATGGAAATCTTTGATAAAGACACCCAAAAGGCCTATTTTGACGGAGAAAACAACGTAAAATCAATTTGGGAAAAGCTCAAAAACAAGCAGGCAAAATAAAACTTCGGGATTAATAAGCATTAGTTTTCAGCAAAAAGCATCAGTCAGGCTCAATTGATGGATAAATATTAGCCATTCAAAACTTTGCAAGGCAAGGGTTTGGGTAAGTCACGCAAATATTCTATCATCACATGACTGTTTCGCAACCCGCAAAATGTTAGTAAACAGTAAATTAACTACATTTCGTTTACCCTTCATGCGTCATTTTTCATTCTTTTATTTGTCCCGGTTTATTTTTCAATTTTTGTAATCTTAATCTGGAAACCAGATTTCCAAGTTCAAGAAATATTACCTCAGAAAATGTTATTTTTGATGAACCGACAATGAATCCAAACTAAACAAAAATGAAACTCTACATCAAAAATATGGTTTGCAACCGTTGTATCATGGCCGTAAAATCGGCACTGGAATCAATAGGTCTTACACCTTTGCAAGTTGAGTTGGGTGAGGTTTTGCTTAAGGAAAATGACATTTCTTTGGAAAGGGAAAATCTTGTGCAGGTGTTGCAACCCCTGGGATTTGAACTCTTAAACGATAAAAAAGCCCGCACGATCGAGAAGATCAAAAACCTGATCACCGAACTTATTCAAAACAAAGACAACAACCTCACCATCACACTTTCTGAGCTTTTAAGCAAAGAGATCCACCAGGATTACAGCGCTTTGAGCAAATTGTTTTCGGAGGTAGAGGGAATGACAATTGAAAAATATTACATCCTCCAAAAAATTGAGAAAGTGAAAGAATTGCTCATCTATGACGAACTTAACCTGAGCGAGATTGCTTTTCGGCTAAACTATTCATCGGTAGCCTACCTGAGTAACCAGTTCAAAAAGATCACCGGCCTTTCACCAAGCCATTTCAAAAAACTTCGCCCCATCAAAAGGAAGCCGCTGGACGAACTCTAAATCTTACAACTTACTTCCATAATTGTGTAACACACAACCGCATGTTTTTGCTGATCTTTGGTCAATAATTAAAGCATAAAAACATGAAACACAGATATCACATTTCTGGCATGTCTTGCGATGGTTGTCGTAAGCATGTTGAAGAATCCCTTTCAAAAGTTTCTGGCGTAAAAAATGTATTGGTTGACCTCAAGGAAGCAGAAGCCGTTATCGAAACGGAAACAGCTGTCCCCTTCGAAAGATTTCAGGAAGCCTTACAAGACAGTCACTACGAAATCCATCCAATAAATAGAAAGGAGCATCAGCATCATGGCCATCATCACCCTGAGCAAGAAAGGCTTGTAAACAAAAATCATCATCCATCGGCAGTATCCAAAGGAACAGGGATTTTTTACTGCCCGATGCATTGTGAAGGCGACAAAACTTACGACAAAGCCGGCGACTGCCCTGTTTGCGGAATGGACCTCGTTGAGGAGCAAAATCTAAACAGTCATACTACTGCAGAGGATTGGACTTGTCCCATGCATCCGGAGGTAGTGCAAAATAAGCCGGGGGCATGTCCCATCTGCGGCATGGATTTGGTTCCCGTTAAACCTGACCTTTCGGCTGAAGAGAAAAACTACCAAAAACTACTCAGGAAATTCTGGATTGCGCTGAGTTTCACCCTGCCGGTTTTTATCATCGCGATGAGTGATATGTTGGCTTACAATCCTTTGTACAACTTATTTGATCTGAAATACTGGAACTGGATTCAATTTGTTCTCTCGATTCCTGTTGTTTTCTATGCCACCTGGATGTTCTTTCAGCGGGCATACAGCAGCGTGCTCCGAAGAAGCCCAAATATGTTTACCCTCATAGGTTTGGGAGCCGGTGTAGCCTGGCTTTTCAGCGTTTTCGGCTTGTTGATTCCCGATATTTTTCCTGACCAATTCAAGACCGATGCAGGTACAGTGCATCTGTATTTTGAGGCAGCCACGGTAATCCTGACGCTCGTTCTCCTGGGTCAGCTGCTTGAAGCCAAGGCGCATAACAAAACCAACTCAGCCGTAAAAGAACTACTGAAACTTGCACCTAACAAAGCTACCAAAATAGTTAACGGAAAGGAAGTTGAAGTCCCGATTGATCAAATTGAAACAAACGATTTGCTGAAAGTCAAACCTGGCGAAAAAATTCCTGTAGATGGCTCTGTCGTGGAAGGAAATACCAGTATTGATGAATCAATGATAACCGGCGAACCCATACCGGTAAGCAAATCAGTAAACGATCAGGTAAGCAGTGGGACCATCAATGGCAACCAGACTTTTTTGATGAAGGCAGAAAAAGTTGGTAGTGACACCCTGCTGGCACAGATCATCAGGATGGTGAATGAGGCCAGCAGAAGTCGCGCTCCGATCCAAAAGCTGGCTGATAAAGTTTCAGCCTACTTTGTTCCAATCGTTGTGCTGGTTTCAATAATCACTTTTTTCATTTGGGCCATCTGGGGACCTGAACCTGCTTACGGATATGCCATTATCAATGCAGTGGCTGTGTTGATCATTGCCTGTCCGTGTGCCCTCGGACTGGCTACTCCTATGTCGGTGATGGTAGGTGTGGGACGGGGAGCTCAGCAGGGCATACTGGTCAAAAATGCCGAAGCCCTCGAAAAAATGAATAAAGTCACCACACTTATCGTGGATAAAACCGGAACCATCACAGAAGGAAAACCAACAGTGGAAAAGCTTGGAACCTTTGACGAACAGATGGATGAAAGTGAAGTTTTGCAGTATATTGTATCGCTCAACCACAACAGCGAACACCCATTGGCAGCCGCAACCATAGCGCATGGAAAAGAACAGGGCGTTGAACCTTCAACTGTACAGGATTTTCATGCGGTAACCGGAAAAGGTGTGGAAGGTATTATAAACGACAAAAAAATTGCCTTAGGTAACTTAAAAATGATGGAATCCTATCAGGCAGCTCTAAACACCAGTATGCTAAACGAAACTACTACTTATCAGAAACAAGGTAAAACAGTTTCGTATCTGGCCGTGGAAAATAAAATTGTTGGTTATGTTGTGATCAGCGATAAAATTAAAACTGATAGTGCCAAAGCCATCAAAGCTTTACAAAACAAAGGCATTGAGGTAGTTATGCTCACCGGAGACAACCACCTCACCGCACAGGCCGTCGCCTCAACCCTGGGAATTACAAACTTTAAAGCCAATATGTTACCCGCAGACAAGCTTAAGGCAGTAGAAGAACTACAAAAAAGCGGCAAGATAGTAGCTATGGCTGGTGATGGCATTAATGATGCTCCCGCACTGGCCAAAAGCGATGTGGGAATTGCTATGGGCACGGGTACGGATGTAGCCATCGAAAGTGCTATGATTACGCTTGTAAAAAGTGAGCTGCATGGCATAGTGAAAGCCTGCAACCTAAGCCAGGCAGTGATGAAAAACATCAAACAAAACCTGTTTTTTGCCCTGGTTTACAACACCATCGGTGTGCCCATAGCAGCGGGTGTACTTTTCCCGTTTTTCGGAATCCTACTTTCACCCATGATTGCTGCTTTGGCTATGAGTTTCAGCTCAGTTTCTGTCATTGGTAATGCCTTGAGGCTGAGAAGTAAAAATATTCAAATCTGATTGCTGGCTATCCAGCAGCTACATTTTATAGGTGAAAGACACACTAACACTAAAAATATCAAATAAAAGAATCACTGCTGTCCCGTAGAATGATAATGTCGTCCCGTGAGTACGGGACTTTTTCTAAATTTATAAAACACTGGCTACCCATATTTTGTCCCTAACGGGACGGTCCCGTTAGGGACAAAATATGGGTAGAATAAAATGATACCCCTAATCATTTCAAGTCCCGTAGGGACGGGACGGCATTATTCCAACGATTGAGCGTTTTTATGTGAATTATACCGGACAACAGTGTAAAAGAATATATGTCGTAAAGACGACTTTGTAGTTCGTGAATTTGTATTCATCTTACCAACATTTTACTTTTTGCAGGACTGTCTGGTAAAAGGTAAGATATTGCTGAAAAAGAAATTATCGAACAACCAACGGTTCTGCAGAGACAAAATCATATTTATCTGTCTTCAGCAAACAGTAATCTGAGATTCTCAAGGCCAGACAGAAAAAATAATTTGATTAGTTTTGAGTTTCATTTTTATGCAAATGACTTCGAAAAACTAGTAAGCTTAAGTTACAAAAGGATACATATGAAGAATACAAATAAAATAACAATACTGGGCTATTTAAGAGGGATCAACGTAGGCGGGCATCACAAAGTGCCCATGGCTGAACTTCGGCATATCTTAAATGACATGGGTTTCGCAAATGTGAAAACACTGCTCAATTCCGGAAATATGGTTTTTGAAACTGACCAATCTACTATTGAGAATCTGGAATCAAAGATCGAAACGCATCTAAATCAGTATTTTAAGTTTCCTATTCCCTTGATCTTAAAAACAAAAAACGAACTACTTGAGTTGATACAGAAAAACCCTTTTGAAGCCATTTCACTTCATGCGGATTTAAGGCTGTATGTAAGCTTTTTAAAAACAAGAGCTCATACAGATAAGTCCCTACCATACCGGAGCGATGATGGGGGATTTGAAATCATTTCAATCCACAAAAATTGCATTTGCAGTGTGTTGGATTTATCGAAAACCAAAACACCGGATGGAATGAAAGTCCTCGAAAATATTTTTGGCAAAAATATCACCACACGAAACTGGAATACCCTTCTGAAAATGGTTGAGATGTGATTTGAAACCGATCTTAAAATCGTACGATTAGTTCACCTCAATAAAAAAACATCAAATTCAAATGAAAACTACACCCGAACATAACGAACGCATTGCCAAAATGACCTTTGCTTCTGTTTATCCGCATTACATCACAAAGGTAGAGCGTAAAGGCCGTACCAAAGCCGAGCTGGATCAGGTAATTGCCTGGCTTACCGGCTTTGATGAACATAAACTTCAGGAATTGATTAATGACAATGCCACCTTTGAAACATTTTTTAAGCAAGCCCATTTGCATCCCAACGCTCCGCTCATCAAAGGTGTCATTTGCGGATACCGGATAGAAGAAATTGAAAATCCACTCACCCGACAGGCCAGGTATCTGGATAAATTGGTTGATGAATTGGCAAAAGGAAAAAAACTGGAAAAGATCATGCGGCAGTAAATTTTGTAAGCGTTTATTCTTTGTTGTTGATTATTGGTTTCGAATGAATTGATATTCAGTAAGGCATCAACTTTTGTGATAATTTTTTGCTTCCCGACAATTACACCCGTATTCCTAAAAGAAATCATGAGTTAAATCTTCCTTTCGAAAAAGTCTTAAATCCTGAATAACAGCTTGTTGTTCGGGATTTTTTTTAGCTAAAAGAGTCGGATAATCGTGGCGTCATAAATAAAACCCTTTCACATTAATTAATAAACTACCTTTGCCGCTTCGTAGCCATTACGAAAACGGCAGGTTGTTAGCCGTAATCAATTTAAAATCTTACTGCCGGCGCAGAAAATGCATCGTCTTTTCCGGCTCCATTTACTTCAAATTTCATGACTTTTCAAAAACTCAATCTCATAGAACCTATTCTTCAGGCACTAACTGCTGAGGGATATAACACACCAACTCCCATTCAGCATCAGGCTATTCCAGTGGTTTTAGCCGGACGCGATATTCAGGGCTGTGCCCAAACCGGAACCGGAAAAACAGCTGCTTTTGCCCTGCCGATCATTCAACATATGTATAACGACAGAAAATCGCACAAGGGCATTCGTGCGCTCATACTTACGCCAACACGCGAGCTGGCGATTCAAATAGATGAAAGCTTTAAGGCTTACAGTAAATTTACCAGGCTGAAACATACGGTCATTTTTGGTGGTGTTTCGCAGGTTCCTCAGGTGAAGGCACTAAGTAGCGGAGTCGAGGTGCTTGTAGCAACCCCGGGTCGGCTACTCGACTTGATTGGCCAGGGCTATATCAAATTACATCACCTGGAAACCTTTGTGTTGGACGAAGCAGATCGCATGCTCGACATGGGCTTTATCCACGATGTGAAACGTGTGATTGCTTATCTGCCGGCCAAACGGCAAACGCTCTTTTTCTCGGCTACAATGACGCCGGTAATTGAAAAACTGGCACAATCGATGCTTCAATCTCCTGTTAAAGTGGAAGTTACACCTCCTACTTCAACAGTAGATAAAATTGAACAACGGCTTTATCATACCAATAAAAAAGATAAACCGAAACTCCTGCATCATTTGCTAGAAGAGCAAGGCATTCCTACCGCACTGGTATTTACCAGAACAAAACACGGAGCCAATCGCGTGGTGAAATACCTTTTGGGTATGCAGGTGAAATCTGCCGCCATCCATGGCAACAAAAGCCAGACCGCCAGACAAACTGCCCTCAGCGACTTCAAAAAAGGAAGCCTGCGGGTGTTGGTAGCCACTGATATCGCTGCCAGAGGAATCGACATTGACGAACTGACACACGTTTTCAATTTTGACCTTCCTGATGTGCCTGAAACCTATATTCATCGCATCGGGCGTACGGGTAGAGCAGGACTCGAAGGTACGGCTATCGCTTTCTGCGAACAAGAAGAAAGAGTTAATCTTCGCGACATTGAAAAGCTGATTGGAAAAAGGGTGCCGGTGGTTCAAAACCATCCTTTCCCCTTTGATGCAAACCTGACGCAAAGCCCAAAACCATCTCACGATAACAACCGGAATCAAAGGTCGCGAACCCCACAATTTCGCAGCCGAAGTGCCTCCTGAAATACAATTATACTAATTAGGATAAAATCCGGTTTGTACCTTATTACCAATTCACTAAACAGAAGAGTAGAAAAAAATCAAATCAAACTGAATCGAACAGATGATTTGTAATAAACCATAAAGGTTATATCTTTATCCAAACTTTTGTTGATCTTTATGAATGCATTCTTCCGTTTTCTGAAGCCACTCACAGGCTTGATTCTCATGATTATCATGGCCTGGTATTTCTCGGATATCTTTACTTATATCATCATTTCGGCAGTATTATCCCTTTTAGGCAGGCCTTTGGTAAGCCGTCTTGAAAAGGTTTATGTCTATCGCTTCAGGATCAATAACGCCTTAGCTGCCGTCATAAGCCTAATTGCAATGGTGATGGTATTTGCCTTGTTTATCTTGTTTGTCGTCCCGCTCATTGGCAGTCAGGCACGTATCATAGCCAATATCGATACAGATGCCGTGAGTTCATATTTTTCGGAGCCTTTGAATAAAATTTATGCCTTTTTAGTGGATTACAATGTGCTGAATGCTGATCAAAGCATTAACCTGTTTTTTGAACAGCAACTGAATCAATTGTTAGATGTGGCTCATTTCACAAACTTTTTTAGTCATCTCATCAGTGCAACATCCAGCATTTTAATGGGTATTTTTATTGTATTGTTTCTCAGTTTTTTCTTTTTGAAAGACCCAAACCTGCTGCGATCAATCATTATGGCTGTAACGCCTGAATTATATGTGAAAGACGTCCAGGTTGTGCTCACCGATTCACGCATTTTGCTAACGCGCTACCTGTTAGGCATACTGCTTGAGCTGGCCTCCATGATGACCATTATCTCAATAATCCTAACGGCATTTGGCGTGCAAAACGCCATCATAATTGGCTTTTTAGGCGGTTTGATGAACATCATCCCCTATCTTGGGCCAATAATCGGAGCTTCTATCGGTGTGACACTTGGCATTATTTCGGTGCTCAGTTCCGGACATTATGACGCTGTTTTAATCACTACTTTAATCATCATTGGCACCTTTGTGATTGCTAATCTACTAGATAACATATTGTTACAGCCTATCATTTATTCAAAAAGTGTTAAGGCTCATCCCATCGAGATACTTCTGGTCATCATCATGGCCGGAAAAGTTTTTGGCGTTGCCGGAATGATAATCGCTATTCCTACTTATACGATTATCAGGGTAATAGCCAGGCAGTTTCTGAGTCAGCTCAAGTTTGTTAAGGCATTGACGGAAAACATGCTGATTGATCACCCTAAGGAAGAAACTACCGAACAAAATCCTGACAAACATGTTAAACTTTAACTTTGAAATTCGATTAATTTTTATTACCTTTGTTTAAAACCCTTAAAAACTAAATATTATGAGTGATTCAGGATCTAAAACATTTTTTGTCTTTGCAACTGGTCTTTTTGTTGGAGCCGTTGCTGGTGCAGTGGCAGGAGTTTTATTTGCTCCTGGCAAAGGAACTGAAACAAGACGAAAAATTTCAGAAAAAACAAACGAGTTCAAGGATGACATCTCCGAAAAGATTGATCATCTAAAAGAATCCATTGAAGAAAAAATTGCTGAGGCAATGCCAAAAGAAAAGAAAACCACGAAAAGCTAAAGTGGTTTAAACCTAAGTTCAGTATTTATGGACAATTTCACCAAACCTATTTCGGAAGCCGGAAACGAACTCAAAAGATACATCAACTTAAAAATCGCCTATGCCGGATTACAATTAAACCGGCGATTGTCAGATTTTGCTTCACAGTTGGTAACCATGCTTGTACTAGCAGGCATCTTTGCAATGATTTTGCTGATGTTATCTTTTGCTTTTGTGTTCTGGTACGGTTCCGAAATAGGCACATATTACCATGGTTTTCTGATCATCAGTTTGTTGTACATGATTTTCGGCTTGATTATTTACTATTTCCGCGAACCCCTGCTGATGGATCCAATCATCCGGAAGCTACACCAGAAACAACAAAAAATGGAGCTAATGGGAGACTCCGTCTTGTTACCTGTTCGCAACAAGGAAGACATGGACAAACAATTGGATATCATGCAATTACAATTAGAACAAAGCGAACTTTTGATCCAAAAACATGTTCAGGATCTTGGAACTGCTTTAACGCCTTCCAACATCCTGAATTCCTTATTCACCTATGCGCTTTCGTCTTCGAGCCTGATGATGAACGGGGCATTGCTGCTTTTACGTTTGCTAAAAAAACGAAAACCTTAGGTTATTCATCACACTGTTAGAATATCCTTTTCTTTCTTCTCGAAGAGGCTATCAACTTTCTTACTAAAATTATCCGTAAGTTCCTGGATATCATCCAGGAGTTTTTTAATCATATCTTCCGGTATTCCATCTTTCTCAAGCTTTTTTGCTTCTTCGTTGGCCTGACGACGGGCAGTGCGAATACTGATTTTCGCATCCTCTGCTTCGGTTTTGGCACGCTTCACAAGTTCCTTGCGACGTTCCTCGGTAAGTGGGGGAACGTTAATGCGGATAAGGTCGCCTTCGTTGCTTGGATTAAAACCCAGATTAGCAGCCATGATAGCCTTTTCGATGGCACCAATGCTGCTTTTATCAAATGGCTGAACAATAATCTGCCGTGGATCAGGAGTGTTGATGTTGGCGGTTTGCTCAATGGGCACATGTGTGCCATAATACTCCACAATCACACCACTTAGCATGGCCGGACTCGACTGCCCTGCCCTGATTTTTGTAAACTCTTTCTCGAGGTGCATAATCGAATTTTCCATATGCTCCTTGGCCGATTCCAGGATAAACTCTACTTCTTCGGTCATAACATTCGTTTTTTAAGAACCCATGAGCAAATATACAGGATTTTTTTCATCGGTTAATGTGGTTCAAAAAGTAAAATCACAGAATTTCCGGAAACAAATTGATCAATTATTACAAAACCTGCTTTGCTGTATATCAGACGACAGATACAGTGCTCAAGCTCAGAGAGGCTCCATCAGGCCCAGTATAAAAGGATGGTCCTTACGGGTATAGAAATACGCCTTCTCCAATTCAAATTTCTCGCCAGAAACATTCCAAAGATAGGAACGGATAGTACATTGCTGCGTATCATTCGTGAACACCGAGAATCGTAAAGCCGAAAGCCAGATACTGGCTGTGTCTGTTCTCCAGGCCGAAAGATCTGTGCCGGCCTGCCAATGCAACAAACTATCTGTTTTGCTGTCGCGCAACTCTATAACTAACCGTAATTCACGTATTGGTTCGTCATGACGCAATTTGGCTGCCACACCAAAAATCTGGGTGTTGCGCTTAATCAGAGATGTATCCGGCACCCAGGCATTGCCATAAATCCTTTTAGAATCGAAAACCCTATCCTGTGACAAGGGAATGTCAACAAGACAATTTATACAATCAGTAAGTTGAGCTTTACCCGCCAACCTCCAATAAGCATTGAACCAGGCATCCTCATCAAGAATCTGCGGATAATGAACAGCCGTCATTAGCTCCCACTCAGCAGGTGCATAATCGGTCCAGCCAAAACCCAAAATTTCTTCTTGCTGATGCTGCAACCAATCGCCATACTCCTGAATGGTCTGGTGCTTCGAAAAGTGCTTTACATCATGCAGCCCTAGTTTTTTCTGATAAAACTCACCCATGGCTGGAGTAGCATTTCGAGTGGCCAAAGCCAAACGATCAGCATATTTTTCACTGGCAGCCTTCATCTCAAGTGCCATCTGGTCAAAACCCTGATGCTGCATAAGTTTAAAGTGTTGTCGCTCAAAAATAGTTGAACCCAAAGCAGCAACAAGCATCACAATCACTAAAAGTCCATACTGTTTTGGTTTAAAACTCTCTGCATTGATAAATGAAAAAAAGAAGATCACTAAAAACGGGAACGAAAAATAAAGTGTACTAAACTGAAGAATCGGAGTGCGATAAACTGAATACAACCAGGCAACCAGCAAAGGCACCAGAAACCACATTACTGCAATCCAGCGAGCAGTTGGATGAATAGTTCTCAAACCCGGCCTGACAAGCAACGAGATGAACACGAATCCAAAAGCTGTAAGCAACAGATACCAGGAATAGTTAAATCCATAAAACACAAACCTGAAAAAGAAGTCGGGAGCAGGTTCCCCGAGCCATCCTCCTATCCCGCCTGCTTTGAGCTGATGCCAGAAAACAGGAATATGCAGCAGGTAAATCACAAAAGCCAACAAAATTGCCAGCCACAAAGCTTTGCGGTTGTGGGTAGGCACAAAAAAGAGCATGGTAACTACTATCAGTCCGGCTTGCGCCAGGCTAAAAGCATGCATAAAAGCAGCCAAAACCGCTGTGATTCCAAAAAAGAAAATATGCTTTTTGCCGACCTTGAAATTAATCCATCCGTATGATTGTATGGCCAGTAATAAAACGAAAAACTGTCCGGCTGCATAAGGGCGGGCAAGTTGACTATAAAAAATTGCATATTGTGTAGCAGCAAAAAAAGCAGCACTCAGCAAAGCCGAAAGCTCATTAAACCATTGATTAGAAATTTTATACACTAAGTAAACAGATCCGATGCCCATCAAGGCAAAAGGCAGCTTGATCCAAAATTCATTGAAACCTGTCAATTTAACCCAGTAATACAGAAAAATCTGTACGCCAGCCGGATGGGAATCGTTTTCGACCACCCCGATGCGGATTAGCTCAATAAAACTACCAAATTGTGTGCGAAACAAGGCACTAAACTCATCGTGCATAAACGGAACCCGCTCAAGCTGCCACAAACGGCTAATTGTTGCCACCAGTAAGATCAGTAGAAGTGGCCAGTTCTTTTTAAAATATTGTTGTGCCTGCAGTATCAATTTCAGGAAGTAACAATGGTTCCAATGGCCTCACCCTTAAGCACGGCCAGCAGATTGCCAGGCTTATTCATATCAAAAACAAGGATTGGAAGCTTGTTTTCGCTGCACAAGGTAAAAGCAGTAAGATCCATCACTTTTAGCTGCTTGCTGTAAGCTTCCTCAAAAGTGATCTGATCATATTTTGTAGCAGAGGCATCTTTTTCCGGATCAGCGGAATAAATGCCATCCACCCGTGTTCCTTTCAATAGCACTTCGGCCTGGATTTCAACACCCCGTAAAGCAGCAGCTGTATCTGTTGTGAAGAAAGGATTTCCCGTGCCACCACTGATTATCACTACGTGACCATTTTCGAGCAATTCAATTGCTTTGTTTGCACTCATCGAATCAGCAATGCGGTCAATGTAAACACCTGATAGTAATGCAGTTTTAACACCTTTTTGTTTAAGTGAAGCCTGCAAAGCCATGCTATTGATCACAGTGGCCAACATACCCATGTAGTCGCCCTGCACACGATCCATACCCTGGCTGGCTCCTTGCAAGCCTCTGAAAATATTTCCACCGCCAATCACAATGGCCATCTGAACACCTTGTTGCGCAGCCATTTCAATTTCGTTTGCATAAATATCAAGGCGTGCCGGATCAATTCCAAACTGTTGTTCGCCCATTAAGGCTTCGCCGCTCAGTTTTAGTAGTACTCTTTTGTATTTCATATCTTTCGTTAATTTAAAACCAATAACCAATATTCAGGAAGTTGATCATGCCGCTGCTTTGGTTTGAACCCATCAGGCTGAATTCAACCGGACCAATAAAGCTGTCGTATCCTGCAGTGATTCCAAAACCGGAAATCAATTGCGGATCGCTCATCATTTCTTCCATATCGTCAGAAAGGTAACCCAAATCCCATTTCAGTGTAAGATAAAACTTGCGATGGAACTGATACTGCCAGACAAAGCTTCCAACCAGGTTATATAATCCAACCTGTTCAACAAATCGTAAACCTGTGAAAGGGATAAATCCATCGTAATAACTACCATGAGATTGTCCACCCAGAACAAACCAATGTTGTGGTGGTGGGAGATCATCTTTAATAGTAAAGCCAGCATTGATTGTTGTACGAATGGTACTCCTTCTGGAAACCGGAGAGTTTTTTGCAAATCTCATCTGGAACATCCAGGCGTTTGAAAAAATATCATCCTCCCAGTTTTGCTTAACGGGAACAATAAATTTTCCTTTCAAATTGAATTGAATTCCACGCGTTGGAAAGCTTGAACGATCGTAGGTGTCGGCGTGCCAGTTAACAAATGCCGTTAAAAAGGAATTATAGCTGTTGGTGGAACCCGGGTCAAGATTTGAGACCATTTTGATGTATTCAAACTCAAATCCTGTACGAAACTGTAAGGTATTTTTACGGCTGATCTGAGTGAAGAGTTCAATTTTATTTTGATTAGTACTGAAAACATCCACCACATTATTCTCGCTATACTGATTAAAATCGAGTCCAAAGCTGGTGAGGCGCAATCCAAAACCAGGCTTTCTGCCCCTGTCGATTAGGTAAAAACCAGAAATACGGGGATTTTCGCCTAAGTTTAAATCCACAAAAAGCTTGGTTCCTTTGATCATAACATTCTTAAAGGTAGCATTCAGCAGAAGTGCAACTTTGTAATCAGAATCATAATGAACGCCCGCTCCCAGGAGACCCGAACTAGCTTCAACCACCTCCACAACTAATACAACACCCTCGATATCAGGCAAAAAATGATAATGCACGGATTCGAAAAAGCCGCTGCCATAGGCCTGTTGGATTCCCAAACTCAAATCAGTAATCTTAAGCCATGTGCGTGCCTCAACCATTAATGCACCTTCCAAAAAATCGCGTGAAACATTCTGCAACCCCCTGTATTGTATAGATGTTACGAAAACAGAATCTATTGGTTTGGCATCCAGTTTTCGGGTTTTTCCGGGTCCAAACTGATCCAGTGAATCTGCAAGACGTTTCAGCTGTGGCAGCACCTTACGTGCGGCTGCTTCTCCAAGTTTGATGATGCTATCATTGTCACTAAAACTCATCACATCAAAATCTCCCAAATCCGGCTTCACATAAATATCCGTTTGCTCAACACCCAGCTTATTGGCTTCCATCCGATAAAAGGCTACCACCTGGTTCATGATTTTTACGAGCGAATTCAATTGTTCCGGATGGAGCAGGCCCGACTGAACATCAACCCCTACAATCACATCGGCTCCCATAGCTTTTACATCAGCCACCGGATAATTATTTACTATACCGCCATCAACCAGGAAACGGTCGTTGAAGCGAACAGGCGTAAAATAACTTGGAATTGACATGCTGGCACGCAAAGCCTTATGAAGCACGCCTCTATCGAGCAATACAGAAGAGCCATTCTCAAGATCAGCTCCGATGCAAGCAAAGGGAACCGGAAAATCCTTAAAATAATAATGCTTGTACGACTGACTGGTATAATAGGCTAACAGAGATTCGATCAGCTGACCATTATACATACCCATCCGCATTTGTAGTTTGCGACTCTTAATAGGAAAAGTGGCTACGAAGCGGTCAGCATTATTTTTTTCTTCGATGGGTATAAATCGGCGTGGTAGCCTGTCGGCCATCAAGTCACTCCAATTTTGTCTGCCAATTATTCTGACCATGGTATCCGGATGATAACCCAGGGCATATAACCCACCGATAATACTACCCATGGAAGTTCCACCGATATAATCAAATTTGAGCCCTGCCTCTTCAAATACCCTGATGGCTCCGATATGCGCAAAACCTTTGGCACCTCCACCGCTCAAAACCAAGCCCAGCTTAGGACGTTCGCTTTGCAATTCCTGAGCCTTTAGCGCAGGAATGCAACATAAAAACAACAAAATCACCTGCCATCTAAAGATAGACACCAGGAAATTTGAAATTGCAAAATCAGAATTTTGGCTCAAATCCCTCATAAGCAATATCAAGCTTTTCGAACCCCACAAAGAAATTATTGAACTCGCTGGTATAAACATTGTTCACAATAATCCTGTAAACCTTTCCTGATCTCAATCCCAATGTATCTGCATAAGTTACAGGCAAATTAAGACTATCGTTACTCATGAAAAGATTAATCCGGCCATCGCCAAGTTTTTCGATCATCCAGACAGCATTTGAATCAAACTTAACAGTTGCAACGCGATCGCCCACCCAGGAGGTATTAAAAACAACCATAAACTCATCGGGTGGGTTCACTATGGGATCAGTATAGGAAAACACCTTCACATCCTCACCCTCGGGTCTGTTTTTGACACATGATGATAAAAACAGAAGCATGATCAAGGCCAAGAAAGAAACCACAGATTTCATCCGAATCGAATTTTATTGTGTACTAAAAAACCCACCTGTCACAAAGATAAGCAATCAGGCGTTGGAAGTAACCTTTCCGTGACAATTTTTATATTTTTTGCCACTTCCGCACGGACAGGGTTCATTACGTCCCACTTTTTTCTCTGCAACTATTGGCTGGGTTACTTCCTGTTGTTGCGTTCTGCTATGTGCCTGCGAAAGCAGGTCGGAGCGTTCTTCTTTCATTTGCGATCGGTCGAGTCCACGTGGTTTACGGGCTTCTTTCACACTGCCCGGATCCTGCACCGGAATATCAGCACGCATCAAAAAGGAGATCACTTCCCGATTGATCTTTTGAACCATCGTTTTAAATAACTCAAACGACTCAAACTTATAGATCAGGAGTGGATCCTTTTGCTCGTAAGTTGCATTTTGAACAGATTGTTTCAGGTCGTCAAGCTCGCGCAGATGCTCTTTCCACGAATCGTCAATAAGGCCGAGTGTAATGCTTTTCTCAATTGAAAGACTTACTTCGCGCGGACCATTGTCAACAGCCTTTTTAAGATTTACCACAACTTGCATCCCCTTGTTGCCATCGGTTATCGGGATAGCAATATTTTCGTATTGGCTCTGCCGTTCAAAAACATCCTTGATCACAGGCATGGTCTTTTCCCCAATTCGTTTGTTTTTTTCGCGGTATCGCACAGCAGCCAGCGCAAAAATCTGTTCTGTTATCTCTTCCACCTTTAAGGCAAAAAACTGATCTTCATCCACCGGAGATTCGATCCCCACCTGTGAGATCAGACTCAGCTTGAAATTTTCAAAATCACGACTATCCAGATTATCCGTAACAATCTGTTCCACAAGATCGTACATCATATTAGAAATATCAACAGAGAGCCTTTCGCCAAACAGTGCATGACGACGCTTTTTGTAAATCACCTCACGCTGTGCATTCATCACATCGTCATACTCAAGCAAGCGCTTACGAACACCAAAGTTATTCTCTTCCACTTTTCGCTGTGCCCTTTCGATGGATTTGGTGATCATGGAATGCTGAATCACCTCACCTTCTTTAAGGCCAAGTCTGTCCATTAGCCCTGCAATCCTTCCAGAGCCAAACATACGCATGAGGTCGTCTTCGAGCGAAACAAAAAACTGTGAGCTACCCGGGTCGCCCTGACGTCCTGCCCTACCTCGAAGCTGTCTGTCAACACGCCGCGATTCATGGCGTTCGGTACCAATAATTGCCAGACCTCCGGCTTCTTTCACACCGGTTCCTAGTTTGATATCCGTACCACGTCCTGCCATATTGGTGGCAATCGTCACAGTACCAGCCTGTCCGGCTTCCTTCACTATCTGGGCTTCCTTGGCGTGAAGCTTGGCGTTAAGCACATTGTGGGCAATGCCTTTTCGTTGCAGCATACGAGCTAAAAGCTCAGAGGTTTCAACAGAGGTAGTTCCCACCAAAACAGGTCTTCTGGCATTTACGAGGCTTTCGATCTCATCGATTACGGCATTAAACTTCTCGCGCTTGGTTTTGTAAACCAGATCCTGACGATCGTCGCGGGCAATAGGTTTATTTGTCGGAATAACCACTACGTCAAGCTTGTAGATATCCCAGAGCTCTCCTGCTTCTGTTTCGGCAGTACCAGTCATACCCGCCAGCTTGCTGTACATCCTGAAATAATTCTGAAGGGTGATGGTGGCATAAGTTTGCGTGGCTGCCTCAATCTTAACGTTTTCCTTTGCTTCAATCGCCTGATGTAAACCATCCGAATAGCGGCGGCCTTCCATGATACGACCGGTTTGCTCATCAACGATCTTTATCTTGTTATCCATGATCACGTATTCCACATCCTTCTCAAAAAGCGTATAGGCTTTCAGAAGCTGATGAACAGTATGCAAACGCTCAGATTTTAGGGTGAAATTCCGGATCATCTCACTTTTGCGTTCCAGCAATTCATCTTCTTTCAGTTGAAGTTTCTCCAGGTCTGCAATGGTTGCACCAATATCCGGCAGGATAAAGAAGTCAGGATCGTTATAAGAGGCGGTCAGCAGGTCAATACCTTTTTCGGTTAGATCAACAGAATTATGTTTTTCGTCGATCACAAAATACAGCTCGTCATCAATGAGGTGCATGTTTTTGGCTTGCTCCTGCAGATAAAAACTTTCTGTTTTTTGCATGAGCGAACGCATACCTTCTTCGCTTAGAAACTTGATCAAAGCATGATTTTTTGGCAAACCCCGATAGGCTCTGAAGAGCAAATCGCCACCTTTTTTGGTGTCGGCATCTTTAGCACCTGAATGTAGAATTTTTTTGGCTTCAGCCAATATTCCACTCACCAGTGTTTTTTGCGCATTGAAGAGTTTTACCACGTCCGGTTTCAGGGCGTCAAACTCCTGATGGTCACCTCTGGGCGTGGGGCCACTTATAATCAATGGTGTACGAGCATCATCGATCAAAACTGAATCCACCTCATCCACAATGGTATAATGATGTTTGCGCTGCACCAGCTCGTCTGGATTGCCTGTCATATTGTCGCGTAGGTAGTCGAAACCAAACTCATTGTTTGTGCCATAAGTGATATCAGCCAGGTAAGCTTTTCGACGGGCGGCTGAATTAGGCTCGTGCTTGTCGATACAATCCACAGTTAGTCCAAGAAACTCATAGATGGCACCCATCCATTCGGAGTCGCGCTTGGCCAGGTAATCGTTCACAGTAACAAGGTGTACGCCCTTTCCGGCCAGTGCATTCAGATAAACCGGCAAAGTAGCTACCAGTGTTTTACCCTCACCGGTAGCCATCTCGGCAATTTTCCCCTGGTGCAACACTATACCTCCAATAAGCTGAACATCGTAGTGTACCATATCCCAGGTGATCGTATTGCCACCAGCCACCCAGCTGTTGCGATACAACGCCTTATCACCTTTTATTTCGATATGCGCATATCTGGATGCCAGCTCACGATCCATTTTGTTGGCTGTAACTTCAACAATCTCGTTCTCCTTGAAGCGACGCGCGGTTTCTTTCATCACTGAGAATGCATCTGGCAAAATTTCAGTAAGAACTGTCTCCGTCTTTTCGTACTGAATCTTTTCGAGCTTGTCAATCTGCTCGTATATTTTCTCCTTTTCTGCCGATTCCAAATCCGGATTTGTATCGATCTGCTGATGAAGACTTTCGATTTCCTTTATTTCTGCAGAAACGGCTTCTTGAATGATGCTTTTAAACACATTCGTCTTGGCTCTTAAAGCGTCAGTATCAAGTTGCTTAATATTTTCGTACGCTGCTAAGGTCTTGTCAAGTAAAGGTTTGATGGCTTTTAAATCGCGGGTGGATTTATCGCCTAACATTTTTTTTATTAAACCAAACATAGGATTATCAGGTTGTATCTAATTTGCAATTCATACCAATCAGCAACTATCATTCCATTGCGCTGAATAGTGTTCGATTGGCAAAGTTAAAGTGTTTAAATTAATATGGGCGAATAAATCCCTGAATTGTTCTGTTTTCAATTTCTCAATATTTGCTGAGCAAACGGTTAAGGTGATATTTCATAGCTATCTCTTCGGATGGAAGAGGTGCCATGCCAATTTTTCCGTTTGGATCAACAAGCACTAACTCAGGAAAGGTTCGGATGTTATAATCTTCCAGCAATAAGATTTTCTCATGGCTTATGGTGAGCACTTCCCATTCGAAGCCCATCCCACTGAGGTAATTGGCATAAAAGGGTTTTTGCTCCCAGGCAAGCACCACAATCCGGAATTTCTTTTCAAAAGCTTCCTGCATTTCCTCCAGATTTTGAAACAACAGCTCACAGACCGGACAGCTTTCATCAACAAAGACAAGCATCACCGATGAACCTTTGTAATCTGATAATTGCTTTGTTTTTCCGGCTGCATCCGGTAACATAAAATCAGGTGCTTTTGTTCCGGCTGCCAATCTGTCAAATTCAACCAGGGCATTTGATGCAAGATTTTGCAGAAATTGATTCTTTGCTTTAGCGGAGAGCACTTCCAAATAATTGCGCACGGCCACACGGTTGAATCGTGGATTGTAATAAAAATCTTTAAGCGACTGAATAATAATAAGATCAGCCAATTCTGTATCCTTACTTAATAAAGTATCGCCACGCAAAAGATCACGCCAGGAGTTATATTCGCCAGGCTGGATGGCCAATAATTCTGTTGTATTGATGGATCGGTTATGCAACAGATAATCCTTAAAAATTTCTTTGAACAAACTCATATAAGGCTCAAGGTGAAAATAAATTGGCTGGGCGGCAAAATATTCTGCGATAATTTGCCTGCCGCCATTTCGTCTCACTGCCATTTCGAGGGCGGCATATTTGTAGCGGGCGTATATTTTGGTATAGTCAGAATCAAAGACTGAAAGTACATCTTTCAGCTGCCGGTTTAGTGTATCAAGCAAACCATACCTCCTGAGTTGGTACAATTCCTTAAAGTGATCCAGCGCAAAATTATTCACCAATCTGTCAATACTTTCCAATTGGAATTGCAAACCATCATCCTCAGCTATATTGATGATTAATGCCGGATGTGACTTATCGAAATAAGAATTATTCTGCTGATCCTTGTCAATTTGAATGGTAAAATCATACCGGGCACCTGGCTTCAAAACCAACATAATACGCTCTAAATCAATGGCCAGTTCGAAGACTCCGATTTGAGAAATTTCTGCCTGTATTTGAAAACCCCCCTTTTCATCGGCATGAGTTTCAACAATAGTTTCTCCATGAAGATTCAGCAGATCCTTGTACTCAATCAATCGGATCAGCGCGCCCTGTTGATTACACTGTCCGCTAATTTCAAGCTGCCGGGCATGTAGATCGATGACCAGCAATAAGCCTACAAACAATAAAATTCTATTCAACATGTTTTGCCTCCTGGCAACTCAAACGATTACACAAAAACTATATTGTAAGATCTACCCCCCCGGGCACAAATTGAGAGGCATCACCATTATTACGCACCACATCGCGTATCACACTGGAGGTGATGGCAGTCAATTCGGGTGTGGTGAGCAGAAAAACCGTTTCAATCTCAGGAAACAATTTCTTATTCACCTGCCCAATGCTGCGTTCAAATTCAAAATCGGCGGATGTACGCAAACCTCGCAATATATAATGAGCGTTCAGTTTGCGGCAATAATCCACTGTAAGACCTGTGTAGGTTGTGACTTTTATTGTTGGATAATCTTTGAACACTTTTTCAATCCAGGCTTTTCTTTTCTCCAGAGGGAAATAATACGTCTTTAATGCATTGATGCCTATAGCAATGACTATTTCATCAAACAAAGGTATGGCTCTCAACACCAGTGATTCGTGACCAAGCGTAAGCGGATCAAACGATCCCGGAAAAACAGCAATTTTCTTCATGCTTCTGGGTTTTGAAAAAGCTAAACTACAACAAAATTATTTTCCCCATCACTTAGGTGAACATTCCATTTTTGTGTGCATTTATGATCGGGCCTAATGTTTCTCTTACAGAACGAAATGTACTGTTTAAAAATTCATCCAGCTGTGATTTATTAATTAACCTAACTGCCGTAATTCCTTCTTCTTTCTGCGGTTGGGGTTCAAAATCACCATCCAATAACATAGTGTACCAGGCGGTTCTTTTCAAAATCCAACGCTTTTCCAGCTGATAACAATGAAAGCTTTCGCCTGCCTTATCCAGCAAAATAATTTTGTGCAAACCAGTTTCTTCTTCCACTTCACGCAATGCAGCTACAGCTTCCTCTTCATCTTTTTCGAGGTGGCCTTTTGGCAGATCAGGAAGTCCGTTACGCTCAATGATAACAAGCGAATCCTTATAATATACGATCCCTCCTGCAGCACATTTTGTCTCAAAAACGGCATTCAATAATTTTACAGGATCGAAGCTGTATGTATTAATATTCAAGTCATTAGATTCATTAGCATCTTCCAGCCAATTACGAATTTGAATCAAGCTGCGATCCCATCCAGTTTGCTTTTCAATCGAATAGGAATCGCTATTTTCGAATTCAGTTTGGTATAAACCAAGGCATCTGTTTTCGTGAAAAACTTTATACATTTGCAGCATTAATTTTCAGGATTAACAATATTCACTGAGCCCCCAAAGTTAAAGCTAATAAGCTGTTTCTTGCCCATAATAAATATAATCAGGTGTTCAAAAAAAATTGATTTTATGATTTTCAAAGATGATGAAGCTGCCATATTAGCTGGTTTTCTGCTCCAGATCAAAGCGATAAAATTAAGTCCGGCAAAGCCTTTCACCTGGGCATCCGGATTAAAAAGTCCGATATATTGCGATAACCGTATCACGCTATCCTATCCAAAGATCAGGACACACATCAGGCAGCAATTTGTGCAGGCCATACTGGAAAAATATGACAAGCCGGATATTATAGTTGGCGTGGCAACAGGTGGCATAGCACAAGGGGCTCTGATTGCGCAGGAACTCGGGCTGCCTTTTGCCTACGTGCGTTCTGATAAAAAATCGCACGGATTGCATAATCAGGTGGAAGGCATTGTAGAAAAAGGCCAGTCGGCTGTGGTGATCGAAGACCTTGTTTCGACCGGTGGCAGCAGCCTCAAAGCTGTTGATGCCTTGCGCCAGAGAGGTCTTGAAGTTAAAGGCATGATGGCCATTTTTACTTACGGTTTGCAACAGTCCGAAGAGAATTTTAAAACGACGAAATGTGAGCTTACCACCTTAACCGATTACGAAAGCCTGATCCGCAAAGCCAGTGAAGAAAATTATATCACCGAAAAAGACCTGCAATCGCTCATTCAATGGCGCCTCAATCCCGAAACCTGGAGTAATCAACAATAAATAATTTGTAAGATGGATTTTGAGAGTAAATGGCAAAATATTAACGCATCCGCAACGCAGGTTTTTAGTTTTCTGAATGACCTGCGTAATCTGGAAAAGCTAATGCCTGAACAAATTATCGATTATAAGGCTGAAGGCCAAAAATGTTCGTTCACCATCAAAGGCATGACAAGCCTGAGCTTAAAAGTGGATCAAGCTGTAGAACCAAAACTGATCAGACTGGTTCCGGATGGGAAAAGCCCTTTCGAGTTTGAGCTGATGGCGCACCTCCGGGAATCAGAAGGCACAACCCAAGCCAAGATACAACTGCAAGCCGACCTCAACCCGATGCTGGCCATGATGGCAAAACGTCCGTTGCAAAATCTGGTAGAGATCATGGCTGACAAACTTTCTGCTCAAAGGTTTTAACGCACTTCGTTTTAAAATAAAAATCGTATCGTTTTAAAATCGCAAGGGATGGTTTTGCCCTCACGGGTTTCCATCACCAGCATGCCATATTCACCAATACCTTTTATCCTTAGTTCTGCTATTTCCTCCTTGATTTTATACCTATGCCACTCCCCTATCCTGAACAACTTTTGATGATACTCATTGTTGATTATACCTAAACCTTCCATTGATTGCGCCTGATTAACCCTATATCTGAAACGCCTCAAAATTCCTTTTAAAATTTTCTGCAGATCAAACTCCCTATCAACTATCTGACGCAATGAAACTGGCCGTGGAATCCACTCCGGAAAATTAGCCTGATTAATATTCAACCCAACTCCTATCACCGATTCATCTAATTGTCCATTACGGATAGTGTTTGAAATCAGGACTCCTCCCAGCTTCTTCCGCTGATAAAAAATGTCGTTTGGCCACTTAATCCTAAAATCTTTCTCCCGGGTAAGTGCTGACAATTCGTCAACAACAGCCAATGCAATGATCTGTGTAATTAAAAACTGTGCTGAGGCTGCTATAAATCCGGCATCCATCCCAAGGCTAAACAAGAGATTTTTACCCTTTTCGCTGTGCCAGTGATTCTCGCCCATGCCCTTTCCGGAAGTTTGATAATCAGCACATAGCACCAGATCTGAAATCGATACTCCCGACTTTATCCTGTTTTGCATCCATTGATTGGTCGAATCAATTTCGTCAATAAATAATACCCGGAAGTTTTGAAAAATCACTTGCCTCATTTCAGCTCAGTATTTAGGCAAAATTAGTTTTTCTTTGTATGACATCGTTCAGCAATCGCTACAAAAAGGCTGAATGCAGTTAAACCAAAAAAGCCTAATTTTGTTCTTTATTTAAAATTAACCCGTTCATGAGAATCAGACATCAGTCAGATAATGCCGAAAACATCCTGGAAGTGGCGGTAAAGACCATGCAGGAAGGAAAAGGGAAAGACATTGTAGCCCTGGATTTAAAAAAAATTGGAAGTGCAGTTACAGATTATTTCCTGATATGTCATGGCAGTTCGCATACACAGGTGGATGCTATTGCTGAAAAAATTCTGGAAAATGTAAAAAAAGAGTGTGGTGCTATTGCTTACAACAAGGAAGGCTTCGAAAATTCGGAATGGATTTTGTTAGACTATGTTGATGTGGTGGTTCACATTTTCCTCGATAATACACGTACTTTCTACCGGCTCGAGTCGCTCTGGGCCGATGCCAAAGCTACTACCTACAACGATGAGGATTAAGACTTTTACTTCAGAAGACAAAAATGAAAGAAACACAAAACGAAAACAAAAACAAAGCACCAAAACAAGGTGAAAATAAACCTAAGTTTAATTTTTATTGGATATACGGTTTGCTGGCCCTTGTATTTGTTGGCTTACAGCTGATTAACTGGGATACAGGCTCTAAAGACCTTAATAAGGGTGAGTTGTTGCAGATGCTTCAGGAACAGGAAATTTCTAAAATTGATCTGGTCAATCGCGAGATCGCCGAAGTTTACCTCACAAGTGATGCCCGAAAAAAATATTTCCCCGATAAGGATGGCGGAGGAGTTTCAGAAAGCCTTGGTGGTTCCACGCCTGACTATATCTATCGCATCGGCTCAATCGAAGGTTTCGAAAAAGACATCATGGCAGCACAGGAAGGCCAGACGAATCCCATATATATTAACAATGTAAACCGACGCAACTGGAGTGGAGAAATTTTAGGTTGGATCCTTCCGATAGCCTTACTTATAGGCGTTTGGTTTTTCATCATGCGGATGATGAGCCGTGGTGGTGGCGGCGCAGGAGGCCA
This sequence comes from Bacteroidales bacterium UBA6229, assembly GCA_002440975.1. Taxonomy (GTDB): domain Bacteria; phylum Bacteroidota; class Bacteroidia; order Bacteroidales; family F082; genus UBA5536. Next base: position 25,009 of record DJWN01000037.1, read on the forward strand.
AATATTTAATATCGGCAAGTCAAAAGCACAACTCTTTGATAAGAATACCAACGTAAACGTCACTTTTAAAGATGTTGCCGGACTCGAAGAAGCCAAGGTAGAAATCATGGAAATCGTTGATTTTCTGCGCACCCCCGAAAAATATACCAAGCTTGGAGGTAAAATCCCTAAAGGTGTCCTGCTGGTTGGTCCTCCCGGAACCGGTAAAACACTTCTTGCCAAATCAGTTGCCGGCGAAGCCCATGTTCCCTTTTACAGCATTTCAGGATCCGATTTCGTGGAAATGTTTGTGGGTGTGGGTGCCTCACGTGTTCGCGATCTTTTTAAACAAGCCAAAGAAAAATCACCCTGTATCATCTTTATCGATGAAATAGATGCAATCGGACGTGCCAGAGGTAAAAATCCGGCTACAGGGGCTAATGATGAGCGCGAGAACACTTTAAATCAGTTACTTACCGAAATGGATGGTTTTGGAACCAACTCAGGTGTCATCGTTTTAGCAGCCACCAACAGGGCTGATATTCTCGACAGAGCCCTGATGCGCGCAGGCCGCTTTGATCGTCAGATTTATGTAGAACTACCTGATTTGGAAGGACGTAAAGAAATTTTTGAAGTGCATATGCGTCCGCTAAAGCTTGATCCCAATGTCGATAAAGAATTCCTGGCCAAGCAAACGCCCGGTTTTTCAGGTGCCGATATCGCCAATGTGTGCAACGAGGCAGCCCTTATAGCTGCACGACGCAACAGGGAATCGATTAACAAACAAGATTTTATGGATGCCATCGACCGTATCATCGGTGGATTGGAAAAGAAAAATAAAATTATTTCTCCATCAGAGAAAAAGGTGGTTGCATTTCATGAGGCCGGACATGCCTCGGTGAGTTGGCTGCTCGAACATGCGCATCCACTGGTAAAAGTTACAATCGTTCCCCGCGGAAAATCATTAGGTGCTGCCTGGTATCTTCCCGAAGAACGTCAGATAACAACCTACAATCAGATGTTTGACGAAATGACAGCTGCTCTTGGTGGAAGAGCTGCCGAAAAAGTAATCTTTGGTCAGATTTCCACAGGAGCCCTGAGCGACCTCGAAAAAGTGACCAAACAGGCCTATGCAATGGTGACATACTATGGATTAAGTGAAAAAATTGGAAATGTTAGTTTTTACGATTCCACCGGACAGCAGGAATATGCTTTCAACAAGCCCTTCAGCGAAAAAACCAATGAGGTAATTGACAGCGAGATCAGCGATATGGTTGAAAAAGCTTATCAAAGAGCATTGAAAATATTGAGCGAACATAAAGACGGCCTCACTAAACTTGCTGAAAAGTTGCTCGAGAAAGAAGTGATTTTTGGTGAAGACCTTGAGACTATCTTTGGAAAGCGCCCCTGGATCAAAGAAGAACGTCCTTTGCCAAAGAAAGTGGTATCGGAAAATAAATCCGAAGAAAAGACTGAAACAGCTGCAAACGGTCCAGATACAACAACTGAATCAGATAAGACTAAAAATGCTCATGATACTGAAAATCAAATGAAATTGTCAGATGACGAGGAACAACCACAGGTAGTTCCTACGCCAAAATCATAGTACTTTTATCCCGAATCGAAAAGATGAAAGAAAGCACATCACGCGAACAAATTCTGACAAAAATCAGAAATGCCTTGATTGAAAAAACGTCGCTACCTTACCCTGATGTGGATATAAGCAGCAGTGTTCTAAAACCAATAGATGAAAAAGAAGGACTTGAGGTAGCCTTCGCAAAAGCATTGATCCAGGCAGGCGGGCAATTTGTGTATTGCGAAAATGAAAATCAGTTTTTGGGCTACCTGCAAACCCTGATGCAGGAAAGAGGCTGGGATACCATCTGGACACAAAGCAATAAAGTTAAACAAGTGCTTAAGGCTGGTGAACTATCGTTTGCAGAGGTTCCGGTAAAGGATAGCAAACAATTGGTTGGGCTAACCGTTTGTGAGCGTCTGATTGCACAAAATGGAAGCATATTGCTTTCAGATCAAAAATCAGGAAGTCGCATGGCCATTGCTTTTCCCGAAGTGCAACTCGTTTTGGGTTATGCATCGCAGGTAGTTGGCTCGCTTAAAAATGCTCTTCAGGATATCAGACAGCTTTATCCTGATACACTGCCTTCGCAGCTGGTATTTATTACTGGCCCCAGTCGAACAGCAGATATTGAGAAAACACTGGTGATGGGTGCTCATGGCCCAAAAGAGCTCATACTGTTTTTAATCGATGATATCTGAAAATCGGTGGTTTTTTCCATAAGTGAATAGCTGGAACACATAGAAAATACTGTATTTCTGAAAAATAGTGTATTTTTGTGGCGCACTGCGAAAGCATTCGTAAGCACGCAACTGACATGAAAGATTTAGTCATCCGTACTGTGTACGGTCTTTTTTTTGCGATAATGGTCGCAGGCAGCATCCTCACCAGCAAATGGCTACTTGCTATCTTGCTCATTGCAGTCGTAATTATTGGTGCTGATGAAATGATTCGACTTAGAGTTAAGTCAAATCCAGTTCGAAGCGACAAATTCCTGATGATCCTTCTGCCCGTTCTACTCTTTTGTCTGATGGCAACCACTGCACTAGGGTTGTTACCGGTCAGGTTTTTGATTAGCTCACTTTTACTTTTACTTTTTCCATTTCTTCATGCCTTATTTAACCAACGCTATACATTCACTGATATGGCTGGCGTTTACTGGCCTTCATTTTTGATGGTTGCAATGCCTGCCGGGTTGATGCTATTCTTTTATAACGAAGCGATTGTTGGTGAATTAGCTGGTGCCCATCTGCTTTTGTCTGTCATTATTTTAGTGTGGCTCAATGATATTTTCGCTTATCTTGTCGGGATAAAATTTGGACGACATCGCTTGTTCGAACGAATCTCCCCCAAAAAAAGCTGGGAAGGAAGTATTGGTGGCTTGGTTCTTACCTTGGTATCGGCTTTGATTTTTAGTCATTTTACCGGTCTGGTATCACTTGAAAAAGCTGCGATAATAGCCTTTTTAGTAGTGATTACAGGAAGTTTGGGCGATCTGGTCGAATCTATGCTCAAAAGACAGGCAGGAGTTAAAGACTCCGGAAAACTCATACCCGGACATGGCGGCATACTCGATCGCTTTGATGCAAGCTTTTTTGCAGTTCCCTTTGTTTTTGTCTATCTAATACTCATACACTGATGCACATTCATCGCGAAGGCTATAAGATTATTTTTCTCACCTTGCTGATTATCACACTTTTAATTAGTGCGCTTAACCTCTCTTTTCCAGTTCAGCAATGGTTTCATTACGTGATACATTTGCTGTTTGCCGGTTGGCTGATTTGGACAATTGCTTTTTTCAGAGTGCCACATCGTAAACCAATCGATAGGGATGATAATCAGGTTGTTTCTGCTGCCGACGGGACGATAGTAGCTATTGAAGAAGTAGATGAGCCGGAGTACTTCAAAGACAGACGCATACAGGTTTCTGTTTTTATGTCGCCATTTAATGTGCATGTTAACTGGTATCCAATTGCAGGTGAGGTAAGTTATGTACGATACCATCCGGGGAAATTTTTAGTAGCTTATCATCCCAAATCCTCTACCGAGAACGAACGAAATACTGTGGTTGTTCGGGCTAATGACGGGCAGGAATTGCTTATGCGTCAGGTGGCAGGAGTATTGGCCAGACGCATCATCAATTATGCTAAAAAGGGCGAGAAGGCCTTGCCCGGAAAAGAATTTGGAATAATCCGTTTTGGCTCCAGGGTCGATTTCTTTCTTCCAACTGATGCCACCATAGAGGTGGAAATGGGACAAAAAGTAAAGGCACGAAAAACAATCATTGCCAGTCTCAAAAAATCAGTTGCCTGATCAATCAGAGTTTCAAAGCTAATATATCCGGAATTTCATTCAGATGTCGGATCTCAAAACTAGGTTTCTCCTGATGTGGCAAGCTTTCCGGATTAAAGTAAATTTGATCCATCCCAAAACTCTGCGCTCCCAGAATATCAACTTCCAGATCGTCTCCAATCATCAGACTCTCACTTTTGCTGGCACCAGTCAGGTATAAAGCATATTCAAATATCTTTGGGTCAGGCTTTTTAACGCCGGCAGCTTCGGAGGTAATCACTTTATTAAAATAAGGCTCGAGACCTGCTGTCTGGATTTTGATGTGCTGAACTTCTTCAAAACCATTGGTAATCAGATGCATCTCAAAATGAGGATACAGCTGTTTCACCACTTCCACAGCACCTGGAAAAAGATGAACGGTGCGTGGTGCATAATAAAGGTAATCTTCTGATAAAGTAACAGCCAACTCCTCATCCCCGATGCCAAAACTCTCAAGCGTATGGACAAATCGCAGGTCGCGCAAAATCTCTTTCTTCAAATCGCCATTGCGATACGATTCCCAAAGCACATCATTATGCTTGTTGTAAGTACTGAAAAAAGTTTTCAGGTCAGGAACTCCTTTATGATTGAGTTTATGCTTCTCAAAAAGCAGGGCAAAGGTCTGTTGGGCACTTTTGTCGAAATCCCAAAGGGTGCGATCCAGATCGAAAAAAAGGTGTTTATACTTCATTTATAAGTTGATTTCTGAATTTATGCTGCATCTGCCTGAGCCACTCAAAAAAGAGCACAGCAGCAGCATGGCTTACATTGAGCGAACGCGTGAGGCCGGGAACAGGAATATAAACCACTATATCAGCCTGATCCAGCATGTATTCACTCATCCCAAAGCGTTCGCTGCCCACCACGAAAACAGGATTTTCGGGTAGCTCAATCTCAAAAAGACTACTGGCTTCGTGTGCTGTTTCAAGTGCAACAATGGTAGCTGGAGCTGCAACTAATTTCCGGATTTCCGTTTCCTGGCAAAAACTCCAGTTCAGGTTGCCGTGGCTGCTGGCTGCAATTCTGCGAATCTTTGTCATTTGTTTTACAGGCTCCTCACCCAGAAAAAACAAATCCTTAGCCCCCAGGTTATCCGAAAGTCTGATCAAAGCACCAATATTTTGATAATCAGTAAGCTGATCACCAACAACAACTGGTCGCTCAGTAAAGCGATAAATCACTTCCGGATGGATGGTCTCAAACAAATGATTTGATTTCAGGTATCCCATAAGGCTGGCAAATTTACAGGAATTTGGTTTGTTAACAGATAAAAAAACGGCCTCCGAAACCGGAAGCCGTCTTTGTTACAATTATGAAAAACGTTTGCTTAGTTCTTTACGACGATTTTCTTCGTAATTGTCTTATCACCATTAACCATCTGCACAAAATAAAATCCATCAGGCAGGTTGGCTGTGTTGATGCGATGTTGTTTGGTAGCAGCATCAAGACGTGCTTCTATCATTCTGTTGTTGAAGCGGTCAAAGATAGTTACATCAAAGACACCATCAACCTGAGCATCAAACAGCACATTGAAATATTGAGAAGCCGGATTGGGGAAGATACCTGCCATAATTGGCTCAGAAATTTCAAAAACGCCGCTGTTAAATATCATTGAGGGATCAAGTGAACTAACAATCTGGATGTAATAATCAGTTCCTACTGGCACAGTATTATTTGTTGGAACAGTATAATCAATCATACTTCCTTCAAAATCGGTAGCAATTGTTCTGTTTACAGTATTGGCCACATTCTTCAGATAAATATTAAGCGGCTCCATGATATCATCTTCCCAGATGATCCAGTAAGCAAAACCTTTGTACCATAAGTCTCCTGTTGAAGGTTGGTTGAAAGATAAGTTACCACCACCGGAAAGCACCAGCTTAAAGGTTTTATTGCTCAGGTCCTCAATATCCCCCTTAAACACTCTTACTTTGTAGATTCCAGGTCCATAACCAGATGTGTTCCAAACATAGGTTGAACCTACTACGTCTGTTGCGATATCGGCTTTATAAGTGTGTATTTTCAGATTGTTAAACCAATTCACACGCAGTATGTCATTTACTCCATCTGCTAACTGAGCCTCTGCATAAAAACTAATAGCGTCGGGTGCAGTAGTAATGGTGTACGTTTGATCAAAATCAGCTTCGATTCCATCCCGAGAATTTGCAATAATATGAAGATCACCATCAATAGTATATTCAAACGAGAAAGACATCACTTTGTCACCAAGATTATTAAATACAGGTGTTGTATTTCCATTATAAGTAATATAGATCACATGACTTGTAGCCTTATCTATATAGATTTTGACGAGTTCTTCAGTACCATCGTTTCCATAAAGGGTAAAACTCTTATAGCCACTTGGTCCATAAATTCCCCAGTCGAAAGTGAAATAACTTTCTGTTTCCATTGGATTGTTGAACTTACGTAAGGCTAATATGTTATCAGTGGCAACTTCAGCACCATTTGCAACTATTCCAAAAGATGGGTTATCCATGCCATCAATATTCCCATCAGCAGGATTAGCGACCATCGTAAGACCACTTCCCGAAGCAGAAATTTCCCAGGGTTTAAAACCAAAACCACCATTATCTCCATGATCCAGGCCATCACCATATGGACTATTATTAGCATTGTCTGATGCAAGAACAATGGGATCTTCACTGATCAACTCAATATCAACAGGTGCTTCAACATTATCTGTCCACGAAATGAGGTATTCGTTTCCTATCACCCACTCTATCCCGCTTACACTAGGCTGAATTACAGTAATCTCACCGAAATATTCAACCAATTTAAACTTTTTATTGCTCAGGTCGCGGATGGATGCATCCGGAGTAATCACCATAACACGATAATCATCACCCGGATCAAATGAATCATCTATATCCCATACATAAGTGGAGCCGACAACATTTGTTGCTATCTCGATCCAGGTAAGGGGTTCATTTGCGTCATAAGTAGCATCACTTACCAAATAAATATCCAGCTCGCCTTCCACATTATCAATCCAGGAAATCAGGTACTTATTGCCAATTACCCATTCTATGCCATTTACATTGGGTTGTTCTACAGTGATTGAACCAGTATATTCAACCAATTTGAAGTTTTTGTTGCTGTCGTCGTTATTGTTTGGATCTAACGAGCTTTGCACACGAATTCTTAAAGCGTCGTGAGCAGCAAAACCGGTAGTATTCCAAATCCAGGTTGTACCTGTGACATCTTCGGCCAGTGGAGCACCTATCTGTACCGGATTTGCAGGCACTGTATAATCCATTAACAAAATATCAACCGGTTCGGTCAGGTTATCATTCCATGAAATGAAATATTGATTACCAATAACCCAAACTATTCCGTTTGTGTTAGGCTGCAATACGGTGATTGAACCGACAGAAGCAGAGAGTTTGAAGTTCTTATTACTACGATCAGTTACAGTTGGGAAGTCGTCACTAGTGATATGAACCCTGAGGTTATCACCTTCGGGCCAGCCTGTTGTGTTCCAAACATAGGTTGATGCTTCTACACCAGCAGCAATGATATTATCCCCACTGGTGGTGTGATTCACTGCATTGCCATCCTTATCAAACAATTCGATGGTAAAGGTACCCGAAACATTATGATTCCAGGAGATGAGGTACTGGGTTCCTATTTGTATTTCTATTCCGTTTACATTAGGCTGTTCAACAAAAATAAAGGCATCACTGGCAGCAGCAAGAATTTTAAAATACTTGTTACTCTCATCTTGATAAATACCGTTAACAGTGCTTTGAACCCTGATCTTAAATTTTGTGCCTCCTATATTAATTCCAGGGTTGTCGATTTTCCAACTCCAGGTTGATCCTTCAACTTCCTCTGCAAGCAATAATTCAACAGGGTTTGCCGGAATGGTATAATCAACAAGATAGATATCTACTTCCTGTATAAAATTATCCACCCAGGAGATTAAATAGGTTTCTCCATAAACCCATTCAATTCCACTTACACTGGGTTGAATTACTTCCACCTCAGGTGCAGGGTTTTGAGCAAATGTTTGTTGGCCTCCCAAAAGTAAACCAAGGAGTAACAAACTTAAAATGTGATAGAACTTTTTCATGGTTGTTAAATTTAATGTTTATCTATTACTTATTTATTTTCATTTATTCAATTTTATCGATTTACTATCAGTTTCCTGGTCGAAAATGTAGCATCAGACCTAAGCGTTACAAAATAAACCCCATCTGATAAATGGCTTGCATCCACTTCGAATTGTGTAACTGCTGGAGAAGAATAAAAAATGTTGTGCATTATCACTCTTCCCTTTAAATCTGCAATGGCAATTGCAATGGGTGAACCAGAATGATCTACCTGATCAACAGATAAATAGAACTTGGAAGATGCCGGGTTAGGAAATATTGAAAATTCCATCCCTTCCCTATTTTCAGGAGTGCTAACAGTTAAGGATTTATAGGAAATTTCCACAGTATATCCAAAAAACTGTTCACTATTTTGGCCTAAATCAAAATATACATTCAATACTGCGTCTTGTGTATGCTGCCACAAATCATCTTGCCAGTAATACACCATACCTTCCAGTGCGTTCCCATTAACATCAAAGGCCCAACTATTCATTGAATAATTTGCCCACAAATCATCCTGCCAAATCTCTACATACACAGATTGTTCACTCCCCCATTCATTATAGGTATAAGTTGATTGGAATCTGTTAAGCCATAATTCCTCGTTCCACTTCTGTTCAATAAAAGTCCCTAAATAGCCCGCTTCATCATACGTAAAAATTTCTTTTTTATCAGGACTCCAATCTTCACTTATCCAAAAGAAATCTGTGACCGTAGTCAGCTTTAAATCATTATCATATTCATTATGAATTAAATAGAAATCATGCCAGGCATTCTCTTCCCATAACATCATATAAGTTGAATCGTTAACACCGGCATTGGTGTAACTATATTTTAGTCTGGAAGTATTATCCCAGTTTCCTCCATTCCAAATTTGAGAAATGATTTCCAGTGGTAACTCATTTTCATCCCTAATGTAAATAATATTGGAAAAATTGATCCATTCATCACCATCCCAGGTCTCTCTGTGCTGTGAAGCAACAGCTCCGCCAGGAAAATAATTAAAACTATCTCTGCTAACAAAAACCCACTCATCCTCCCAAACTTCAACAACTGCTTGCTCTAATAGATTATTACTTAAATAAGAATTGTTTATCCTGCTCTCATTAACCCATGCATTGTTTTCCCAAACCTTTGTTGTAACTATTTCAGGGTTCTTAAATTCGTCATAATCAATATTTTCAAAAGATACATTGAACCATTGGTTATTTTGATTCTTCTTGATCAAAGTGATGATTTTGTAGCCCTCTTCATCATAAGTATATGTGTATCTGCGCGGGTTGTCAGTTACTGAATGAACAACCGCTGTGTCCAATAAATAATAGGTAATTTCATCTCTGCTTGCCAATTCCTGTCTTTGTTGGGCAAGAATCATGTCAGGGCTGTTCTTAAATTTTGCTGCCTCCTCAGGCAAAAGCTGAAGTAATCGTTCCAATTCTTGCTTTAGCAATTCTTTTTCAGGCTGGTCTGTTCGAGCAAAGACTTGACTAACCAAGAATAAAATCAGTAATGTTAAGTTCAGTTTGTGTAAAATTCCGTTTACCATATCGTCTTTCTTGGGCAGTGTTCCAGTTTTAAGAAAATATTCCTGTCATAATTGATCAATTCGTCATCATATGGCCTGGTGATCGTAAGTGTTTGAATAGTTAACGTCAATTTTCAACAAAAATCAGTAACTACTAAACATATAGCCACACTTAGCCGAGAGCTTGATTAACAAAAATCGCTCCAAGCACAATGTTACGATTTTAACTACTGTATATCAATTGCTTATAAATTAATCAAATTTATAAATAAATACGTTTTTTACAATTTTGGGATGAATTTTCCAATAATTGGAATACTAGCCTAAATCGACTAATCACGACAAACTAACATGTTGATATACTACCATTTAAATGAAATTGACCTAATACTAAAATTGGAATAAATTAAACCGGTACTTTTAAGTCAATTTGCTTCAGATTACCCAACACATTATCCAGTCAATTCAACTAATCGAGCGAAAAAAATTCATGTATTTTTGTCAAAAATTATTTTCGATGGAAAATCTTAGTTTAGGCATTGGGTCGCGCGTGAAACACCCTTCATTTGGGCAAGGTGTGGTAATACAATCATATTCTGATTCTTATGAAATCACCTTTATGGATTATGGCACAAAAACAATTCTTAAATCCTTTGAAGGACTGGAGGTGATGGATTATGTGGGGAGTTCAACTGATATGCTGAGTTTTGATCAGGTTGAGCGCACCTTTGTGAAACTGCTTCGACGCTGGACTGATCTACAGGAAGTTGTTCCGATGGGTAATAAATGGAAAGGCGGGATGATGATCTTACAACCTGCCGACGGACAACTAAAACCCAAGGAAATTCCGGTGGAGACATTCTTTCATAAAATCGTTATGGTTCGCGATCGCATAAGGGTGATGGAACAGCGCATCAACAGCTCGGAACTAAGTGATGAAGAAAAGGTAAACCTTCAGCAATACATCACCAGAATTTACGGCAGTTTGACCACTTTCAATGTACTTTTTGCGGAAAAGGAAGATTATTTTACCGGCGATTCGAAAAGCTAGCGATTACGCAAGAAATCAGCTGTTTGGGTAAAATACGCCCATAAGAAACTTCTTGATTCATCATCCAGATCAATGGCATCCATCGACCGTTTCATGTGTTTCAGCCAGCGATCGCGGGCATCTTCATCAATTGGAAAATTTACATGACGCATTCTCAAGCGGGGATGTCCTCTGCGCTCTGAATAAGTTGCCGGGCCGCCAAGATATTGTACCATAAACAAATACAAGCGCCGTTCAGCAGCTTCCAGATCACCGGGATACATAGGGCGCAGCACCTCATCTTCTCTGATTCCTTCGTAGAAACCAGCGATCAATTGTTGCAGTTTTTCAGGTCCAATTCTTTCGTAATAAGTGCGTTGAATCATCTTACTTCGGCATTTTATATCCACGTTGCTTGGCGGCTTCCTCGAGCCTTCGCTGGAAAGCAGATTTCTTAACCGGTTTTTTCTTGTTTTGCTCGATCCGTGCCCTCAGTTTATTCTCATCAATACTGATGCGGAAAATATACATTTGTGCAAAAGTGATCATATTAGCCAGGAAATAATAATAACTTAAACCAGAGGCATAGCCATTAAAAATACCCAGGAACATCACCGGCATGATATACATCATGGTTTTCATCCCGGGAAGCTGCGCACTTTGCGAACCCATCATCTGGTTGTTTACGTGGGTATAAATGATCGTAGAAACAGTCATCAGCAATGTGAACAAACTGACATGATCGCCATAAAAAGGAATCTCAAATGGCAGGTTCAAGATGCTGTCGTAGCTCGATAAGTCTGTAGCCCACAAAAAGGACTGTTGCCGCAATTCGATACTGGATGGGAAAAATCGAAACATCGCAATCAGAATAGGCATCTGCAGGAGCATGGGAATACAACCCGACATGGGATTTGCACCGGCTTTCTTGTACAGAGCCATCACAGCCTGTTGCTTTTTCATGGCATCTTCCTTCTTGGGAAATTTAGCCGAAATCTCATCTATCTCAGGTTTCAACACCCGCATCTTGGCAGATGAAAGATAGGTTTTGTAAGCGATCGGGAAGAGTACAAGTTTGAGTAAGATGGTAAGAATCAGAATGACGATACCATAGTTCCAGCCGTAACTTCCAAGGAAAGTAAACACCGGAATTACAATATAAATATTGATCCAGGCCAGCAGAAAAAAGCCCCATCCCAGTGGTATCTGTCTTTCCAGATCCAGCTTGTAGGCACGCATCTCGTAATAACTGTTGGGGCCAAAATAGAACGACATCGGCAGGGTTTCGGATGCTGAGGCTGTATAGGGCATTTCCACAATGGTGCTCATGGATTTGAGGTAGCGCGGATGTGTTTTGCCAGTCTTGGTAAAGGTTTTCAGTTCGGCATTATCAAAATAGTTATCGGCGATCAAGCTTGAACTAAAAAAACGTTGCTTATACGACACCCATTTTACCCGGGTACGAATCACTTCCTCATCATCTTTGGATTCTGAAAGGTAATCCACATCATCGTTATAATGCTTGAAATAAATTGTTGAGCCATTAAAACGGTCAACACTTTTTTCGTGTTGAAGCAGATCGGCATCCCAGGCCAGAGTCAGAAATCCGGCGTTAGAAGCTATCACATCCTGCATACCAACCAGCTGTATATCATAGCTCAACATATAATCATCCGGTTGTAATACATATTCAAATGCAATATATTTGCCAGGATTCGGCCGCCCAAAACCATCATCCACCATCAACCTCATGCTGAAATTCAAACTGTCATTCTCTGCAATCAGTTTTTCATCACCTGTGAATGGCCGGCCATTGAGGAAAGGCTCAAAATAAAGTTCGTTGGTATTGATAGTTCGGTTTCGGGCAAAAAAGGAAAGATTGAGATTTGTTTGATCCGGATCAAAGATGATCAATGGCAAAGAGTCCCAGGTTTGGTAGTTTTTCAGTTCAGCCTCTACGATTCCTCCTCCCTTGCTGTTGATACTTATTCGCATCACTTCATTTTCAATCACATACAACTTATCTTCACCCCTGGCGGCATGGGCAAAAGCTCCATACTTTTCCTTATCCCCCAGATACTGGTTCAGGCTGTCCGCATTATAAGTGCCGGGCTGTTCTGCTTCTGTTTGAGAGCTTTGCTTCTTAACTTCTTCGGCCAGTCGGGCAAGTTCAGCTTCCATGCGAACTGAATCAAGCAGTTGCTGTTGCTGACGTACTTTTGCTATTGAATCAATTTTCCGCTGACGGGCCTCCATTTCTTCCTTTGAAGGTGTCATCCAAATTGAATAACCCACAAGAATGGCGGCAATCAATACAAATCCTATGATGGAATCTCTGTTCATGCGATCGAATAATTATTTAGCTGCAAAAATAGCAGAATTATTAAGAGCAAGCCTAAGAAGTCAGTATTGACTTCTCAGCAATTTTACTTTCCTTGCCCGGAGGCTTTTTGTTTTTTGAGCGATGCTTCGATAAAACCTTTAAACAGCGGATGGGGTCTGGCCACCGTACTCTTATATTCCGGATGAAACTGCACACCAATATACCATGGATGCGAAGGCAACTCGATGATCTCTACAAGGTCGTTCTCCGGGTTTATCCCTGAAAGTACCATACCGTTTTCGAGGAATGCCTGGCGATAGGTATTATTAAACTCATACCGATGCCGGTGCCGTTCAGAAATAAGGATTTCACCATACAGATCAAAGGCTTTTGAACCTTTTTCGAGGCGGCAACTATAAGCACCTAAACGCATGGTTCCGCCCAGGTTCTCCACATTTTTTTGACCGGGCATCAGGTCGATAACAGCATGAGAAGTAGCAGGATTCATCTCGCTCGAATGTGCATCTTTATGACCCAGCACATGGCGCGAAAACTCAATCACGGCACACTGCATCCCCAAACAAATCCCAAAAAATGGTATATTATTTTCGCGGGCATAACGGATGGCACTGATTTTTCCTTCGATGCCTCTGGGACCAAAACCAGGTGCAACCAGAATGCCATCCACTTCCTGAAAAATCTCGCTCAGGTTTTTTCCTTCAATATGTTCACTATGAATGCGTTTTACCTTTACTGCACATTCGTTGGCAACCCCTCCGTGAATCAGCGATTCATAAATCGATTTATAGGCATCTTTTAGTTCAACATATTTACCTACCAAGGCAATAGTAACCGTATTTTCGGGATTCATCAATTTGTTCAGAAAACTCTTCCAGTTTTCGATGTCCATCTTACCGGGAATAGCGGTATTGGTTTTTCGAAGCACTTCTATATCCAGCTTTTCTTCGAGCATCAGCAGGGGCACTTCATAGATGGAGCTGGCATCGATGCTTTCAATAACCGACGACAGCTCCACATTACAAAACTGTGCAATTTTGGTGCGCAGTGACTCATTCAAATGATGTTCGGTTCTGCAAACAATGATATCAGGTTGCACTCCCTGCTCCAGCATGGTTTTTACGGAATGTTGTGTGGGCTTGGTTTTGAGTTCGCCAGCTGCAGATAAATAAGGAACCAGGGTGAGATGTATCACCGCACAATCTTTTCCCTTTTCCCAGCGCATCTGCCGGATAGCTTCCACAAAAGGAAAGGATTCAATATCACCAACCGTTCCTCCAATTTCCGTGATCACGAAATCATATTTTCCTGTATCGCCAAGAAGCTGAACCCTTCTTTTAATCTCATCAGTGATATGCGGAATCACCTGTACGGTAGTTCCCAGGTATTCGCCTTTGCGTTCTTTTTCAATAACGTTCTGATAAATTCTTCCGGTGGTTACATTATTAGCCTGAGAGGTAGGGGTGTTCGAAAAACGCTCATAATGTCCCAGATCCAAATCAGTTTCGGCTCCGTCTTCTGTAACATAACACTCGCCATGCTCATAGGGATTCAGGGTACCCGGATCAACATTGATGTAGGGATCCAGTTTTTGAATGGTTACCGAAAACCCCCTGCCTTGTAAAAGTTTTGCCAGGCTGGCTGATATGATTCCTTTACCGAGTGAAGATGTTACTCCACCTGTGACGAATATGTATTTGGCTTTTTTCATGCTGAAAACGGATAAAATGTGTCCTGGACACAAGAATAAAACTCCTTAAACTTATCTGATTCAGCAGGCAAATTTAAGACTATTTAAGGCCAAAAAACAAGGATGTGAGAAATAATCCACATCCTTGTTAACAATTGATGTATTCAACTAATCTGTGAAGATGTTTTCAAAAAAAACTAATGAAAGCAACATTCATTTGGATGCCTTTTAGTAATAACGGTAACTCTTCACCTGACCTATATGTCTGGCCAATCGAACCACCTGACTGGTATAACCAAATTCGTTATCATACCATAAATACAGAATTACTGTTTTTCCATCATCCGACACTTTGGTGGCCGGGCTATCAAAGATGCTGGCACAGGAGTCGCCAATACCATCAGATGAAACAAATTCGGTAGAATTGCTAAAGCGAATTTGCTCGATCAGATTACCTTTGAGTGAGGCATTCAAAAACAATTTATTCACTTCCTCAACTGAAGTAGGTTTGATTACTTCTAGTGTAAGTATGGCCAGCGAAACATTAGGCGTGGGAACACGGACAGCATTGCTTGTCAGCTTTCCTTTGAGCGAGGGAATAGCTTTGGCAGCTGCCGAACCTGCACCTGTTTCGGTGATTACCATATTGAGTGGTGCCGAGCGTCCTCTCCTTGATTTTTTGTGGTAGTTATCCAGCAGGTTTTGATCGTTGGTATAGGAGTGTATGGTTTCGATATGTCCTTTTTGGATGCCATAAGCCTGCTCAATCACCTCCAGCCCCGGAACGATGGCATTTGTTGTGCAGGAAGCTGCCGAAAAAATTTGTTCTTTTTCCAGATCAAGCCTATCCTGATTTACACCATATACTACATTAGGAATATCGCCTTTGCCGGGAGCCGTGAGCAACACTTTTGAAACGCCTTTGGCTTTCAGGTGGCGGCCAAGTCCGTCCCTATCCCTGAAAACACCAGTGTTATCAATGATCAGCGCATCTTTTATTCCTTCGGCTTCGTAATCCATATCTTCCGGATTTGATCCAGCCAAAAACTTAATGATCTGACCATTAACAATCATCGCCTTTTGTTCAATATCTTCGTTGGCAACACCAGCAAAAGAACCATGAACAGAGTCCTTTCTGAACAATGAAACACGTTTGTGAATGTCTTCTTCTGAGTTGGAGCGTGTTACGATTGCACGCAAACGAAGGTGACTGCCATTACCGGCAAATTGGGTGAGTTCGCGTGCCAGCAAACGTCCGATACGACCAAAGCCATAAAGCACTACGTCCTGTGTTTTGGTGCTTCGTGGCGGAGCCTGTACAAAAGCCTGCAATTTGTCGCGAACAAAAGCATTCACCGAAGGATAATTATCTTTCTCGTCAGTCCACTCAGAATTTAATCTCCCGATGTCTATTCGAGCAGGTGCGATATCCTCTTCCAGGATGGCATTGGCAATAAGCAGCGAATCCTGCACCCTGACAGGTTTCTTAAGAATGGTTTCGGCCCGGATGTGTTTGTTTAGCACCTTTCCTGAACCACGATTAACCAATACTGATCGGAGCAAAATAAGCTCGATTGACTTATCAAACCAGAGTTTACTCACTACGCCAATAAAATCAGTAGCAGCTTTTTCGTTGTCAATCCACGACCGGAGAGAGGAATTGAATTTTTCCATGAGCTTAGTTTTAGAATATTATTATGAAGAGTTGTTTAACTAATTTACCGTTGTTTATAATCAATAAATGGTTTGCTTCCAAGCATTTAATCCTGCAATCAAAGCAATAACGAACCAAAAACCATCCATCAGGGGGCAGGCGTTTAGCTTTTCGCTGCAAATATACAAGAATATAATGCAAACGTTTGCGGAAACCTTCATAAAAAAACCCGCAAAAATTAAATTGCAGGTTTTCTTTAGATCTATTGGCCCAGATAGGCTTTTAAAAGTCGGCTACGGGCTGTGTGTTTAAGACGCCGGATTGCTTTTTCCTTAATCTGTCGCACCCTTTCGCGTGTGAGATCAAATTTTGCTCCGATTTCTTCCAGTGTAAAACCGTGACTCATTCCAATCCCGTAGTACATATTAAGCACTTCCCTTTCTTTTTCGCTTAAAGTGGCCAGCGAACGCTGAATTTCTCTTCCAAGCGATTCCTGCATCAGTGGCTCATCAGTATCCATCGCATCATCCGGGATATACGAATCCAGGAACATCATATCCTCATCCTCTTTAAGCGGTGCATCAGTTGAGATATAACGAGTTGAGATTTTGAGCACCGAATCGATTTTGTGTTCCGGCAGATCAAGCTTTTCTGCAATTTCGTCTGTGGAAGGCTGACGTTCGAATTCCTGCTCGAGACGTGAGGAAGCCTTACGCACCTTGTTCAAAGAGCCAACCTGATTAAGGGGCAAACGAATGATACGCGACTGCTCGGCCAATGCCTGAAGTATGGATTGACGTATCCACCAAACCGCGTAGGAGATAAACTTAAACCCTCTTGTCTCATCAAATCTGCGAGCGGCTTTGATCAGTCCCAGATTTCCTTCATTGATCAGGTCGGGCAAGCTAAGTCCTTGATTCTGATACTGTTTTGCAACAGAAACAACAAACCTCAGGTTGGCATTAACCATCCTTTCGAGTGCCTTTTGATCGCCTGTCCTGATCTTGCGTGCCAACTCAACCTCTTGATCGGCAGTGATCATATCCTCTTTACCGATGTCCTGGAGGTACTTATCCAACGAGGCTGTTTCACGGTTCGTGATTGATTTTGTAATCTTTAATTGCCTCATGGTTTTTCCTTTCTTAGTGTAATAGCTATAACAACTTAAAATGATTTTGGTTCGCTTTTATTTCGAACCAGGCATATTAGCAACCAGAAGTTACCAATATCATACCGAAAAGGGAGGTATCCAGTTCCTCCCACTTTTCGAACGCAATTTATTTAAAATTATTCTAAATTAATCAAAAAACTCAAAACTAATTTTCATTCCGTTAGGATACATGCCTTCAATGTGCATAGTATTGCCTCTTTTACTTTTCAGTGCCTGTTTTAATGAGGCATCGTCATCAACAAGATTTCCATTGATGCGGGTAATTATGAAACCCTTGCTTATTCCGCCTCTGCGCATAATCCCATCTTCAACATTTGTTACTTTTAGACCACTGTTGATGCCTAATTTACTCTTATCGGAAGACCCGATACGTTCCAAACTAACACCAAGTGCCTCACTAAAGAAAACTGCTTCACGCTTTTTCACTTCGGTGGTACCATCCTGATTTTTTAATAAAACATCATAGTCGTATAATTTTCCCTTCCTGAAGATGGTTACTTCCACCTCATCACCGGGGCGGTGTTGGCCTACAACTTCGAGCAGTTGCGAAAGTGTGTTCACTTCCACATTATCTACATCCATGATCACATCTCCGGCTTTAATACCTGCTTCTGCCGCTCCGCCATTTTCCATTGTTCCGGCTACGTAAACACCTTTAATTGCTTCCATATCCAGTTCATCGGCAAGCTCGGCTGTCATTTCCCTGATTTCCACACCGATATATGCCCGCTGCGGTTCACCATAACGAATTAAATCATCCACCACTTTGCGAACAATATTGACAGGAATTGCAAAGCTATAACCTTCGTAAACACCAGTGTGTGAAGCTATTGCAGCATTTATCCCGATCAGTTCACCTTGATTATTAACCAAGGCACCACCGCTATTTCCACGGTTGATTACGGCATCAGTCTGGATAAAGGATTCGATGGACGACCGATTTCCCAGAATATTAATATTTCGTGCTTTGGCACTTACAATACCTGCTGTAACTGTAGAAGTAAGATTAAACGGATTTCCTACAGCCAGAACCCACTCTCCGATTTTAACATCGTCCGAATTTCCGAACTCCAGAAACTCCAGTTGGTCAGCATCCACTTTGATAAGTGCCAGGTCGGTACTTGGATCCGTGCCAATTATGGTGGCATTCATCTTGCGTTTGTCGTTAAAGGTTACCTCAATTTTATCAGCACCTTCTACCACATGATTATTAGTTACGATATACCCATCAGCCGAAAGTACCACACCAGATCCAAAACCAACCAAACTTCTTCTGCTTGGCGTAGCATGTGGGTTGCCATAAATATAATCACGCAAAGACCCAAAAAAATCATCATAGGTGGCACTACGACGGATAATCTCGGTACGGATGTGTACAACAGCATTCACTGTTTTTTCAGCAGCATCCACAAAATCAATATCCTGCGGAAGTGAAATAAAAGAAGCTGTACGGGGTTGAACATGATCAGGCTGAACAGACAGACGTTCAATGTTGTTTTCATTAAAAATACCCTGCTCCCGCTTATTACTTTGTGTGATTCCGATGATGCCAGCCATTAAAACAGCTCCTGCAGCCAAAAAACCGATGTTCCGTGCAATTTGATTTTTATTCTTCTTCATGACGTTTAGATTTTAGTTTGATACCAGGCGCCTATTCTTTACTGGTTTAAACGCCTGACTAGCCTTAAAAGTTTAGCTTTCAATGTTAATTGATGTTAAGACCTTTCGATTTAAATTTTGTTACTTTTACCACAAATTTCACACCACTAAATATTTAGTTAAGAAGATTTAACACTGAGACAAGAGCGATGAAACCCGCACGACATATTCCTTTTAAAAAGTTTCACGGAGCCGGCAACGACTTTATTGTATTACAAGAAGGAATGATAAAGCCCAATACAGATTTAATTGCATGGTTGTGCAACCGCCATTTGGGTATTGGTGCCGATGGGCTGATCATTCTATCTCAATCAAAAAAGTACGATTTCAAAATAAGCTATTACAATGCAGATGGCCACGAAGGCAGTCTGTGTGGCAACGGAAGCCGGGTGGCTGTGGCCTGTTGGTATATGCACGACCGAAGCAAGAAACAGCCGAACTTCGAGGCTGTTGACGGCCTGCATCAGGGAACCATCATCTTGGAACACCAACAACAGTTTGACATAAGAATTAGTATGCAAGATGTGACAAGCTACACCCAAACTGATAAATATCTGCTTGTGGACACAGGTTCGCCTCATTATGTAACTGAGGTTGACAATTTGTCAGCTTTGGATGTTGCAAAACTTGGAGCCACGATCAGACACGACAAAAACATTTCCAAAAATGGAGTCAATGTCAATTTTTTACAATATATCAGCGATAATCAACTCAGGCTGCGAACCTTTGAGCGAGGCGTAGAATCCGAAACTCTTTCCTGTGGAACAGGTGTAACGGCAGCTGCCATAGCTGCTTCACTAAAAACTGGTCGCGAGCATTTTATGATCAATACAAAAGGAGGCGAGTTGCAAGTTAGCCTGATCAGGGATGAGCAAGGCTTTAAACAGATTTTCCTGAGAGGACCGGTTCAGTTTGTTTTTGAAGGGAGTATTCATTTTCCGGCAAAGTTTTTAGGCCAATCAAATGAAAATTTAAGTAGTTGATATAAGCTACTATTTTCTTTCAATACCCATCGTTTCCCTAATATTTGTATCTTAGTGGCGCAAAAAGAATGGTATGTTTATTCAGGATGATACTTTAAAACTCAGGGCAGCTGAACCATCAGATGCAGCATTGATCTATCAGTGGGAGAATGATATGCATATCTGGCGTGTTAGTGATACAATCATGCCTTATTCAATGTATCAGATTGAGCAGTTCTTGATCAATAATATTGACCTTTACAGCCAAAAACAGCTCAGAATCATGATTGAGCTACAACATAGCAATCAGGCTGTCGGATGTATTGATTACTATGACTTTGATCCATTTCACGAACGCATCGGAATTGGCATTCTTATCGCTTCCGAATTCAGAGGAAAAAATATAGCCATCAACGCACTCAAACTCAGCGAGCAATATATTTTTGGCCGCTTACACCTGAATCAGATTTACTGCCTGATAGGAGAAGACAACCAAGCCAGCCTGCAATTGTTTTTGAAGGCGGGTTATACCCAGTGCGGCTTGCGTAAAGCCTGGCTCAAAACGCCAAAAGGCTTTATGGGACAATATGAATTTCAGAAAATTAATCCTGACCGAAGGTTTCAATTTATCGAGCAATGAGCTATTATCATTATAAATACGGCAGCGGCAGATCACGAAGAAAAAGCAAATGGCGCAGAATGATTTTTTGGCTGTTGGCCTTGCTGATTCTTATTGGGATGGGAGCTGCTTATCTGCTTTATCAGGTTATCTTTAGTCCAAACGTTTGGGTTCAGAAGCAGCAAACTGCGGTCTATATACCGTCAGGTGCCGGTTACCAAACCGTGCTGGATACGCTCTACAGCAAAGGCCTCATCATTCATCGTAAAAATTTTGAATGGCTGGCACGTCATAAAAGCTTTCCGGAGCTTGTGAAGCCTGGCCGGTATGTAGTTGAAGACGGCATGAGCAACAACGAACTGATCAACCTTTTGCGATCAGGTGCCCAAAGCCCTATGATGGTTACCTTCAATAATGTTAGAACTCCCCAGCAACTTGCCGGTAAGATTGCCCGTCAAATTGAAGCCGATTCGTTGGAGCTGGTTGCTCTGATGAGCGATACCGCCTATATAGCGCAGCTGGGATTTAATACGAATACCCTCCCGGCTCTTTTTATACCTGACAGCTACGAATTCTACTGGACCACCAATGCCAATGAGTTTATGTCGCGGATGTTGCAGGAATATCAGCGTTTCTGGAACGAAAGCCGCAAAGCAAAGGCTGCAGCCATTCCACTCAGCCCTGTTGAAGTCTCCACATTGGCAGCCATCGTTGAACGCGAAACCATTATGAATGATGAAAAACCTACCATAGCCGGAGTGTATCTCAACCGATTGAAAGCTGGCTGGCGACTTCAGGCCGATCCCACACTGGTTTTTGCGGCAGGCGATTTTGAGATCAGGCGGGTGCTCGAAGTACATAAGCTTATCGATTCGCCCTATAACACCTATAAATATGGGGGATTGCCCCCCGGACCCATCACCATTCCATCATCCGAATCCATTGATGCTGTGCTCAACTATCAGGATCATCGCTATTATTTTTTCTGCGCCAGGGATGATCTGTCCGGCTATCACGCTTTTGCGGCCACCAATAGCGAACACGAAAGAAATGCAAGAAATTACAGGCAGGCTCTCGACCGGCTAAACATAAGAAAATAGCATATGAAGGCTTTCAAAGCATACGACATTAGAGGAGAATGGGAAACCGACTGGGATGCAGATTTGGCTTATAAAATCGGCTTTCATCTTCCGGCCGTTTTAGATGCCAGGCACTTTTTGATTGGACGTGATTGTCGGCTCTCAAGTGATGAAGTGTTTGAAGCACTTAGCCAGGGCCTTACGGATGCCGGTGCCGATGTGTCGGATGCCGGATTCACCACTACCCCACTAATTTACTGGGCTACAGCCAAATATAAATTTCCGGCTTCGGTAATGATCACAGCCTCGCACAACCCCAAAAGCCACAATGGTTTAAAGGTTTCTGCAAAAAATGCAGTGCCGGTTGGTTACGACAATGGCCTGCAACTTGTTGAACAAAAAGTACAACACGAAAAAATTATTCTTAACAGCGAAAAAGGTATCATCCAACAAATTAAACTCAATACTGCCTATCTGGCCTTTCTGAAAAACTATCTCAGTAATTTCAGCAATCTTCGCATTGCCGTTGATTGCAGCAATGGGATGGCCAGTTTATACATCAAGGAATTGCTTGGCAATGATGCTTTTTACATCAACGATCTTGCTGATGGCAATTTCCCGGGTCACGATCCCAACCCGCTAAATCCTGACAACCAGGAGCAGATCAAAAGCATGGTGATCAACAGGCAATGCGACATCGGACTAATTTTCGATGGTGATGCCGATCGGGTGATGTTTATTGATGAAAACGGGAAGTTTATCTCGCCTGATCTGATTATTGCGCTGATGGGACACTACTTTTTTGAGCAAAAAGGACAAACCGGAAAAGTATTACAAGACATCCGCAGCTCAAAAGCCATTGCTGAATACCTCCATCAGTTTGGCACACAGGTAGAAACCTGGCGTGTAGGCAGGGCATACGGAGCCGCTAAACTGCGTGAGATGGACGGGCTGTATGGTGGCGAGCTGGCAGGTCATTATTATTTCCGGGATTTTTATTATTCTGACAGCGCACTTCTCGCTGCCCTGATAGTGCTTGAGATGCTTTCGCGATTCAAAATTGCAGGATTCTCCCTCTCAAACCTCATTCGCAACATAAGCAACTACTACAATTCGGGTGAGATCAATTTTAAAATTGAAAAGAAAGCCGAAGCCATACAAGCGGTTTGCGATTGGTTTGAAAAAAATGAGACACCTGAAAACCGCATGGATTTCGACGGAGTGAGGCTTGAATTTGCTGACTGGTGGTTAAACATCCGGCCTTCCAATACCGAACCCTACCTGCGTTTTATTGCTGAGGCCAAAAGTCGTGAAAAGTTAGATGCGGTGATCGCTCAAACCAAAACGATTATTGATGAGCTCAGCTAACAGGCTGATATTGATCGGATTGTTTCTGTTGTTTAGTTTACAAGCAATACAGGCACAGGACAGTTTGGGCTGGCAAAAGAATGTTTCAGACAAAAGACTTAAAACACTCAGCTATGGCCTGGCAGGCGGATACGCGCTGAGTATGACAGGTTTGTACTTTCTATGGTATGACGGATATCCGCAGAGTCATTTTCATTTTATCAACGACAACCACGAATGGCTTGGGATGGACAAAGTGGGCCATGCTACCACAGCTTATCAGGTGGGGCTCTATGGCTATGATGCCTTTCGTTGGGCCGGAATGTCCGAAAAAAAAGCCATTTGGATTGGAGGTTCGGTTGGTTTTGCCTTTTTAATGACAGTGGAAATCTTTGATGGTTTTTCGGCTGAATGGGGTGCCTCAACCGGTGATCTGATAGCCAATACTGCCGGAACAGCATTATTCATCAGCCAGCAACTTTTATGGAAGGAACAACGCATCAGCCTTAAATATTCCTATCACGGAACTACCTACCGGAAATACCGTCCCGATTTGCTCGGAGCCAATGGCTTTCAGGCTTTGCTGAAGGATTATAACGGACAAACCTATTGGCTGGCTGTCAATCCCAAATCTTTTCTTCCGGAAACATCACGCTTTCCTTCGTGGCTTGATATTGCTTTTGGCTATGGTGCAGAAGGGATGACAGGTGCCACCGAAAATCCAACCGAATATGATGGCCATCCCCTTCCGGATTTCACTCGGAGGCCTGTTTTTCTGCTCAGCCCCGACATCAACCTCCGAAAAATCAAGACAAAACACAAAGGGCTAAAATTTGTATTAACTGCACTCAGCTTTATCAAAGTGCCTATGCCTGCACTTTCGTACGACAAAACTGAAAACATCAAATTTTACTGGCTATATTTTTAAGCCTTGTTGTTTGGTACTTTGTCCGATAAAATACAATCGTATCCTATACCTTTTATTGCCTGATGAAGAAATCCGATGCTTGTAAGGAATTAATTTGTATCGGATTGGTTTTTAAACGCAATGCGACCATTCTGGGGCAAAGCCAATCATAAATTATTCAAGGAATTTGTAAAACCTTTGTTCACACTTTACATCGAAAACATGAAGCAAGTAGAAAACCTGGTTACTTATGATGCACCTCTGGCGATGTATTTTTATGGCTCGCCCTACACCGATCCGGCTGATCCTGTGGTAGCAGCTACAACAGCCATGTATGCTGCCGAATCGCTGGGGCTTGGCACGTATATGTCACGTGGGATCCGCCCATTGATACAAAACGGAAAGAAAGCCAAAGCCTTTCGCGAAAAGCATCAAATCAAATATAAAAGCCGTGAGGGTCTTTTTGTGATTTTCGGCTATCCTGCAATTGCTTATCACAAAGGCATCCGAAGAAGTTTCGCTTCGGTTACAAGGATGAATTAAAGAAGCTTAAATCTATTTTGAAAAGTATCATGTATCGACTTACTTTCAAGCTATTGCATAAGCCCCGAACAACTTATTCAGCCGTTCGTGCACTTTATGAAAACCTTTCGGATCGGTGTACATAAAGATACAACGGCCTGTCACCACATTTGCCTTTGAGCTATTGATCAGTTGTTGCGTTTCAGGGCCATCCGAAAACTGTTGAATCCATAGCTGTTCGATACCTTTGTTCAATGCTTGTTTCAGTACGGCATCAGTTTTATCCTTGGGTAGTGCCACACACAAGGCTTTTACCTGATCAGGAAGTGAGGCAATATCCCGAACGCAACTTATCCCTTGAATCTCATTAAGTTCGGGATGCACCGGTATCACATCGAAATCCCGTTCGAGGAGGTGTTTCATCATTTGCGAGCTGAATTTCTTGGGAGTCGCGCGAAACGCCAACAAGTACCAGCCGATGATGCTTCAAAAAAGCGTTGATTTGTTGCAGATTTGCTTTCATTTACGGGAGTTTTGGTTAGCAGCCCAAAATTAATGTATTTGGTTGGGATCCAACACATTTTGAATAAGAAACAACTCATAAAAGCTTAAACCACTTCCGCCACCACAAAAGTACTTCCTCCCACATACACCACATCCTTTGCGCCGGCGAGCTCGCGGGCATGGCGGTAGGCCTCTGTTACCGTATGGTAAACCTCGCCCCTGAGCCCATAGTTAAAAGCCGTTCTTGAAAGCTCTTCTGCATCCAGCCCGCGGGGAATATCCGGGCGACAGAAATAATACTGGGCATTGGCTGGTAGCAACTGTAAAATATCATCCAACTTTTTATCATTCACCACACCCAGTACAACATGCAATTTTTCGTAACGTAACTGACTCAGCTGCATCATATTCAGACGGATTCCGGCAGCATTATGACCAGTATCTGCAACACAAAGCGGCATGCGCCCCAACACCTGCCAGCGCCCTTTGAGGCCTGTGAGCTGCACCACATTTTCCATCCCGTGCCACAAATCGTTGTCGGACCACTTAAAACGATCCCTGATCATATCCAACGCACACACAGCCGTTACGAGATTCATCTGTTGATAATGCCCCAGCAGCGGTAATGCAAGGTCTTCGTAGTAAATCTGATCGCCCTTCCACAGATCGAATCGCTGGCTCATCTGACTGTCCTGCTGTATGCGGCGGGCTTCGAAAAGCTGATCTGCAATATATATTTCAGTGCCTTGTTCGGTGGCTTTTTCCGTGAACACTTCCTGCACTTCGGGCTGACTCTCCCCTATCACTACAGGCACTCCGGACTTAATGATCCCGGCCTTTTCGGTAGCGATTTTGGGTAAGGTGTCACCCAAAAACTGCATATGATCAAAACCGATATTGGTGATCACACTCAGCACAGGATGCACCAGATTGGTTGAATCCAGTCTGCCGCCCATGCCGGTTTCAATCACAGCAATATCCACCTTTTCAGCAGCAAAATAATCAAAAGCCATCCCCACTGTCATTTCAAAAAATGAAAGCTGCATGGCTCCAAATTCCTGCTGATGCTTTTCAATAAATGAAACCACCTTTTCTTCCGGGATCAGCTCGCCATTGACGCGTATTCTCTCCCTGAAATCACGCAGGTGGGGCGAAGTGTATAAGCCTGTTTTGTAACCCGCAGTTTGCAATACCGCAGCAATCATATGCGATACAGATCCTTTGCCATTGGTGCCGGCAATATGGATGGCAGGGAAATGCTGCTGCGGATTGTCCAGCAACTTCAGTAATCGGACGGTGTTGTCCAGATCGGCTTTGTAGGCAGCCGCTCCCACGCGTTGATACATGGGCAGCTGAGCAAACATCCATTGCAGGGTTTCGGAATAATTCATGCGGCAAAGATAACAAGTAGCTGCATCTTCAGCTTCTTGACCAAAAAGTTTTTTACTGAATTTTCGAGAAATGAAAAATCCACCTCAAGCTGTTGTTAAGTGTTATTGGGCCTTTATTTTTTACCCGTTCAATTCCTTAAATGATTGAGCCCACTCCGAAAAGTCAAAAAAAACTACTGATTTTTAGCTTTCTCCCGTTAGTGTTAGAGGTCAAAAAGCTAAAAATCAGCAGTTTTAAAAAGTCCCCCATGGGGGATTAAGGAGCTAATTGACTTTTCGGAGTGGATGCATTGATTTGGTTATTTTGAAAATAATTTCCCGATTAACAGGATAGCCACTCAGGATCAGCTTAACCTTTTTCTGCCAGCCTGATCTACCTGGCAGCAGACAGGCATGGAATAAGTCATGTTTGTTATTGGTAATATTCCAATGTTATGCTTCTTAGGTAGTCCATAAATTCATCACTCAACTGAAATGTATTCAAGGTTTTAGCAGCTTTATTGTAAAGAGCAAAAAACGCAAAGGGATTAAAGAAAGTTTCCAGCATTTCATTTTCATGTCCAGCTTTCACAATTTGATTCGCCATGTAAAAACCGATTGCGTGACCATTGAATTTCACTATTTCTATCCACTCATCAATTGTTTCATTTTCAGATAACTCATTTTTAGCATATTCTAAAATCACTTGTTGAAGCTTTTCTAAATCTTCAGGAGCCTGATTGTATAGATTTACCATAACTTCTTTTAGTTCAGGTTCTTGTATTACAGTGGTATAATAATTCTTATATCCATCAGTTTTATCAATAAGGTCTGCAATACCCTCATTCTGGAGCATATCTATCCCAAAATTCAAATCACATCTATGGTTGAAAGCATGGTTTTCGAATTTTTCCCTGTAATTATGAAAATATTCATGAGCAAGAAAGTTTATACGCTGCTCGTCCGTCATTTTATAAATTAGGTTTAAATCAAGGTATATGGCATCTTCTGCATTGGTTCCATCAGCATCCATGCAGTTAAAATATACTGTTTTAAATGTGAAGGATGTGTCAACTGGTTTCCCCAGAAAGCTAAACAATCTTAGTTTTGATCTTTTAACAAAAGCATCGAAATTATAATTTTCCCGGAATGATTTAACAGCATCGTAACTTCCTATCATGTCGAGATAATTCGTCAGGATACGCTTTTGAAACATCAGTTTCCTGTTGTTGGCCATTTCCTCTTTCGAAAAACTTAACACACTATCCTTTACATCAGGCTCTTTGCTTCCAAAAGCCATAGCAATAGAAGCTTTTATCGTATTGATTACAAATTTGTTTTTTGAATCTGCATATTTCTTGTATCCGGTCGAATTGTCAAAATCAGTCCATTGCTCATCTGAAATTATTTTTCCATTTTGCAAAGTTGAAGTTACTTTAAAGAATTCATCAACCGAGGTTAAATCGACTGTTTGGGCAAATGAGGTGTTTAATTCCTGTCCGCTCACATACTGAATAAAAATCAGCAAGAAGAGTATTGTGTTTAGATTTTTAATGGTGTTGAGAATTTAATGCATTAATGGATAGCTGCTATGCCCAGCGGCCGTTTTGCGGGCTTTGTCACTTTCACCAGCTACAAATTTTCTGCGTGGCACTACTATTTCAATTATCTCTTTCATAGACTATTGGGCCTAGGTGTTGTTATGGGTAGATTCTAGCTCTTAATTACTTTTTTTAAAGTTGTCTTCTCATTACCCGTCAGTCTGATAAAATAAATACCATTATTTAATTCTTTTATATCAATTTCTATTCTATCTGACATAATTTCAATTTTTCGGATCAATTTTCCGTTACATGCTAAAAGCTCTAGCCAATTGTATGCTTCTATATCATTTGAAAATTCAACGATTACCGTGTTTTTCGCTGGATTAGGAAATATAGTAATGTCTTCATCTATTTCATTTATTTCATCAACTTTTACTAACCAGTCTGTACACGGACAAGCACCCGTGCAATTACTATCATCAATATATATCACTGTGTCATGCGAAAAACAACCAAAATAAGGATTTGATGCATCCAAAACTATATCAGGGTCATTTGGATAAAGAAGTCCATATCTGTAAACGCTTCCCATTCCTTCAATCCAGATGTCGGTCATGCCCAAATATGAATTTGTAAGAAACCAGGTTCTTCTGAATTGCCCGCTTACAAAAGTTGAATCAATGTAATCTACAACTTTGTAATAATCCAGATTGTAATTGAGATTTGTTGAATAATAGATCGTATCTCCAACGTCTAATGTAAAATCATAAAGTACGATTTCATTCGTAAAATTATGAAAGTAAATCTTTTTTTGAACTGTATCTTCACGAATTGCTCCGACAACACTCGAACCCCTTTGTGCAGCAACATAAACTTCAATATATTGATTAGTTCCTATTGTAATTTCCTGTCCAAGAGAATCAATTACCGGCCATTCATATGGATAACTTAAACTTCCTGCAATTTTATA
The DNA here is from genome assembly GCA_002440975.1 of Bacteroidales bacterium UBA6229. Taxonomy (GTDB): domain Bacteria; phylum Bacteroidota; class Bacteroidia; order Bacteroidales; family F082; genus UBA5536. The sequence goes on from DJWN01000037.1 coordinate 53,904, forward strand.
ATTCCATAAGGCATCCGAAGTTGGAAAATGAAAATAAGTCTGCGAAAACAATTTACCTGATAAAAGAATTGCAATCAAAATAATGGTAAATTTTCTCATTGTGTTATTTTTTCAATTTGCACCCAACATATAAAACCCCACACCATTGCGTTTATATTCACCTTGTAGGTATGTCCTTTTTTCATTGTTTTTAAACTTTTTACACCGTAAAGGTACAAATTTCACATCATCAAAGCAACCATTCCCAACAGAATTTGTCCTGAGATGCAGTGCTCCTTTCCTCTACTATTCGCGGAATAATTAACTACATAAAATCATCACAAATCTATTTTTTCCAATCTTTCTCTATCAGAGCGTACACCAGATCATCAACATATTTTCCATTTACAAATAAACTTTCAACAAAATGTGCTTCTTTTCTGAAGCCGATTCGTTCGACCAAACGGATTGAGCTCGTATTGTTTGGGTCTATTGATGTAATAATCCGATGTTTACGCAGCTCCTTAAATTAATAGTCAATTACTCTTTCAACCGATTCGGTGGCGTAACCTTTTTTCTGAAAATTTTTATTCACGGTACACCCTATTTCAACTTGTTTATTCTCTTTGTCGAGAAAGTGAATTCCCAAATCACCAATCACACATTGAGTTTGTTTCTCTACAATTACAAATTGAAACCAGGTAAAAGGCATATTAATTTGAATCGCAGTATCGTTAATAAAGGTTTTTACATCCTCAATCGTTTCAGGAATCCAACCTTGAAATTTATTTATCTCACGATCACGCCTATATTCAAATATATCAATTTGATCATCAAGTGAAATCGGTCTGATTATCAGTCGTTTAGTTTCAAGTATCATTGTTTTAATTATTTTGTGAAACAACTTAAATAGCAAATAATTACGCGTGCAATCTCGCGCAACCATAGCGTTTTATGCCCATTGATGTGTTCAATTGTTATGCTTTAGCCTTTTCAAATTCGATCAGTTCAATAGGTACCCCGTTATGTTCAATCATGGCAACTCTTGTTCCCTCTCCTGGAGAACTAGGAGGCGTGATAATATTAAATTTTCGTCTTGAAAGCTCCAAATCCAGGTCGTCAACTTCAAAGGCAATGTGTGGCACATTCTTTATCAAGTCGTTGACAGGACTATCCTTATCGAACCTCATCCACTCTATGCCATAGGAACTTGTCTCAAATCCTGAAACATAAAATTTAAGCTTTGGCAGGTATTTTTCATCCTTAACCGGCTTATCTGTGGGTATTCCTAAATGATGGTAACGCCACCCCCATTCTGACATTGCCAAGGGGGATTCATGATCTCGTCTTTTCTTACTCATGATCAGTTGTGTCAATTATTTACGGTTATACCTTACGAATTGGCTGTGCTTTTATTGTTGATTTCAAAGTGTTTAACTTTCAAGTAACCCATCTATTCATTCAATTTTACTTCGTTTAAATCTAGCACTTTCTGGCCTGTGTTTTAAATTAGGTTTTAGCTGTATGTTGCTACTATTCTGACTTGATTATTTTTCTTATGTATGAATTGTTTCCCATATCAACTCTTATTAGTATCTTATCAATAATATTCG
>DJWN01000088.1 GCA_002440975.1 Bacteroidales bacterium UBA6229
AGGATGGCTTTGCAATTACCCTTAAGAGTCAGCTGGTCTTCATCAAGGCGCGCACTGGTGAAGAGGTTTGGAATACTACCAAATTCAGTGGAACCGTAGGGCAATATGTATATAAGGCTGATGATCGTTCGCTTGTTATGGTCAATTTTATGCCCGGCGGACTGATGGCATTTCTAACGGGATATAAGAACCAGATCGTCCGTATCAATATGACAAACGGAGAGGTTCTTTGGGAGAATACTTACATTGGCCGTGCCGAGAAAAAGATATTAACCAAGGAATTTATTTTTGATCTGAGTGTGGTAGATGATAAAGTGTTTTTGAGAATAAACGGAATACAGGTTTATGATTATAATACCGGTGCTTCACTTTGGTCAGCTGCCTTCGATTTTACGGCTGATGTGGTAAAAGGGCCTCCCGGCACTAAAAAATTTGGTGTGTATGGTGCTGTGGCCGAACCGGTTGCTGCTGGTGATGATGTGTATGTGCTTGATATGTCGAACAAAAGAAATCAATACGTTAAAAAGTATGACCTGCAAACCGGCAGATTGCTCTGGACTTCTTACGAAATAAAATGAGCACGCGTTATTCCCGGAATGGAAGTTATTGGTGATAAAATTGCGCTTCAAATCGGTGGGCGTGTCGAAACACAGTTTTACAGAGAGTACCGGTCGGGCGATAGCTATGTAAAAGAATGGGGTGTAACCTACCCAGAGGTGAACCCTTTTGGTGTTGAAGAACTTAACACTAAGGATGGAACGCTGGCATGAGAATCGGAAAAATTCAGGAAGGGTATTACCAATGCCATATTAATCGGGGATGATTATATCGTTTCGAGCGGGAAATCCTTGTACAACCTCGATATCAATACCGGAGCCGATAAGTTTGAAGTACCCGTTTCCAAAGGTGGTGTGGGGCATGCTGCCCTGATCATGCCTCACAAAGAAAATATTGTGATCGTAATTGGAGATAAGGGCGTCTCAACCTTTAATGCCGACAACGGAGAACTGTTAACCAGCGGTAATTATAAAAAGTCAAGCCTCTTCGAACGGTTTGAGGATCTTGTAATTATGAAGACAGAAAAATCTGATGTGGCAGCTTTTAATGTGGATACAGGAAAATACGAAGAATTTAAAGCACGCAAAGATTCTGGTTTTTCTCTTACCAATTATGGTGAACACCTTTTTGTTTACGAAAAACGTGTCGTTACTAAATTAAAAACGCGATAATTAAGCGTTGATTTTTGGTTTGCGCTCCCTCGCTATCTGGCTTGGGAGTGTTTTTTTGCTGCAATTTATATCCATTCTAAATTTTTGCTTTGTGTTGTGCGCTGTTCAAAAGATATTACTTTTGTTGTGAAATAATTAACAACAATTAATAATTCGTTGTATCTAAACCATAAACCACAAAATATCACTTCATGGAAAACACCGTTAAGCAAATAGTTGAGAAGTACAACACCAATCGAAACCGATTGATGGACATGCTTATTGACATTCAGGAAAGTGAGGGTTATATCAGCAGGGATGCCATAGCTACACTTTCGCAACTGTTGGAGATGTCGCAGGCTGATGTGGAACAAACCCTCAGTTTTTATCATTTTTTCAGCACCAAACCACGAGGCAAGTATGCGGTTTACCTCAACAATAGTCCGGTAGCTTATATGTTTGGTCGTGAGGCTATTAAAGAAGCCTTCGAGAAATCGGCAGGAGTCAGATTTGGTGAAGTAACCTCCGACGGGAAGATTGGTTTGTTTGATACGGCCTGTATCGGGATGAACGACCAGGAGCCCGCTGCCATCATCAATAATATGGTGTTCACACGCCTTACGCCTTATCGGGTGCGGGAGCTTGTGAAAATGATGAAAGAAGACAAGCCAATTGAAGAACTGAGGAAAGAAAGCTTTGGCGATGGCAAAAATTACCTGCCAAGTTTGCGTTCGATGGTTTCCAGCAATATCCGCCGTAAGGGGATGATCCTTTCTGATGATTACCATTTTGGGACAGTGCTTAGGGAAAAGCTTCCCACCCTTTCGCCCGAAGGAGTGATAGGCGAGATCAAGCATTCTGCTATCAGGGGTAGAGGAGGAGCTGGATTCCCCACCGGTTTAAAATGGGAATTTTGCCGTCGCGCCAAAGGTGATAAGCATTATGTGGTTTGTAATGCAGATGAAGGCGAGCCGGGCACTTTCAAAGATCGTGTGATTCTCACCGAAAAGCCTGAGCTGGTTTTTGAAGGAATGGCACTGGCGGGTTATGCCATTGGCGGCGAAGAGGGAATCTTATATATCAGGTACGAATACCGTTATATGAAGGACTATCTGGAAGAGGTGCTCCACAAAATGCGGAAAGAAGGCCTGTTAGGAACCAACATCAGCGGAATCGAAGGATTTAATTTTGATATTCGGATTCAGTTTGGTGCAGGTGCTTATGTCTGTGGCGAAGAATCGGCCCTGCTCGAATCGCTCGAAGGCAAACGAGGCGAACCACGCGATAAACCTCCATTCCCGGTTGAGAGAGGATATCTGGGCTATCCCACAATCATCAATAATGTAGAGACTTTTGCAACGGCTGTTCGCATTGTGCAAAATGGTGGTGAATGGTTTACGCAGTTCGGTACAGATGATTCCACAGGAACAAAAATCTTAAGTATCTCGGGCGATTGCATGTTCCCTGGTGTTTACGAAGTGAACTGGGGATTCAATGTGGAAGACATGCTCGATATGGTTGGAGCCTACGATGTGCAAGCTGTTCAGGTAGGCGGACCATCGGGAACCCTGATTGGGCCGGACGAGTTTCATCGTACCCTGGGTTATTCTGACCTTTCGACGGGTGGCTCCATGATTATCTTTGGCAAACAGCGGAATCTGCTTCGCGATGTGGTGGTTAATTTCATGGAATTTTTCATTGACGAATCATGTGGCTCATGCAGCACATGCCGTAATATGACCCAGGTGATGAATAATAAACTGAAGAAGATTCTCGCCGGAAAAGGGGTGGCCAACGACTTGAAAGACCTTAAGGAATGGGGCAGGGTGCTCAATGCCAGTCGCTGCGGCTTAGGCCAAACGGCTGCCAACCCGATAATCAGCAGTCTTAAAAATTTCAGGCCTCTGTACGAAGCTCTGTTGCAGAAAGACAAAGATTTCGATGAAGGATTTGATCTCGAAAAATCAGTGCAGGCATCCTGCAGCTATGTTGGCCGCGTGCCGGTTTTTAATCACCATTAGTCACAAACTAGAAAAATCTGAATATCATGAGTAATCTGATAAAGTTTAAAATAGATGGCAAGGAATGTATGGCCGAAGCAGGCAAATTTATCGTTGACGCTGCTGCCGACAATGGCATTTATATTCCTACACTTTGTAATATGAAAGGCGTAAAACCAAAAGGTGCCTGTCGCATTTGTTCGGTAAGAATCAATGGCCGTTTGATGACATCTTGCACCACTCCCGTAGCAGATGGAATGGAGATAGAGTCGAATTCGACTGACATACAGGATTTACGCAAATCCATCATCGAGCTGTTGTTCGTGAGTGGCAATCATTTTTGCCCGGCCTGCGAAAAAAGCGGTAATTGCGAATTGCAGGCACTGGCCTATCGCTATCAGATGATGGTGCCACGTTATCCGTACGAGTTTCCGATGAAACCCGTGGATGCCAGCTCACCAAGGATCATCAAGGATCAGAACCGTTGTATCTTTTGTAAACGCTGCATCAAGACTATCAAAGATGAGACCGGACGTTCGTATTTTGTGTTCAGAAACAGGGGCCATAAGCTCGAAGTGGTTCTGGACGAAGAAATGGGAAAAACCATCAACAGTGCCACAGCACATCTGGCGATGGAAAACTGTCCGGTAGGTTCAATCCTTGTGAAAGAAAAAGGATTTGATACCCCCATCGGAAAACGCAAATATGATAAGGAACCCATTGGAAGCGATATTAAACTCTAATAAACGGGAGGAAAAAACTATGAGCAAACCTGTAGTAGCAACAACATCATTGGCCGGCTGTTTTGGCTGCCATATGTCATTACTGGATATAGATGAACGGATATTAACACTGATTGAACTGGTTGAGTTTAACAAATCTCCTGTGGATGACATCAAAACTTTTACCAAAGCTGTTGATATCGGCTTGATAGAAGGGGGGGTATGCAACAGCGAAAATGTAGAGGTGTTAAAATCTTTTCGTAAGCATTGCAAAATATTGGTCTCTGTAGGCGAATGTGCCATAATGGGAGGCCTGCCAGCCTTACGCAATGGCATTCCGGTTGAGGAATGTCTGCACGAGGCATACATCGGCGGACCCACTGTACAGCTCAACAAGGATGGCATTATGCCGAATGATGATGAGCTTCCGATGTTACTGGACAAGGTATATCCATGTCACGAAATTGTAAAAATAGACTACTTCCTGCCGGGCTGCCCACCACGCGCCGATCTGATCTGGGATGCCCTGGTGGCATTGGTAACAGGCGATCCGATGAAATTGCCCTATGAAGTTGTAAAATTTGATTAAGCTAAAACTACTGAATTATGTCAAAGAAAATAACCATAGAACCTGTAACCCGTGTGGAAGGCCACGGAAAAGTTACTATCCACATGGATGCACAGGGTAATATCCAGCAAAGTCGCTTGCATATTGTTGAATTTCGCGGATTTGAACGTTTTGTTCAGGGACGGCCCTATTGGGAGGCTCCTGTGCTGGTACAACGCCTGTGTGGTATTTGTCCGGTAAGTCACCATCTGGCTGCTGCCAAAGCCCTTGATGTGATCGTGGGTGCCGGCACCGGAGATGGCCTTACGCCAACGGGCGAAAAAATGCGCCGCCTGATGCATTACGGCCAGTTTTTCCAATCTCATGCCCTGCATTTCTTTCACCTGAGTGCACCCGACTTTCTGTTTGGCGTTGATGGCGATCCGGCCACTCGCAATATCATTGGTATTGCACTTACCAACCCCGAACTGGCAGTGCAGGGTGTGATGATGCGTAAATTTGGTCAGGAAATTATCAGGGCCACTGCAGGTAAAAAGATTCACGGTACGGGTGCTATCCCTGGTGGTATCAACAAAAACCTGAGTATCGAAGAACGTGATGAGTTTTTGAAAGGTGCTGATCCGCTCAATGCCGACAAAATGGTAAGCTGGGCCGAAGAAGCCTTGGATTTCTTTAAGAAATACTATTTTGCTAATAAGGATTTTGTAGATAACTTCTCTTATTTCCCCAGCAATCACCTGAGTTTGGTTCGCAAAGACGGTGCCCTGGATATTTATCATGGGGTGCTTAGGGCAGTAGATGCTGATGGAAAGAAAATCTTGCATGATGTTGATTATCAGGATTATGACAAGTACATCGAAGAAGAGGTACGCAGCTGGAGTTATATGAAGTTTCCTTACCTGAAAGAATTTGGTAAGGAAAAAGGCTGGTATCGCGTTGGGCCGCTGGCACGTTTGAATACCGCTGATTTTATCCCCACACCTCTGGCTCAAAAAGAGTTTGAAGCCTATAAAGCCCTCACCAATGGCAAGCCGAACAACCATTGTCTGCATATGCATTATGCCCGGTTGATCGAAACACTTCATGCTGCTGAGATGATTCGCGAATTGCTCAACGATCCCGATCTGCTTGGGGATGATCTGGTGATCAAAGGTGAAAAACGCAAAGAAGGCGTTGGATTGATCGAAGCACCGCGCGGAACACTTTTCCACCATTACCGGATCAACGACAATGACCAGATAGAAATGGCAAACCTCATCGTTTCAACAACAAACAACAATGAGCCGATGAATAAGGCTGTGAATAACGTTGCCAAATCGGTGATGACCGGAAAAGAGGTGATCACGGAAGGAATGATGAATGCCGTGGAGGTTGCCATCCGGGCTTATGATCCCTGTTTGAGTTGTGCCACACACGCCCTCGGAAAAATGCCGTTAGAGCTTACCTTTGTGGGGCCAGATGATCAAATACTGGATCGTAAGCGCTCGCATTGATGAACCAAAAACCATCTATATTAATTTTTGGATACGGCAACCCGGGCCGTCAGGACGATGGCCTGGGAGCCGCATTCATCGATAGGATGGAGCAATGGGTCGAAAACAGTGCCTTTAAAAATATTACGCTCGATACCAATTACCAGTTAAATATTGAAGATGCCGAGCAGATTGCAGCGTATGATCTGGTTTATTTTGTTGATGCAAGCATAGAACCTATCGAGCAATTCAGCTTCACTAAAGTAGAACCCTCGGATGCAAAAGTAGAATTTACCATGCATGCCGTATCTCCGTCTTTTGTATTAGATTTGTGTCAGAAACTTTTTTCGAAAACGCCCGATACCTGGCTTTTACATTTGAAAGGCTACCATTGGGAGTTTGAAGAGAAATTGAGCGAAGAAGCAAAAACTAATCTGGAGGCTGCTTTGGAATTTTTTCAGCAACATCTGATAAAAAAATTGAATAACTAATTAAAACCAATTCTTATGGATTTAAGTACGAAATATCTTGGATTAACTTTAAAGAATCCAATTGTAGTAAGTAGTTCCAAACTAACCGGTACCTTACCAAATATCAAGGCCTGTGCCGAGGCAGGGGCTGGTGCGGTGGTGCTCAAATCGCTTTTTGAGGAGCAGATCATTGCCAAAACTGAAGCAGGCCTTAAGCGCAACGAGATGTATTTTTGGTATCCCGAAGCTTCTGACTATGTGATAGAAATATCAAAAGGAAGAGGTGTGAATGAGTACCTCAAGTTAATTCGTGATGCTAAAGCGGCAGTGGATATTCCCATTATTGCCAGCATCAATTGCGTTAGTCCGGTGGAATGGCCTGTTTTTGCAAAGAAGATCGAAGAGGCTGGTGCTGATGCTATTGAACTGAATGTCGCCATTTTTCCTTTCTACAAAAAGATCAGCAGTCAGCAAATCGAGGATATGTATGTAGAAATCCTGAATGCTGTAAAAGAACAGGTAAACATTCCAGTATCAATTAAGATGGGACGCTATTTTACCAATATCTTTGCGATGGCCAATCGTTTGGCTGATGCTGGTGCTGACGGCCTGGTGCTTTTTAACCGTTTCTATAATCCGGATGTGGATATCGCCAGCATGAAAGTGGTGACTGACAATGTATTTTCAAGCCCTGATGAAAAATCAATCCCAATGCGGTGGATTGCCTTGTTGAGTGCCGATGGTATCAATTGCGACCTGGCTGCTTCCACTGGAATTCATTATTCAATTGGCGTTGTGAAGCAATTGCTGGCAGGTGCCACAGTTACACAAATCTGTACAACACTCTATCAAAACGGAATTCCATATATTAGTGAAATCATAAGCGGTATTGAGGACTGGATGAAAAAGAATCATTTCAAGAAGATTGATGATTTTAGAGGGCTTGTGAATAAAAAGGCCGAGAACTCAGCAGCCTTCGAGCGAATGCAGTATATGCGCAAAAACTTTGACCAACACTAATAAATGGCTGTATTGCCCAAAACCAATTTTATGAGAAAAAATGATCAGCCTTGTTGCTGGTCATTTTTTTAAGTTTGGAGTCATTTTATCCTAAAACTAAATTCAATGACCAAAAACTTAGTAGTGAGAATGTTGTTAGTGATGGCGTTCTCTTTTTTATGTAGTAAAATCGCTACCGCTCAAAAGGGACTCGCATTTTCCGGAGGGGTACAATATTCCAGAATTATCACTTATCAGGTTCAATCAGCAGGTTCACAAGGTCTTGACGATCTTAACCCCGCTTTTGGTTTTGCTGCAGGATTTGATTATCGGTTTGGATTGCATAAGAATCTGGATTTGAAACAAGGGCTACGCTATAGCAACAGAAACTCAACAAGCACTAATTTTAAATATCGCTTTTACTATTTAGAATATGCTTTAAGTCCAAT
>DJWN01000066.1 GCA_002440975.1 Bacteroidales bacterium UBA6229
CTGTAGAATAAATAAAATAACCAAAAGGTAGGATGTTTGGTAAGCAGCCCGTTGTAGCGATATAACGGGCTTTGCTGTTTTTACCTCCCCCGGAATTCGCTTGTGCTCCTTGTTTTCGTATTGGTGAAAGGGATATTTAGCCTCCCACACACGTTCATGCCATCAATGTACCATTGGCATGTCTTATTGTATAAGTGGCTGTATTATGTAAATCATCGGTTGAAAAATCATCTTAAAACACATAAAATACCTATAATACAATTACTTACAATTTTGAAGTTTGATTTTATTGGCTTATTTTTGTTGCATAAAATTATTGTATGAAACAGATTGTGCTTTTGCTTGTTTTAAATTGGACTGTCATCAATGCTTTCGCTCATATTAATCCCGATTCTATTGAATACCTGCCTGAAAAGGAGAAGGCAGCTGCCCTGTTGTCGTTGGCAAAAGCAAACTATACTTCACAACTCGACATGGCTGATGAGTATTCACGAAAAGCTTTGTTGATTGCCTCTAAATTAGAACAGTATGAAGAAATGGGGTTGGCTAACAAATACCTTGGTATCACTGACTATTTTAGAAAAAAATATGTGTCCGCACTCGCTCATTACCAAACTGCACTCGCTGTTTTCGAAGACATGAAAAACGAAAAGGAGCAGGCTAATGTCATCAATAACATCGCCCTGATATACAGCGATCGAAGTAGTTTCGATACTGCAATAGTTTACCACAAAAGAAGCTTAAAACTGCGTGAGACGTTGAACGATGCCTATGGCATTATTGGCAGTTTGAATAATATTGGGAATTTATATCAGGATAAAAATGAACCAAACAAGTCGCTTGAATACTACAACCAGGCAATGGGAATTGCAGAATTGGTTTTTCCTGAACAGGAGTTTACTTCTCTTTTGGGAGGAATGGCTAAGGCCTATGCCGAAACCGGAAATGTAACCGAAGCCGTTCTTTTTTATGAGAAAGCTATTCATGCTGCCATAGTTAATGGCGATGTGCGCAGCGAAATCAATAACCGCAATAACCTTGGAAACCTGTTTTATCATCTTGGAGAAAGCGACCAATCCATTTTTCAGCTTACCGAAGCTTATAATCTTGCACATGATCATCAACTCGATTACCTTGAAGCGGTTACAAAATTGAATATTGGCAATATTTATACCCAGATGAATGACTACGAAAAAGCTGCCGGCCAATACAAGGCGGCCCTATCAATACAGAGCAAGTTAAACGACCCTGAAGGGAACATTAATGCCTTGATAAATCTGGCTTTGGCTGAAGAAAATCTGGGTTTGGCAGATTCGGCGAAAATACACTATCAGTTAGCCAGAGAAATTGCAGAGCGGAATCAAAAGCCGGATTTTTTGGCGCTTACCGCAAATTATTTGGGAAAATACTACCTCAAAACCAATGAGAACAATAAGGCCTTTATCTGGCTTACCAAAGCCCTCTCAATTGCCGAAAAACGCGATATCTGGCGTGAGTTATATATGGCTCACCTCAACCTAGGTGATTACTGGTTTAATCAAAACGATTTTAAAAATGCTGAAACTCATTTTAAAACAGCCTTACAACTGGCTCAGGAGTCAAAGTCGGTTATTAAACAAAAAGATGCCGCTACTGGTCTGTGGCAGGCGTATCAAAAATTAAATAATTACGAAAAGGCGCTCGAATACCTGCTCATTTACAGCGAACTCAACGACAGCGTGTTTAATCAGGAGGCCCAGAAGCAGGTGTTGGCTCTTGAAGCTAAATTCAATTTCGAATTAAAGGAAAACCAAATTTCAAGCCAGGAGAAAATCATTGACCAACAGCTGGAAATTTTGAGACAGGAGAGAAAAATAAAGCTGTTTATTGTAATTGGTTCAGTGCTGGTTTTGGCCTTGTTGCTGATCTTTATTAACCGTGAAAAAATAAGGCGTGAAAAAGAAAAAGCCGACCTTATCCAGCAGAACCTTACCACCGAGCGTGATCTGCTCCAGCTTCAAATGAATCCACATTTCATTTTTAATGCACTCAACTCTATTCAATCTTTTATCTCTGAAAACAACTCCTTCGAAGCTGAAATGTTTCTGTCGAAGTTTGCACGTCTGATGCGCTATTACCTCGACAGCTCCTCAAAAAAATGGGTCGATTTCAACGATGAAATCCAAGCCATTGAGCTTAACCTTGAATTAGAAAAACTGAGGCTGAACGACCATTTTGTCTACAACATCATCATCGATGAACAGGTAGAGTCAGAAGAAATTCAAATTCCTCCCATGCTTTTGCAGCCCTTTATCGAAAATGCCATCAAACACGGCCTGCGTCCAAAAGCAGAAAAGGGACGTTTAGAGATTGGTTTCAAACAAATAAAAGGCTTTTTACTTTGCTATATTGAAGATGATGGAGTGGGGCGTCGAAATGCAACCGATATGAAAGTCGAAAAATCCGGACACCTTTCCAAGGGGGTTGAACTGACCCGAAAACGGCTCTTAGCCCTTAACCCGGATAACCCCGGGAAAAATGTATTGTCAATCTTCGATTTGAAAAGTAAAAACGGAATCCCTGTTGGTACGCGTGTGGAATTATTCATCCCTTTTCGCTATTTTTGATCATTCAATCCCTGAAAACTTAAGCCATGACAGTATTTATTGTTGAAGACGAGGAACATAGCAAAAAAACGCTGGTTAACTTTTTAACAAAGTATGTGCCCGAAGCAAGCATTGTCGGAAGTGCCTCTCTGGTTTCACAGGCCATCATTGAAATTAATTCTCGGAAGCCTGATCTTATTTTCCTGGATGTCGACCTGCCCGATGGTAATGGTTTTGAAATACTCGATGGCCTTACAGATCCTGTGCCCGGCGTCATTTTTGTCACCGCCTATAACCAGTATGCCGTAAAAGCTTTTCAGGTTAGCGCCATCGATTATCTCTTGAAACCCGTAGATCCGCTCTTGCTGAAAAAATCCATTCTGAAAGCCATGTCAGAAACCACATCCGATGAACTTAAAACAAAAAAAGAAGTCCTTCAAACTAACAGATACGATGGTCTGAAAAAGTTGGCGCTCCCAACTCAACAAGGTGTTTATATGGTTAAAATTGCTGATATCCTCCGTATTGAAGCCGATGGAAATTACGCGAAGATTTTTCTGATCTCCGGCGAAACGGTTTTTGTATCTAAACAACTTAAAATCTTTGAGGAATGGCTCGAAGGTATGGGGTTTTTCAGGGTTCACCACTCACATATTATCAACCTCAATTTTCTTCAGAAATACAATAAAGGCGAAGGGGGTAGCGTGGTTATGGACAATGGCCATGAGGTAGAAGTGTCGCGGAGGCGAAAGGAGGATTTCCTGAAAGCAATCAGTCGCCAAAACTAGAACCCGGAGGACTTGTCTTTGCCTGCTTTCCTCAGTTCAAAAAAGCAGCATCCTAATGACCAGCGACTAATTTGTTAATTTTGCCTCCTTAATTTTACGTTTTTAGTCGCAAATCATGCATGAACCTTTACTCGGGAAAACCTTATCGCAACTACAGGAAATTACAAATGAACTGGGATTTCCGGCCTATACTGCCCGTCAGATAGCTGAATGGCTTTATCAAAAAAAAGCCGGGTCAATCGATGAGATGTCCAATCTGTCGAAAAAAGCCCGCCAACAATTGGCTGATTTGTTTACTGTTGGTCGCGTTAACCCGACTACCGTGCAGTCGTCAGTTGACGGTACAAAAAAGTACCTTTATCCGGTGGGTGAAAAGGGATCGGTGGAAGCTGCTTTTATTCCAGAACAAAAGCGCACCACACTCTGCGTATCTTCTCAAGTAGGTTGCAAAATGCGATGTCTGTTTTGTATGACCGGAAAACAAGGTTTGCAGGCCAACCTCTCTGTAGGCGAAATCATTAACCAGATTATCAGTCTCCCCGAAAGAGAACAACTTACAAACCTGGTTTATATGGGAATGGGCGAACCATTGGACAACCCTGAAGCCGTGATGACAAGCCTTGAAATTCTTACCTCAGATTGGGGAATGGGCTGGAGTCCAAAAAAAATTACGGTGAGCACCATTGGCATTATCCCGGCCATGCGCCATTTTATTCTTAACAGTACTTGCCATCTTGCCGTTAGTTTGCACACGCCGTTTGAAAGCGAACGAAAAATGCTTATGCCTGTAAGCCATAAATATACCATCGCCGACAT
>DJWN01000135.1 GCA_002440975.1 Bacteroidales bacterium UBA6229
GCATCACCATGCCACCCGTGAACAGCCTGGTCGCCGGGTTTGATGTTGGATATTTTGACCGCTATGATTGTAAAATCTTTTGAGAAATGTTCGATAAGCAGTTCGGCAAAAGTCGTCTTACCTACAAATCTGCCTGTGCCACCCACCAAAAAAAGCGAAGGTAACTGAGGAAGGGCGTGGTGTTGATTCATGGTGATTAAAATTAAGTTATTGCTGGTTTTTATTCCTATCTATAAGTTTCCGTGGCATGTATTGCCCGAAGTTCGGGGGTTAATACAAAGGCTGTATTTCGATCACGATGAAAACCCACCATGTCGTCAAGCTTGCTGTTTACATACGCTCGCTCGTAATAAGCCTGTCCATAGGCTGCATCCATGCTGATGGCGCAGCTTAAAAGCCGGTGTGCTTCAAGCAGATGATAGCGGCTGACATCAGGATTGTTTTGGTAGAATAATTTCGCCTGGGCAAGTAAATAGTTGGGCAGTTTATTTGGGTCTATAATAGGTTTTAAAAAGGATAAAGCTTCGGTATATTGTGCGTTTTTAAAGTACAAATTAAACAAGGCATAGGCCGCTTTGTGGTAATTTTCGCACTTACGCAAGCTCGTAGTGTAAGCTTCAATAGCGGCCTGACGCAGGTTTAGCCTGAGGCAGGCATTGCCCAGATTATAATAAAGAACATGGCTATCCAGTCCTTTTGCAATAGCTGTCTGAAAGTGATAAACCGCTTTATTGAAATTTTTCAGGTTGTAGTACGCAATCCCCATTTGGACGTTAGCGGAAGCCATGTCAGGGTTCAGGTACAAGGCTTTTTCAAGTTGTATCAGGGCTTCTTCGTTGTATTTGAGTTTAATAAGGGCCAAACCTAAGGTATACCATCCAATTTCAGCAGCAGGATAAAGGGTGATCATATCCTCAGCTGACTTTTTAAGACCAACCCAGTTTTGTTCGTTTTCAAGGATTCGGAGAGTTGATTTCAGCCGGAAATATCCATCCCCTCCTGGTTGCAATCGGTTGATTTTGTGTTTTTTATTGCCAGCATTCATAGTTATGCAAATAGTTAATGGGGCTAACGCACTTTTTGATGTGAAGATTCCTTTCATGTCTCACCCTGAGCCACTTGGTGAGTTGAAGCAAAAGTACAAATAAAAAACTGTTACAACCAAGAGGTTTTCAGGCAGGTTATTTGAGGTCGCGTCGTTTGAGAATTGAGATAACCGACCACAAATAAATAACCAGCAAGCCCAGAGCTATGGCTAGCGTTTTGAAAGGGATGTAGTCCTGAATCTCCATAAAAACATATCTGCCAAAAGGTACTGTGATCAGGTTATTAAGCGATTGTACCGGGAAAAAGGCTACCAGCTCACTCCAGAAGGTATCGCGAAAATAAGGCGCATTGGTTAATATGGCACTCAGAATGGGTTCAAACATCATCGAGTAAAGAAACAACAAAACGATTACAAAACCGGCTTTTTTAATCACCAGCGCCAACAAAAAGGCTAATGAACAGTAAACTACGATATCCAGAAAGTAAGCAAATAAAAACTCCAGTTCATCAAAAATAAACCTTGATTCCCATACATGGGAGTAAATACTTCCAGTGATTAAACCATTGATAAACAGAAACAAGGTACTTATCGAGGCCAGTAAAGCAATAAACATCAGTTTACTGAGCAGATAGCTTTTTTTACTGATTCCATCGATGATGTTTTGCCTGAGCGTGTTGTAGGTCACGTCGTTGTTTACAGAAATAATAACAATGAAGGCTAAAAATATTTTGGCATAACTCCCCAGATAAGTCATGTTTTGCCAGATATCCGGAAAATCGTAAATGGGCACAATAGTAGGATCGATACCGTTAAAATCTGCCCCCTGGCTTTTTAGCCATTCAAGAAAAAACACTCCCCCTGAAGCTATTACGGTTAAGGCAAAAAGGTACATGCCCAATAAAATCCAGAATACGCGGTAATTTTTAATTTTTAGCCACTCGAGTTTTATTGCGTCAATCATGGTCTTTCAGGATTTTAAGGAATTCTTTTTCAAGGGTATTCGTATGGGTAATGAGCCGTTTGAGCACGACTCCTTCGGCGAAACAGTGGCTGTTTATTTCGGAGGCAGTAAAGCCGGGCTTGAGGGTAATTAGCAAGCTGTTGTCAACGGTTTCTAATGCTTCTGTTCCGGGGAAATCATACATGAGGTTTTTAAGATGCTCATGGTCGTAATCAGCTGAAACTTCTACTTTATTCAATTCTTCGAGGGTGTCTTTAACTTTTCCTTCGTGAATTTTTTTCCCGTGCCGCAACACACAAAAATGGGTACATACTTTTTGTACTTCATCGAGCAAATGACTGGCCATGATGATGGTTTTACCTTGTCTGGCCACATTTACAATAAGGTCTCTCACTTCGGCAATGCCTTCCGGGTCAAGGCCGTTGGTTGGCTCATCCAGAATCAGAACCGGAGGATTAGAGAGCAGAGCCGCTGCGATGCTCAGGCGCTGTTTCATGCCCAGACTATAGGTTTTAAATTTATCGTTCCTGCGCTCATACAGGTTTACCTGTTTCAACACTTCATCGATGGGCGCAGGGTCACATTTTTTTATATGGGCAGTAATCTTCAGGTTTTGAACGGCAGTGAGGTAAGGATAAAAACTGGGTGATTCCAGGATAGCTCCAATTTTTTTTCGGGCTTCTTCGTTGGATGTGTTTGAAAACCAATGATAATCTCCACTAGTGGGGGCAACAACATCGAGAATCATGCCCAATGTCGTGGTTTTTCCGCTTCCGTTTGGCCCTAAAATACCAAAAATCTGACCCTGCTCTATTGAGAGCGACAGGTTATTAACAGCTGTAATGCGCCCAAACTTCTTTGTCAGGTTATTGATGGTGAGGGTTCTGGCCACGTTTATTATTGTTTAGTTGAAAGATATTGAGCAGGTCGCCTTCCTGAAACTTTTCAAATAATTCAGGAATTTTATTCCATCCTATGGCTCCTTTCAGGTAAAAGGCCTGTGGTTGATTGTCCTGTTGGTACACCCCGATAAATGTGCCAGTGGTACTTTCTTCGAGGCCGTAAAGTAGAAACAGGTTGCTGCCACCGTACATGGCCATATATTCTTCAAAACCGGTCTCTTGATACGCTTTAATCATCTGTAAATAAGATTTGTCAGCGCCGGCGGTGGAATCGAGGCTGTAGATGACCAGTTTCTCGATGTTGTTTACCACATCATAAAATTCATGGTTTTCGGAGAGGTCAAGCATGCGCAACGTACTGGGATATAGGCAGTAAGTACGCGTTTTTACACTGTCGGTGTATTGGCTTATTATTTCTTGCTGTGCCCAAAGGGGCTGTAACAGCCCCATCAGGAACAACAAAATGAGCATTTTACTTTTTGTCATGGTGCATTCTGCCTAAATCTTCAAGACCCTGAACTTTCATGTCGCGTGCAATGCGTGAAATGTTTTTGAGGTCAATTTCTCCGTAAAGGCTCAAAAGTACGAATTTATTTCCACCTCCGACTACCATAACCAGTTCTTCGATGATGCCGTTGTTTTCCTTTATCGAGAAGAGCATGCTTTGGTCGGGATCAGCTACAGTCATCAGCTCAGCATATCCAGCCTTATTCACATCGGCAGTGGCTTTTTTGTACAGTGCTTTGGCATCGGCAATGCTGTCGGCCATTACCATTTTTAAGCCTTTTAGCTTGCTTACTGCTTCCAGAAATTCCTGCTCGGCTTCTGTTCCTGCTTCCATTTCGGTGAACATCGAAAACATCTTGCTGCTTACTGATACTTTGGTAAAGGCATCGTTGTCGGCATATTTGTTAAAATATGAAGTAATGACTTCGCCCTGAGCGAATACACCAGCCGATAAAAAGGCCAGTACGATAAAAAAGATTCCTTTTTTCATGTGATTTTAGTTTTAATAAATATTTGAATTGCTTTTATTAGTAATTATTTCTTTTGGTTTATTTATCTGATTTAACTGATAGGCGCTCAGGTCTTTCCCTTCGTTTAACCCTGATGATACCATGAGGAGGGCATTGCGGGTTAGCTCAAGAGCTATTTCAGGATCGTGAACAGTATATTCGGAGGAGGATTGCTGCCGTTGCCACAAACCTGTACCCACAAGTAGCCCGATAACCAGTGAAGCGGCTATGGTGACATACCAATAGTAGATTCTTTTGCCTGGGTGCTGGAACGAAATTTCCGAAACTTGTTGTTTCCGTCGATCAATGGCTTTAAAATAGTTGGCTTCAGCCGATGCTTCCTGAACTGTTCCCAACTGTTCTTTAAGCAGTCTTTCTTCTGCTGTTGAGGTCTCGGCTCGCCAGTATTTTTCCAGAAGTAATTTAGTTCGCGAGTCCATAAGTGTCTAGTTTATTGATGAGTTCTTTTATTTTTTCTCTTGTTCTGAAAAGCGAAATTTTAACTTCGCCCAGGGTGAGAGATAAAATATCTGCAATTTCCTGATAGGCGAGTTCCTCAACTTCACGCAGGTGAAATATTTCCCGATGTTTTGCCGGTAGGGTGTCAATAATTTTGTTGAGCCATACCTCTCTGTCTTTAAATAACAACTCCTGGTCGGCAGAATTGATGTCGGCCTGATCGCTTTTTTCAACTTGTAACAAATTGTACCTGTTTACTTTTACCCAATCGTAGCATTGGTTGCGTGTGATGCGCATAGCCCAGGATTCGGGATTGTCGATGGTTGAAATCATTTGTCGCTTTTTCCAGATTTTAATTAAACATTCCTGCACTACATCATGCGCATTGTCGGGCGATTTAAGTATCGACAAAGCGTAACGGTACATTTTATCGCGTACCGGCATGATTCGTGTATCAAATAATTCTTTTGACATTTCGGTTGAAGACGATAGCTAGTGGTAAAAGTTACAAAATTGATCTTTTTTTTGAAACAGTCGAAATCTGCGCTCATGCATCTTTTTTGATTGTTTTATTGTCAATGGGACATGTCGACGTAAGAAGCCATGGCATGTTTGAAGTGTATTTTTGTTTAGTTTTGCCGCTTTAACAATTAATTAACAGCCAATTGTATACTGTTTGCGTTTCTTCGCTAAAAAAAGACTGAAAATAATTGTCAGGATTTTGTTTTTAAACGACCAATGTAATAAGGTGTAAATAAAATCTGAGATTTCAATTTGATAACAACTATAAAAATTAATACATGAATATTCGATTATTATCAAAAGCGTTGGCGGTGGTAGTTTTATCCATTGCTCTAGCGCCTGATCTTCTGGTTGCCCAGGAGATATCCCCTGCCAAAGTGTCAAAAGCTGTGCATTTTGATGTGTCAAAACCCTTAAATGAAGTTGAGCCTATACCTATGGGTCTGCGCAAACGTGAGTGGAAGAACAAGGTGATCCCCAACAAACTCCATCTCACCCACGAGCTTGAAAACACGCCTTTGCCCACAGGACCTGATCCGGTATTGCAGAGTAGTCAGCGCAGCATTTCCGGAACACCTCAAATAAACGCCAATTTTTCGGGGATAACCAACACCTACGGCGTGGCTCCTCCCGATACCGATGGCGATGTAAGCCACGATCACTATTTCCAAATGGTAAACAGTGGTTTTGCTATTTGGGACAAAGAAGGCAACCTGATGTACGGACCGGCCGATAACATCACCCTATGGGACGGATTTCCCGGTCCGTGGTCGAGCACCAACGACGGCGACCCCATTGTGCTTTACGACGAATACAGCGATAGGTGGATTGCTTCTCAGTTTTCCTTACCCAACTACCCATCCGGTCCTTTTTATGAACTGGTGGCCGTTTCCGAAACCAACGACCCGTTGGGAGCCTGGTACCGTTACGCTTTTGAATTTGATGCCATGCCTGATTATCCCAAATTCGGCGTGTGGCCTGATGGCTATTATTTTACAACCAACTTGTTCAGCAATGGCGGCTTTTCAGGTGGCGGACTGAGTATTCTGGACAGGAGCGCTATGTTGGCCGGAGATCCGGATGCTGAAATGATATTCTTTGTTGTTGGCACAAACTGGTCCGACCACAGCAGCTTTCTGCCAGCCGACTCAGATGGAGAAATGATGCCCCCCGAAGGCTCTCCTTCGTTTATGGTGAATATGGGCAGTAATCAACTGCGTGTTTACGAAATTATAGTCGATTGGGAAAACACCGCCAATTCAACCATCGAGAAAATTCATACCCTATCTACACAGCCCTTCTCAACCAATGGTATTAATATTCAGCAGCCAGGTACAAGTCAAACCCTGAGTACCCTGGCCGGACGACTGATGTACAGGTTACAATACAGGAATTTTGGTGATTATCAGGTCATGCTAACCAACCACACGGTGAATGCCGGAAATGGAAAAGCCGGGGTTCGTTGGTATGAACTCCGAAACAGTGGATCGGGTTGGTCAATATATCAACAAGGAACCTACGCTCCTTCCGATGGCGAAAACCGTTGGATGGCCTCGGTAGCCATGAATCAGGGTGGCGATATTGCTGTTGGGTATTCAGTTAGCAGTGCCAATACTTATCCCTCTATCCGCATCGCCGGACAGTCGTCGGGTGCGCCTGCCGGATTGGGTATCCTGGATATCGATGAAGCGGAGATTTATACCGGCACCAAAGCGCAGTCGGGGGTCGATCGTTGGGGCGATTATGCTATGATGTCGGTTGATCCTACTGATGATCAGTCATTTTGGTTTACAACCGAATATTCCAACGGAGGTTGGGCATGGCGGACTCAGATTGCGTCTGTCTCTTTTGCTGCGCAACCTGTTTGCGATTTTGAAGCAGATGAAACACTTATCCCGGTAGGAGAAACGGTAAATTTCTCCGATCTGACACAAGGTATCCCCACACATTGGAACTGGACTTTTGAAGGTGGAACACCCGCCACTTCAAGCGAAGAGAATCCTCAAAATATTCAATACAACACCGAAGGAACCTATTCAGTTAAACTGGTGGCCTATAATGCCATCGGCATCGACAGCATCACAAAAGAAATGTTCATTGAGGTGAGTTCCACGGTGTTACCTCTTGTTGATTTCGAATCTGACAAAAAAGCAATTTGTTTGGGTGAGTCGGTTCAGTTTACCGACCTAACGGATTTCAGCCCTGTTTCATGGAATTGGGAGTTTTCGCCCGATGGAGTTACTTTCGTGAACGGNNCTTACTTCGGCCAACCTGAACGGAAGCTCAATGCTTACCAAACAAGATGTGGTACTGGCCGGCGGATTGCCCACCTATTTTATTGAAGAGTTTGAAAATGAAGGATTGAAAACCAATGAATGGACTGTCGAAAATCCTGATGATAACGTTAGTTGGGAAATTTTTGAAGTCGGTGGCACAACACCCGGAAGTCATGCTGTCGGAATCAATTTTAGGGAATACTTTGCCATCGGCCAGCGTGATTACCTTATCTCGCCTCCCTTTAATCTGACAGGTACTCAAACCCCTTCTCTTGAATTTCAATATGCGTATGCTCAATATTTTGCCGAAGCCGGCGATTCTTTAATCGTTTCGATTTCTAATGATTGTGGAGCTACCTGGAACAGGATTTATGCCAATGCCGAAGATGGCTCGGGAAATTTTGCAACACATCCGCTTACAACCGAAGATTGGTGGCCTGAAGTGGCATCCGACTGGTGCATGGAAGGTTGGGGAGCTCGTTGTATTACCCTCGACCTGACTCCTTATGCCGGAACAGATCAGGTGCGCGTACGTTTTGAAACTTTCAGCTTTGCCGGTCATCCGTTGTTTATCGATAACATCGCTGTAAGCAGCACGGTGGGAACACTTGAAACAGGAAAAACACAGGCTTCGCTATCAGTTTATCCCAATCCGTCGAATGGCAACTTCCAGGTGATTATTCCGGAGGAAGTTAAATTTGATAAAATACAGATAATCAATAATCTCGGGATGATTGTGCATGAAAGTACTGTCCCTTCTAATGAGCGCATGGTGGAATTCACAAGAAAATTAGGCTTGGAGCCCGGATTATATTTTGTGAAAGGTGTGGGTGCAGGCAGCAGCGAAAAAATTAAAGTTGTTATTAACTAAAGTCTTCCATACGGCATAGTTCGACAACGCGGTGTAATATGAAATCTCCCTTCGATGTAACCTTTTGGACACATTGTAAGGGAGATTTTGTCTGAATTAGAGTAGATTATTTATCTTTGCCCCTCAGTTTTAAGATAGTTGCTGTTTTATTTAATGAATTGAGTTTAGTTTTATAAAATCACAAGGCACGTCGTAATGGCATCCTGATCAACTATTTAAATTCTGAAAGTTTTTGTAAAAACGAAAGCTCTTTCTGGAATTAGTAAAACTGAATGACTTGTAAATTAATTAATTACAAATTTCTACCAAATGAAAAAAATTATTATCACCTGGGGATTGTTGGTGTTCATCGTTGGCCTGAGTGTTTCATCTGCCATTGGACAGTCAATTAGCCCCACATCAGTTACAAAAGCTGTACATTTCGACAAATCTGAGCCTTTACGGGACGTAGAACCCATCCCACT
>DJWN01000078.1 GCA_002440975.1 Bacteroidales bacterium UBA6229
CTATGAAACTAGAACTTAAAAAACCACTGGCTTTCTTCGATCTGGAAACAACCGGCTTAAACATCACCGATGATCGGGTGATTGAAATAAGTATCTTAAAGGTTCATCCCGACGGAAAGGAAGAACTTAAAACCTGGCTAATAAATCCTGGCATCCCCATTCCGGAAGCATCGGTACAATTTCATGGAATTACACAACAGGACATTGAACAATCACCTGTATTTAAGTCGGTAGGCAAAGAAATAGCTAACTTCTTGCAACATTGTGATCTGGCTGGTTACAATGCCCTTAAATTCGACATTCCCATGCTCGTGGAAGAATTTTTGCGAAACGACATTGATTTCGATCTGAAAAACAGAAATCTAATCGATGTTCAAAACATCTTCATGAAGATGGAACCACGAACCCTGAAAGGTGCTGTGCGTTTCTTTTGTGGCCGCGAACTCGAAAACGCCCATTCTGCCGAGGCGGATACCATTGCAACCTACGATGTGTTGAAAGCAATGATCGACAAGTATGAGGATCAGGATTATGAAGATAATATGGGCAACAAAAGCAAAGCTGTGGTAAATGATATGCAGGTTCTACATCATTTTTCGCAACATCACCGCAATGCTGACCTTGCCGGACAAATAATTTATGATCCTGAAAACAGGGAAATCTTTAATTTTGGGAAGCATAAAGGGCGAACGGTGGAAGAAGTTTTTCAGCAGGAGCCATCCTATTACGACTGGATGATGAAAGGCTCGTTTCCGCTTTACACCAAAAAACTGATTACCACAATCAAGCTGCGAATGTTTGGGAAAAATGTTAAAATGTAAAGCTTAAATCCATGAAAATCATTTGTATAGGCCGAAACTATATAGCTCACGCCAACGAGCTGAATAATCCTGTCCCGCAAAAACCGGTCTTTTTCATGAAACCTGACACGGCTTTGCTGCCACCACACAATCCGTTTTTCTATCCGGAATTTTCAAATGAAATTCACTACGAAGCCGAACTCGTGATCAGAATCAATAAAAACGGCAAGCATATTGCCGAGAAGTTTGCCTATAAATATTATGATGAAATCACGGTAGGGATCGACTTTACGGCACGCGATCTACAAGCAGATTGCAAAAAAAAAGGCCTGCCCTGGGAAATTGCCAAAGCTTTTGATTTTTCGGCACCCATTGGAAAGTTTATCCCATTAAATATTTTTAAGGATAAACCTGCTATTCCCTTTGGACTTAAAATCAATGATGAATGGCGGCAGCAGGGCAACAGCAAAAATATGATCTTTAGTTTCGATCGGATCATTGCCTATGTTTCACAGTTTGTGACCTTGCGAAGTGGCGACCTCATCTTCACCGGAACACCCGAAGGCGTTGGCCCTGCGAAAATTAACGACCATTTCGAACTCTTTCTGGCTAATGAAAAAGTGCTGAATTTCAATGTAAAATGATTTCTGCATTTTCACCAGGAGTTGATTATTCCCAACCTACCCGACAAGGAGAAGGATAATAGGAAATTAGTCTGAAAAGATTTTCAAAATTCAATTACCTTTGCTTTACACCTTGATACAATGCCACGAAAAATAATTGCTGTACTTGTCGGTATTCTTGCGGGATTCCTGATTATTGAAATGTTGGAGTTTCTACGTCAGTATTTTCTCCCTTTTCAGGCAGAGATCATTGCTAAAAATGATGGATTCCCAGATGCACAGGAATGGATTGATGCTGTTCCATTCAAACACTTCATTTTTCTAATGTTTGCCTATCTCGCCGGTTCGTTTGGGGCGGGATTTCTAACGGTTACCATTTCTCCGCATAAAATGCTTGCTTTTGTAACAGGTTTTGCCTTACTGATCGGCATAATTATCCAGGTGTTTAGCCTGCCTCATCCGCTCTGGTTTATCCTTATCAGCCTGAGTATTTACCTGCCTTTTGCTTATTTGGGCGGAATTTTAAGCATGAAACTATTTCGAGAATCCTAAAATATAAAATAAATAAATCGCATGAAAAAATTTCTAATCATTTCATTCACAGTACTATTAGTATTACAGATGAATCACATGAAAGCAACAGCATCAACTAAGAATACTGACTTTGGAAAGGAAAACATTCAGTTAGTGATCAACGAATTAAAGCAGCAATCTGAAGCTGATCAATGGGAACGCATCGAAAAAAGTGTTTATCAGGCTGCCCGGTTATGGACCATAGAAGATGGAAGTTTTGAAGACTTCAGAAATCTTTGTGTTACTTACAATGCAAAGAATGCCAGCGAGCGCGAACAATTGTTTTTACGCATCCAGGATAATTTTGAACTACTTTGGGGAAGTTTTAACAAGATGAATGTCGGGCTTAAAATTCCATTGCATGTTGACGAAGGTGAAATTCTGGAGGTTGACAGGCTTTTTGGAGGGTATAGCCCGGGGGCACACCTCACATCCGATTTTTTTAAGAATAAAATTGCCTTTATCGTCCAGTTGAACTTTCCAAATTTTACACTGAAAGAAAAGACTAAGCTGGCACCCAGCTGGAGCAGACTGGACTGGGCTTATGCGCGTATGGGTGATGTTTTCACGGCACGAATTCCGGCCACTCTGCTACAAAATTATGCGCAACTTTCAACAGATGCTGATTCCTATATTTCTGATTATAACATATTTATGGGAAACCTTAGAGATAATAAAGGTCAGCAACTATTTCCCAATGATTTGAAACTGATCACTCATTGGGGCCTGCGCGATGAGCTAAAAACACATTACGGGAGCAAGGATGGCCTCGAAAAACAAGCCATGATCTATGCTGTGATGGAACGAATTATCAACCAGGAAATTCCTTTACAGGTGATCAACAATGATGAATATTTGTGGAATCCTTTTAGCAATATGATAACGAAAGAAGGCACTACCTACCGCTACACTTTCGAACCCAATACACGATATCGTCATCTGCTGAATTTACATGAAGCTCTTCGCGAAATTGATGCTTACTCGCCAAACGCACCATCGTATATTCAACGACAGTTCGATGAATCCATGGAGATTCCGGTTAATGATGCAGAAAAGTTATTTGTCAGTTTGTTGAGCGATCCCATATTAAAAGACGTTGCAAAGATCATTGAAAAAAGAATGGGCAGAAAACTTCAGCCCTGGGATATCTGGTACGACGGTTTCAAAACACGGTCCTCATTAGATATCAATAAAATTGATGCTATTTTAAAAGCTAAATATCCCGACAAAACCAGCTTTGAAGCCGATTTGCCAAACATTTTGATCAAGCTGGGATTCAATACAGACTCTGCATATTCGCTGGCTTCCAGAGTAATTGTTGATCCCTCGAGAGGTGCCGGACATGCCTGGGGTGCCGCCATGAAAGGCGACAAAGCCCGCTTGCGCACACGGATTGGAGCTGATGGAATGGATTATAAAGGTTACAATATTGCCATCCATGAATTTGGTCATAATGTGGAACAAACCATCACCTTGTACGATGTGGATTATTATATGCTGAATGGCGTTCCGAACACCTCCTTCACCGAGGCACTTGCCTTTGCTTTTCAGGCCAGAGACCTGGAATTGCTCGACAAGGAGGTTAGTAATCTGGAAGCTGCGCATCTGGCCGCTTTGGATCAGTTGTGGTCGAATTACGAAATCATGGGCGTTTCGCTGGTAGATATCAGGATGTGGAAGTGGCTTTACGACAATCCGGGAACCGATGAATCAAAACTTAAAGAAGCTGTTACAAGCATTGCCAAAGAAGTATGGAATACCTTTTATGCCCCTGTCTTTGGTATAAAAGACTCACCTATCTTAGCCGTTTATTCTCATATGATAGATAACCCGCTCTATCTTTCTGCCTATCCGATTGGACAGTTGATAGAATTTCAGTTTGGACAGTACATCAGCGATAAAGACTTTGCTGCAGAGGTTTACAAAGCATTCAGGCAAGGCCGACTTACTCCTCAGGAATGGATGAAAGGTGCTGTGGGCGAGCCCATATCGACAAAACCAGTAATTGAAGCTGCTGAAGATGCAGTGCAATATTTCAAATAAATTAAAACTGAATTGATTTAAAAGGATTGACTTCTTAGTCGGTCCTTTTTTATCTGTCGATGGCGTACTTTCCGGGGCCAAAAACAAAGAGATTCGCAAACAATAATAAATACAACAGGCTCATTTCCATGCGAACAAAAGAATCGTTGGCATGAATAACAAAAGCTGCAACAACCATAGTAAAGATCAGCGAAAATGCTGCAAAACGCGTGAAAACCCCAAGCATAATCAACACTGATCCAATTACTTCTGCCCCAACAGCAAGGATGAGCGACAATAAACTGCCTAAGCCAAGCGGATCAGGAAATCCTTCTGCTCTGCCATCAAGTAAACGCATTAGTTTGGGATAGCCGTGCGTTAGCATAAAAGCACCGCTCGCCAGCCTTACTAAGAGTAACCACACAGAAACAAAACCCGATAAAGGTTTGGATGAAGTTAGAAATGACATGGTAATTTCATTAAGTCAGTAGCAGTAAACAATTACACACAACTACTCTCTTTCGCGCAATTTGCCATAGCCTTTCATGATACCCCGGGTTGAGTTGGCAATGAAACTCAATATTTCATCACGCTCGGGCGAAACCGGGAAATTAGCTTCGATATAACTCACGGCCTGCGAAACATTTTTTCCTTTGAGGTAGATGATTCTGTATATATCCTGGATAGCGTTGATGCGATCATCAGAAAAACCACGCCGACGCAGCCCAATGGAATTAACGCCGACATACGACAGGGGTTCGCGACCTGCCTTGGTGTAGGGTGGAACATCTTTACGTGCCATTCCGCCTCCGCTAATCATCGAATGTGCCCCGATTTGCACAAACTGATGTACAGCAGCAAGGCCACCAATGATTGCCCAATCGTCAACACTGATATGGCCGGCCAGGTTACAGGCATTCGCCAAGATCACATTATCACCAATTATACAATCGTGCGCAACATGCACATAAGCCATCAGCAGGCAGTTGTTGCCCACTACGGTTTCCCAATTGGCTTTAGTTCCTCTGTTTATAGTCACAAACTCGCGAATCGTAGTATTATTTCCAATCCGGACAATCGTATCTTCGCCACTATATTTCAAATCCTGTGGAGCTGCTGATATCACTGCTCCAGGAAAGATTCTGCAATTTTTACCGATTCGGGCACCTTCCATTATCGTAACATTCGATCCAATCCAGGAGCCTTCTTCAATTACAACATTCTTTTCGATGTTTACAAAAGGTTCGATCACAACATTATTGGCAATTTTTGCCTGTGGATGAACATATGCCAGCGGTTGATTCATAGCAATTTATTGATATTAATGTTTTTTGGCTATCTGGGCCATGAGCTTTCCTTCGGTAACAATTTTGTCGCCAACATAGGCGATTCCTCTCATATTGCAAATCCCTCTGCGTATGGGCGAAGTGAGCTCAAGTGCAAAGACGATTGTATCGCCAGGAACTACCTTATGCCGAAACTTAGCTTCTTCTATTTTCAGAAAATAGGTGATGTAATTCTCCGGATCCGGAACTGAGTGAAGCACAAAAATACCACCCGTTTGTGCCATTGCTTCAATCTGCAAAACAGCAGGCATCACAGGTTCTTCCGGAAAATGACCAACAAAATAATGCTCATTCATCGTCACATTCTTTACTCCCAGTATATGCTTATCGCTTAACTCCATGATTTTGTCAATCAATAAAAAAGGAGGACGATGTGGTAAAATCTTCTGGATCTGAATTATATCATACACAGGAGGTTGATTCAGATCAAATGGAGGTTCTTTTAACATGATCGGTTTTTTTGTTTGTTCCTTTATCAATTTAGCGAATTCAGTATTGGCATAATGACCTGGCCTAAAAGCTTTTACACGGCCTTTTATCCGTTTTCCAAGCAGACTAAGATCCCCTATCACATCCAACAGCTTATGTCGGGCAGGTTCGTTAGCAAAATGCAAATCAAGATTATTCAAAATGCCTTCGTCTTTAACTTTCACTTTGGGTTTCTTAAACAGGTCGGCCAAACGATCCAGCTCTTCCTGGCCCACCTTCCGGTTCACAAAAACAATGGCATTGCTTAAGTCGCCCCCTCTTATCAGGTTGTTTTTCAACAAAAACTCCAGTTCATGCAAAAAAACAAAGGTTCGGCAAGGGGCAATTTCATCTTTAAATTTCGTAAGATCATCCAGCGAGGCATGCTGTATATTAAGCACTTCGGTTCCATAATCAATCTTCACATCCACCTTAAAACCATCGTAAGGTTCGATTGAAAGTTCAAAACCTTTTTCCTCATTCTTAAAATGAACTGGATGTTTGATCACGATGTACTCTCTGGTGGCATTTTGTTCCTCTATACCAGCCGATTCAAGTGCTTCAACAAAATAACGGGCACTTCCATCGCGGATAGGAATCTCATCCATATCCATATCAATCAACAGATTATCTACACCCAAACCTGTTGCCGCAGCTAATACATGTTCAATTGTGTATACCCTGGCACCATTCTTTCCCAAGGTCGTGCCACGTGACGTATCAACCACATGATCAACATCAGCTTCTATAATTGGCTGGCCTTCAATATCAGTACGTCTGAATTTGATTCCATGATTGACCGGAGCAGGATTAAAAGTGATTTTGCCTTGTTGGCCGGTATGAAGTCCGGTGCCTTCGACACTAATCACATTTTTTATTGTACATTGATTATCTGTCATAAGTTATTGACAAAAGCATTAAGTGCGTGTAAAAGTCTGCGCAAAAGTAAGTGTTTTAAGTCAAACTTACACCTCTGAATTATGCCCCTGGATTTTAGAAAGTTGCTTCTCAAGTTGCTGCACTCTGTCCATCAAACGATCCAAACGTCGGGTATGCATATAAATACGTTTATATTCGTCGGCCGGAATAGCCGGCGAACCCATATACACTGCATCCTCTTTGCGGATACTCGTTCCAACACCAGATTGTGCGGCCAGCTTTACCCCATTGGCAATTGTCAAATGTCCGGCAAGACCTACCTGACCACCAAACATACAGCTTTTACCAATCTTGGTTGAGCCACTGATGCCGGTTTGCGCTGCCATCACCGTGTTTTCTCCAATTTCTACATTGTGTGCCACCTGAATTAAATTATCCAGTTTCGCACCTTTGCGAATGACTGTGGCTCCCAGCGTTGCCCTGTCGATCGTTGTATTGGCTCCTATTTCCACAAAATCTTCCAGGATAACCTGCCCGATTTGCGGCACCTTTTTGTATTGATTATCCGATTGCGGTGCAAAACCAAAACCATCACTGCCCAAAACCGCTCCCGCATGTATTACACAGGATTTACCAAGCACCGTACCCGCATACAGCCTGGCCCCGGGATACAGTATGCTATCATCGCCAATCTGACAATCGTCACCAATATAAACCTGTGGATAAATCTTTACATTGTTGCCCAGCTTTACTCTATCGCCAATACAGGCAAAAGGCCCGGCATAAAGATCGTCTCCATAAACGGTATCCTGTCCAAAAAATGCCAGAGATGAAATACCAGTCTTATTACCAGTATATTGCTGATACACTTCAAGCAATTTTGCAAAGGCAGAATAAGCATCATCCACCCTTATCAAAGTGGTTTTGACCGGCTTATCAGGTTTAAAGTCTTTATTAACAATCACAATGCTGGCCTCTGTTTCATATATATAAGGTGTATATTTTACATTGGCCAAAAAACTTATTGTTTCTGGTTTCCCATCCTCTATTTTCGAAACATTTGATACAGATACATTTTCATCTCCTTCGACGAGGCCCGAAAGCAAAGCAGCAATTTGAGCAGCAGTAAACTTCATAATTTCACTATTTTTTATCAAACAAGCAACTTAGCCTATTTAATTA
>DJWN01000096.1:0-6688 GCA_002440975.1 Bacteroidales bacterium UBA6229
ACGACTTTAAAGACAGACTCTAATTCACTTCTGCATCCTCCATAGGGTGCAGAAGTGTTATTTACATTTAATTCTACTTAGAAATTGTCAACAAATTGCTGATTAACACTAAAATACAAAGATATGAAACTAACATTTGTGCGGTTTTTTCTGTTGCTTATTGTAATTCAAATTAAAGCACTGCCGATTTTTGCTCAATTTTTTGATGCTCCTACAAGAATACTTGATTCTGCCAATCTTAAAATAGGCTATACACTAACATGGAAAGAGGACACCAACAATCTGGACCGTATCAGAAACGAGAATATGATTTTATTGGTTGGTAAGAATATAAGTCTTTTTATGGGCGAAAACTTTTATAATATGACATACTTCGGGCGCAAGGCCGAAAGGGAGGGGCGATTGCAACAATTCATTGAAGCAGATGAGATGGAAAAATACAGGACTCGCTTTTCATACCGGATTTATAAAAACTTTCCTGAAAGCAACTATACTTTTAATGACAAAGTGATTCCAGATTATTTAGAATACACTGAGGATTTTAGTGTATTTAAATGGGAGCTTTCGGATCAAACTGAAACAATCGGAAATTATAATGCCCAAAGAGCTAACTGCTTTTATGGAGGCAGAAACTGGGTGGCTTGGTACACAACTGAAATTCCGGTAAACGACGGACCATACAAATTTTATGGCCTCCCTGGATTGATTATCAAAATGTATGATACAAATAAGCATTATGTATTCGAAATGACAGAGATTGAAAGATATAAGAATTGGGTGAGTATAGAATACGAGGACAGAGGTTGGATACAAACCAGTAGGGCTGATTTTCTGAAGGCACAGAAAAATTTCAAACTTGATATCATAAATAGGGCTAAAGATGCTGGAGCCAATGCAGTCTCCCAGCAGAGAGTTTACCGAAATATGTTGAAGAAGAATAATCCGATAGAATTTTAAGCACCAACAAAATGCGAAAATGGATTGTAATTTGTTTCGCCCTTGCTTTAGCTGCTTTTCAGCTACAATCTTTTTCGCAAACGCTAATTTCCGGTCAAGTAACCGACACTTTAAACAAGCCGCTCAGGGATATCAATGTGATGGTTTATCCAAAGCATAGCGGCATATTAAAAGCATACGCCATAACCGACCAGAATGGCAGGTATGTGGTTGAGGTAAATTTGGAAACCGACAGTCTCGATCTGCTGTTGAGCTCAATACACTTTGAACGCATTAAACTAACAATACCCAATCAAACCCAAAAACTGGATTTTTCTTTAAAGCCAGATACCAAATTGCTGGAAACCATTACAGTAAAGGCAAATCCCATTGATAAAAAAGGCGATACGATAAGCTATTTAGTAGAGCAATTCAAGGGACGTGAAGACCAAACCATCGAAGATGTACTTAAGAAACTGCCCGGTATTGAAGTAGAAGAAAGCGGAAAAATACTCTATCAGGGCTTACCTATCAACAAATTTTATGTGGAAGGACTTGACCTTACTGACGGCCGATATGCGATGATCAGCAGCAATTTGCCACACGAGTCGGTGTCAACGGTTGAAGTGTTCGAAAAACATCAACCCATCCGTATCCTCGAAGATCGCGTGTATTCGCAGCAAGCGGCCCTCAATATAAAACTGAAAAACAAAACCGCTTATACCGGAAGCGGAAGTGTAGCCTCGGGATTATCGCCCTTTTTGTGGGATTTAAAGCTTACACCCATGTTGCTCAGTACCGATTTCCAGTTATTGGCATCGTACCAGACAAATAACACAGGGAATGATGTTTCGAGACAGCTTCAACAGTTGATTTCCCGCGATAAGCTGGTGTTTCCGTTCCAGACATCAGAAGCTATTATGTTGTTTGATGGTGCTTCGTCCGAACAATATGGTGCGATTGACAAAAAAAGATACCTCGACAATCGGATTCATCTGGCTAATGTGAATGTGCTGGTGCCTTTAAAAAAGGATCTGCAACTGCGTGCAAATGTTTATTTTGTGGATGATATGCGCAAGAATCAAAGTTTTGAAGAGCGCATCTATTTCCTGCCTGAGGATACCATTCGCCTGAATCAGAATTATTATCGGAGGCAAAATAATCGCTATTGGCAGGGAACCTTTGATTTGAACCGCAACACCAGTGATAATTATCTTCGAAACAAAACCCATTTCTCCCTGCAACAAGATGCCTATCACGAAAGGATTGTCAATGCATCTGATACGGTGAACCAATTCCTGTCAGTTCCTTACCATCGGTTTTCAAACACCTTAAATTCTATTTTTAAGTCTGGTGAAATGCTGATAGAGTTTCAGTCGTTATTACAATACGACAGAGGCCCTCAGGAGCTATCAGTTGCTCCCGGACAATTTGAAGCTATTGTAAACAGTGGCGAACCTTATGATGCAGCTTTTCAATCAGCCACACTCGAGCGCTTTTATGCAGACCATTATCTGGGCAGCAATTTTCGCTGGAAAAGCTGGGTGTTGTCATTAAGGCTTGGTTTTGCCCTGCGAACCCAAACACTCCGTACCGAACTTCAGATTAGTGATGAGAATACTTTGTTTGAAGCTGGAGAATCATTTGATAATCACATGGAGGCAAGGCAATATCAGCTTTATATAATCCCGACCTTGCAATACAAACGTAAAGGATTCCGGTTTTCATTCGACTGGCCTTTTAATCAACAACAACTCAACTTAAAGGAAATCGAAATCGGTAAATCCCAAACATTTACAAAACTGCTTCAGGCTCCTAAGCTCAGTATGGACTATACTTTTGGCGGATTTTGGGATTTGAGAACTTCCTGGTATTATTTTCAGCGGATGAGTGATCCAGACAATTTTTATTACGCATATTTATTGAAAAATTATCGAGAGTTAATCAAAACAGAAGCCTTGATTCAGCAAACAAACCAACATATTGCTTCTGTTTCGTTATCCTATAGAAATGCAATAACTGCCTTTTTCAATACCTTGTCATACTTCTATGTGCAACGCGAAATGAACCTTACCTACAGTATGCAACTGCAGGAAAATGGTTCGTTTGTGGTTACTGCACAACAGCTGCCCAATATTTCCACGACGCATAATGTGCAGCTTCGATCAAGTAAATACGTGAATGCCTTAAAGTTGTCAATCAGCCTGAATGCTGCTTTTATGCTGAATCAGGGAAAAACACTAGTCAACGAAGCATTGTTTGATGCGGAAACTAAACAGTTCAGCCTCACGCCTGAGGTATATTTTCCGACTACTACCTGGCTGAACCTCAACTACAAAATACACTACAACGTGATGAACTCAAGCATCGAGGGTGAGTTGCGCAATCAAATCCGACTGAATAAGCATTATTTTACGGTTAACCTGTTTCCTAATGACAATCAGATGTTAAACCTTAATCTGGAGTATTACCAATACAATCAAACCGGATACAATTTTGTTGACTTGATGTATCGCTATAGCTTTAAGAAATCTCGTTTCGACCTTGAGGCACGTTGGAACAATATCCTGAATAGTGATGTTTTTATTGAGAATTACAGCTATCAGTTTACCGTCCTTACCAATTCTCAATCCCTCCGGCCTTCTCAATTTCTGCTCAGTTTAAAATTTTCATTTTAATAAAATGTACTTAAACTATTGAAATACAGTTAATAAAGAACTATCCATTATAAAGAAGTAAATTTATTTTAGTACTAAGTATTGCATAGTACTAAAAGTCATTATATCTTTGCCGCATGAATACCGAGAAAAATATTTCACAAATGCGCAAAGGGGTGCTCGAACTGTGCATCCTTTCGGTCATCGGCAAGCGCAACGAGGTGTATGCTTCCGATATCCTGCACGAGCTAAAACAGGCGCAGCTGATTGTGGTAGAGGGCACTTTGTATCCCCTGCTCACCAGGCTCAAAAACGACGAACTCCTCAGCTATCGCTGGGAAGAATCCAAATCGGGCCCGCCACGCAAATATTACCAACTTACGGAAAAAGGTCACCAACTTCTCCATTCGCTTAAAACCGGATGGCACGAACTTGTTGCCGCCGTTGAGCAGCTTATTGAAACATCAAAAAAAACTAAAAACCTTTAAGCAATGAAAAAAACATTCACCATAAATCTGAGTGGCCTGATCTTCCATATTGACGAAGATGCTTATGAACTTCTGCAGGCTTATCTGGAAAAATTGAAACAGCACTTTGCGGGAATTGAAGGGCAGGAAGAAATTGTTGCCGACATTGAAACCCGTATGGCCGAATTACTGCAAGAACGCCTGGGCAGCGAAAAACAAGTGGTTAGTATTGTCGATACTAATTACGTGATTGATCAGCTTGGCCAGCCTTTTGAAATGGACGATGAAAACAGCACAACCGAAACTGCCGGTAAATCTTATCGCAGGACATCCCGTCGGCTGTTCCGCGATCCGGATCACAGTAAGATAGCTGGTGTTGCAGCTGGTCTGGCAGCCTGGCTAGGTATTGATGTGGTTTGGGTAAGACTGATTTTTATCTTGTCGCTTTTCGCGTCTGGCGCAGGCTTACTGATTTATATTGTCCTCTGGATCGTTTTGCCTGAGGCCCTCACCCATGCCGAAAAACTGGAGATGCGTGGCGATCCCGTCAACATCTCCAATATTGAAAAGTCGGTGCGCAATGAAATGAATGAAGTATCTGACCGGCTGGGAAAAGCTGCCAAACATGCTTCGGATACTATAAGCAGGCATGCTCCCACTAGTCGTAACTTTTTCGATCGTTTATTTGGTGCTTTTGGACAGATCTTTATGGCACTTTTCAAAGTGTTTGGAGTAATATTGGGCATTGGTCTCATCATTGGCGGATTAAGCATGATAACGGCACTGATTGCAGGATTTATCGGATATGAGAGCGTGGGCTGGCTGATTGAATCGGAAGAGTTCAGGTTCTCGCCCCTGCTGATTGGAGATTTGATTTTTGGCAGCGAATCAGTTGCCAGTCTGGCCGGCCTTAGCATCAGCCTCATTCTATTTATTCCACTCATTCTCCTGGTTTATGCTGGCCTTAAACTGGTGTCGGCCGGCCGTTTTAGCATTGGTAGCTTCACACTGGTGAGTATTACAGTTTGGGTTGTTTCCTGGTTTGTGTTGTTAGGCCTGGGAGTGAGTACAGCCATGAACTTCAGGCAGGAAGCACGTGAAGAAATCACGATTGAAGAGACCTGGCTACCAAACGACCAAACACTGTTCATCACTTCTGATCAGCTTCTTACACCTGCCTCGAGGCAGGAAGCCATGATGATTGATGATGAGATCATTTTACTTATTGATAAAAATACTGACCGGCTGATGACCTTTCCACAGCTTAGGTTCGTGCCCTCATCTGATTCGCTGGTAAGGATCAGGCAACGGATCTCGGCCAGAGGCAGAACTATCGAAGAAGCCGAAACACGCAAATACCATATGACCTATGATGCCCGAATAGAACAAAACAATTTGATACTCCCAATGCTTTACAGCTTTCCTGTGGAAGATCTGATACGGGCACAGGAATTGAGATTGACCATCGAAATCCCGATAGGAAAACAAGTGCGTTTCGACGAAATGCTCTATGCTGAAGATCTGCCAGAACACCGCAACTACCGCTATTTTAAACGTTATGCCGGAAAAACCTGGCTGATGAAGGAACAAGGGTTAACCGAGCTGAGTTAAGATTTGTATTTTTGCAGGAGATCGAATATGTTCACAACATTTTATGGATAAGAACCTGAAGATAGAAATTCGTAACCTGCGGATTGAAGATTACCGTGATTTAAAAAGCTCTATGATTGAGGCTTATGCCGATTGGGAAGATTCTCATTGGACAGAAGAACATATAAGCAAACTGCTCGAAATCTTCCCCGAAGGACAAATTGGAGCTTTTGTAAATGGAAAAGTTGCCGGGAGTGCGCTTTCGTTAATTGTGGATTATAATAAGTTCAGCGATGACCATACCTATGAGCAGATTACTGCAAATACCACTTTTGCAACCCACGACAATAAAGGTGATGTGTTGTATGGCATTGACGTTTTCGTCCATCCAAATTATCGCAATCTCAGGCTTGGCAGACGTTTGTATGATGCACGCAAAGAGCTGTGTGAGCAGCTGAACCTGCGCGCAATTATTGCCGGCGGACGTATCCCGAATTACAGCAAGGTTGCTGATGAGATTAGTCCGAAGGAATATATTGGCAAGGTAAAACGTCGGGAACTTTATGATCCTACTCTGAGTTTTCAGCTGGCCAATGATTTTCACGTGAAAAAGGTGCTTAAAAACTATATGTCAGGTGATCAGTCATCGCTGGAGTACGCAACACTTCTCGAATGGCTTAATATTTATTATGAAGATAAAAAATCGCTCATCAAAACGCCTAAGCCCATTGTAAGGCTTGGCCTGGTGCAATGGCAGATGCGTCAGTTTGTAAATATTGAAAGTCTATTTGAGCAAATGGAGTTTTTTGTGGATGCTGTGAGCGATTATCAAAGCAATTTTGCCCTCTTTCCGGAGCTGTTCAATGCCCCGCTGATGGCCGCCTACAATCATTTGTCGGAAGCCGAAGCCATGCGCAAACTTGCTGAATATACCGAGCCGCTACATCAGCGTTTTATGGAGTTTGCAGTGAGTTATAACATCAATATCATTACGGGCAGCATGCCTTTGGTGGAGAACAACAAACTGTATAATGTTGG
>DJWN01000096.1:6726-15063 GCA_002440975.1 Bacteroidales bacterium UBA6229
GATACCCAAAACGGTTATA
The DNA here is from genome assembly GCA_002440975.1 of Bacteroidales bacterium UBA6229. GTDB lineage: Bacteria > Bacteroidota > Bacteroidia > Bacteroidales > F082 > UBA5536. Next base: position 6,746 of record DJWN01000096.1, read on the forward strand.
TCCGTGTGCGTAACTGTGCTATGGCCCGCGCCATCGAAAATGAGTGTTATGTAGCCATTGCCGGAAGTGTGGGTAATCTGCCCAAAGTAAACAATATGGATATTCAGTTTGCACAGTCGGCAGTGTTTACGCCATCCGATTTTGCTTTTCCAACAAATGGTATCAAGGCAGAAGCCACGCCCAATAGCGAAATGACTTTAATCGTGGATGTGGATCTGGATTTGCTAAAAGAGTTGCACAGCTTTGGATCGGTGAGGAATTTAACCGACAGGCGCCGTGATTTGTATGAGTTGAAAAATATTAAAAACCCAAACAACAAGCGTTAAGCTGCTTCAAATCAGCCCACTTAAAAAGTAAACCTGTGAATGCCGGTCGGGTAATCGGAATTGATGATCTCAAGAATCCGCTCGTAATCCTTTTCTGAATGTACAAAATCCAGTTTGTTGGTGTCCAGGATTAAAATACGCATATCTTGTTGTTGTTTGATGTAATCGAAGTAGCCGGCCTGAATTTTCTCGAGGTATTCGTTTTTTATTTGCTGTTCGTAAGAGCGTCCGCGCAGGCGGATATTATGTTGCAGGCGATCAACATCCAAATAAAGATACACGAAAAGGTCCGGTTTAGGCAGGCTTATGCTGATGAAATTAAAAAAACGCGAAAACAAAGCCAGCTCGTCTTTGGGTAAGGTGTTTTGTGCAAAGATGAGTGATTTCGGAAAGAAATAGTCAGCAATGATAAAATCACTGAATAAATCGGGACTGCTTAACTGCTCTTTCAATTGTTGAAAGCGTGAAGCCATAAACGACATCTCCAGAGGAAAGGCATACTTTTCCTGATCCTCGTAAAACTTAGGCAAAAAGGCATTGTCTTTGAATTGTTCCAGAATCAGTTTTCCATTATACTGACTGGCAATACGTTTGGCCAGTGAGGTTTTGCCTGCACCAATGGTTCCTTCGATGGTGATAAAATTATAGCGCATTTCAGTGGCAAATATACAGGCTTTTTGCCTATATTTTATCAGGAATCAGCTTGTAAACTTTGGAATTATCCTGAAGCAATTCAAGCAATTCAAGCTGAGTTTTTTTTAAGACAGGATGCACAAAATCAGGGGCTATTTCGCTAAGTGGCATCAAGGTGAAACGACGAAGGTGAAGGCGAGGATGAGGTATTTCGAGTAGCTTGGTTTCGAGGTGAATGTTAGAATAATACAACAAATCCAGGTCAATGGCACGCGAACTATATTGTTCGTTGGTACGCACTCTGCCCAACTGCAGCTCAATGGCAAACAACTTCTCGAGAAGGGTTTCGGGTACTAAAAAACTTTCAATCTGTATGACCTGATTGAGAAACCATTGCTCACTCTCAAACCCCCAGGGAGCAGTTTCGTAGATGGAAGATTGCCTTACAATTTTTCCGCAGATTCTTTCAATTGCCTCTGTGGCTTGTTGAAGCATTTTTTCGCGTTCACCCTGGTTAGACCCCAACAAGATATATATCTGATCTTCCATGATTTAAATGCCTAATTAAGCCTTGTTTCATCAGCCTCGGCATAACTGCCCGAATAGAGCCTTTGCAAGATTGATTTCAATTTATGATGATAATGCGGATCGGCTGCCCAACTGCCCGTTAGCTGCTCAATATTTTTCACGCTGCCACGTTTTACATAGGAAAAACGACTGTCAACCAGCTCTTTATTCAGCTTTTCTGTGGAAGCATATGCTTTCAGGTGTTGAATATGAGCCCTAACGCCTTCTTGCGCATCGCAAAAACTCAAGCCAGGTTCACCATTGCCTGTGGCTCCCAAACCACAGTAATTGAACTGGTTTCTGTCCACATCGCCGCCAAACCTCAAAAAACCGGTTTCAAGACACATCTGTACAAAAGCAACATCATGATTGATGCCTTCGTGCGAAGCTTCGGTAATATACAAAGAAACCAATTCGTCCGCATCTCTCAAGCTAAGTGCGGTGTTGTGCAGCCACAAAAAACTCAGCATCCGTTCCTTACTCAGTTTTCCATGCCCTTCCAGTGTTTCGTCAGCCTTGAGATTGCTAAAGTCAAGGATGAAAGCAGAATGATGAGCCGGCTTATCGAATTTTGGTTTTATTCCGGAAAAAAAAGGAGACTTCGTATGCACATAATACTTCTCCATCGAATCATAAATCAGGGCATTCGCACTTTCGGTCAGGTTTGCACTTCCCGTCCCAAGGTTGAGAAGCGTTAGTAACGAAATCAATATCAGGCTTTTAAAAGTTGTACGGTTCATGCTTGAATATACTTAAACTGATTCGGCCCAAATAGTCGGGCAGCACGACAAAGATCAATTTAAGTATTGTCAAATAAACAAATTGTCAAATTTATTTTTTCACATAATTTTGTTGATAAATGATTGAGTAGTATTCAGAGTCGTTTTCTGTTTCAAATCATACCTCCGGTTTGTTTTGAAAATTTTATCGATAATGTACGGTTTTGAACATTTTTAGCTTATTTTTGTGCTTAAACGTGCACTTTTTGGTTTGTTAATACCCTTAATAAATAAGTATAAAACACGTTATATCAATAATTTATAATAATTTGCATGATTCATGTTGATGAAAACAATCATCCATTACACACCTAATTAAAATTTACGACAATGAAACAGTTTTTTAAATTTATGTTTGCTTCGTTCCTCGGAACACTTCTAACGCTCTTGCTTGTGATTTTTATCACAATTGGAACCATTTCGGCCCTGGTTTCGATGGGTGAGAAAAAGCAAGTGAAGCTAAAGGAAAACACCGTATTACTGGCAAAATTTGATCAGCCGATCATAGACAGGAGCCCCTTGAATCCTTTCGAAAACTTTGATTTTGCTAATTTCAAGCCAAAAGAAATGCTGGGGTTGAACGATGTTCTGAAGAATATTGAAAAAGCCTCCAAAGATCCAAATATCAAAGGTATTTATATGGATTTGAGCGAATTGAATGCCGGCATGGCCACCATACAGGAAATCCGTCAAAAGCTGGTTCAGTTTAAACTTTCCGGGAAATTTATCATCACCTATTCCGAAGGCTACAGCCAGGCAGCTTATTACCTGGCCAGCGTGGCTGATGAAATTTATCTCAATCCGGAAGGCATGATACTATTTAAAGGATTAAACTCTCAGTTGGCTTTTTTGAAAGGGACACTCGAAAAACTTGAAGTGGAAGCGCAAATCATCCGCGGACCAAACAACAAATTCAAAAGTGCCGTTGAGCCGCTGATGTACGACAAGATGAGCGAAGCCAACCGCGAACAAATGGAAAAACTTTTAAACTCGGCCTGGGACGAAATAGTAAACGCAGTGAGTCAAAACCGAAATATTCCGGTAGCTGAACTTCAACGCATTGCTGACAAACTGGAGCTAAGTAATGCCGACAAAGCACTCGAACTGAAGTTTGTAGATAAATTGCTTTATAAAGATGAGTTACTCGCTCTGCTTAAAGAAAAACTGAGCGTGGAAGGCGACGACAAAATCGAATCGGTTAGTCTGGCTAAATATACCCATGCCAAGGTAGGCGACGAAAAGATGAGCCGTAATAAAATTGCTGTGGTATATGCCCTTGGCGAAATTGGCGGAGGCGAAGGTTCCGAGACCAGTATTGGTTCCGAGAGTATTTCCAAAGCCATCCGCAAAGCCCGCGAAGACGATAAAGTGAAAGCCATTGTAATGCGCGTAAACTCTCCCGGCGGAAGTGCACTGGCTTCGGAGGTCATCCGCAGAGAAGTTGAACTGGCCAAAGCCGAAAAACCTTTCATCGTATCGATGGGTGATGTGGCAGCATCAGGCGGTTACTGGATTTCGACCAATGCCGATTATATCTACGCCGAACCCACTACAATAACCGGTTCTATTGGGGTTTTTGGCGTGATTCCGTATATGGGCAAGATGTTCGAAAACAAACTGGGCATCACCTTCGACAAAGCCATGACCAATAAAAATGCTGACTTCGTTGATGTGATGGAGCCCCTAAGTGAATTTCAGCACAAAAAAATTCAGGATGAAGTTGTGAAAATATACGATGACTTCACCTCTCTGGTGGCTAATACCCGAAATTTGAGACAAACCTATGTTGACAGTATTGGACAAGGACGTGTTTGGGCTGGTAAAGACGCTTTTGACCTGGGATTGGTTGATGCTCTGGGAGGTTTTGAAGATGCGCTGCATCTGGCGGCAGAACGTGCCGGCCTGGGTACTGATTACAGAGTGTATGAACTACCCGAGCAAAAAGATCCTTTCCAACAGATTTTGGAAGGCATGAGTGCCGAAACCCGCACCCGTACCATGATGAAAAAGGAATTTGGGACTTATTATTCCTATTTAGAATACCTCGAAAACCTGGCAAAGATAAAAGGTGTTCAGGCACGTTTGCCGTTTTATTTTACGATAGAATAGGTTTTTCGAAACCCTGAAACAGCAAAAAAGCAGTGCGACATTTCGTACTGCTTTTTTGTTCTTGAGAAGGTTCTAAATTTCAATAGATTACATAGTTTACAATTTTGATCATAAATCAATTAACAACGCAAGCAAAACTTACATACTCTGGTTGTCATTTCATTCGGCCTAAATTTAAGATACCATCAGCTTGCCTCCCCGCTACTGCCCTACTCTATCTCCCATTAAAAACAACATCCTCAATTTAAATCCATTCTAAATAGCATTGCAATGCCCTATAAACAGCCTGATCAAGAAATTTACGTCATAAAAATAATGGAACTTCATGCAAAAAAATATTTGCTTTCTAAAAAAGATGTTTTTATTTTTATAGTCGAAAACAAAGCTATGAAAACAGCCAGCACTTATCCACTAAGTTTACCTGCCCCAAACAAATTGTTTGCATGCTTGGTTGTTTGCATGTTTAAACTTTTGTATAACTCTGATATACAAGACATTACCCCCCCCCCTAATAAATCCTTGGAAGAAGTGGCTTACAGGCTTAATCCCGCAGTTTGTTGGTTGTACACACGATCATACTCACACACTCTTATTTCGCAAACAGTTTTTGCGGTGTTGCACAACAAAATATATCTTTTGGCTGGGGAAGAATAAGTTCGATCGAGGTGGGCTTTCTATCCTTAATTAAAGATAGAGGGCAATGAAAAATGTTTGGTTTGCAGCTTTCTTCCTCTATACTTCGGCCCATGTATTCAAAAAAACTATGAAGTAAGGTTTAAGAATGCAAACTTTAAATGTTTATTTGATGATGAGTTGTCAGCCAATAATTTTATTATTTCTGAAGCTAAGAAACGTCAATTAGTAAATAAATTATAAAGGTTTTAACGAAATGAAAAGAACATATTCAATCTTCATTATGGTTTTTCTGTATTGTAACATATCAGGTATTTCACAGGAAAGCAGCTTGACTCAAAATCAGAAAGTGTATGGATTATCAAAATTGTGGAGCGAAGCTCAGTTCAATTTTCCTTATTTCAATTATTTGACAAATGTAGATTTAGACAGTATATACTATGCCTACATTGACAAGATAATTTGTACAAAGGATGATTTTACTTATTACCAAACACTACAATCCTTTGCATCACACTACTCTGATAATCATACTTATGTTGAATTTCCTGAGAAGATTTCGAAAAGATTATTTGGAAGAAGTTTTAAAGATTTTAGAATTGACCTTTCCTTGATCGAAGATAGGGTTATCGTCACAAATGTAGGTCGTAATAATATAAATGACCTTCCCATTGGTTCAGAGATTACACATGTTGACTCTATTTCAGTTGATCAATACCTTTCTGAAAATGTTTATCCTTTGATCAGCAGTTCATCTACACAAAGAACGAAGCATTTGGGAGTTAAAAGCCTTCTTCTTGGCCTTGAAGGTACTACGTCGACAATTACCTGTAAACTTCCAGATGGTGTTTATAAGACAATAACTTTAAAGCGAGAAAGAAATAATGATGATTGGTATTTGCACGACGAATTGTTATTTCACAAATACCTTGATTCAGAAATTTCTTACCTGAGAATAAAACAATTCAGCGATACCTCGATTAGCGATTCCATATTTTATTATCATGACACGATTGAAAGGAGTAAGGCACTAATTATTGATATTAGAGATAATGGCGGAGGGAGTAGCGTAATTGCGAAAGACATTGCTAGATATTTTGTTAGGGACAGTGTGGTTACTGGCTCACTTGTCAAAACCAGAGTAAATATTGCTAACCAAAGATCAAGAGGAATTAGATTGTCAAAACAGGATACCATTAATGATATAGTAAATAAAACGAATTTTTTAATGGCTAAAAATCTTTACCTGTTTCCATTAGGGGTTTCTACTTTTAAAAATGAAATAATAGTGAAAGATAGATTCACTGATATTCCTGTTGTTATTTTAACAAATGCGGTAAACATTTCAGCTGCGGAAGAGTTTTTAGTTTATTTAAAGGATCAGGAAAACATTACTTTAATGGGAGAACCAACTGGAGGAGGCAATGGACAGCCTATGCTGATAAACCTGCCTAATGGGGGATATTTTGCTGTTTGCACGCAATATTGCAGCTTTCCTAATGGTCAGGAATACTATAGAAATGGAATAAAACCCGATGTTTTTGTTTCACAAACTATCGATGATTTGATCAGTAATAGAGACACAGTGATTGAAGCAGCAATTGACTTTTTAGAAAATGAGATAAAGAGATAAATTGAGGAATCATTGATTTTAAAAAAAATATTTACACAACAGGATGCAATGGATTGCGGCCCTGTTTGCTTGCAAAACATTGCCTATTACTATGGTAAAGTCATTTCTCTTAGAAAACTACGGGACTTATCTTTTTTAAACCGCGAGGGCGTTTCCCTGCTGGGCATAAGCGATGCTGCCGAAAAAATTGGCTTCCGCAGCATGGGTGTAAAGATCAGCTACGACAAACTGGCCAACGAAGTACCGCTGCCCTGCATTGCCCATTGGAAGCAGCGGCATTTTGTGGTGGTGTATGGGATAAGTGGAAAGAATAAAGACAAAGTAAAGGTGGCCGACCCTGCCCACGGCTTACTCACTTACAGCCGCGCCGAGTTTGAAAAAGGCTGGGCAAGCACCACCGAACAAGGTGAGCCTATGGGCGTGTGCCTGTTGCTCGAACCTACACCCGACTTTTATGCTGCCCCGGAGGAGATTGCCCCCAAAAACAGCTTCCGTTATTTGTTTGCGTATCTCAGGCCACATCGTAAACTGCTGGTGCAGTTGATACTAGGCATGTTGCTGGGCAGCCTGCTGCAACTCATTTTCCCTTTCCTCACACAATCAGTGGTGGATGTGGGTATCAACACCCGCGACCTGAATTTTATTACCCTTGTGCTTATCGCTCAATTGGTACTCTTTTTCAGCCAAACAGCCATTGAGTTTATCCGCAGCTGGATATTGCTGCACATCAGCACACGCATCAACATCTCACTCATCAGCGATTTCCTGATCAAGCTGATGAAGCTGCCACTTGGTTTTTTCGACAGCAAGATAGCAATGCCCATTCCTGAATAGTGTGCCCAACTTATATTCATTAAAAATTAGAACAATTCCAAATAACCAACAAAGCACAGCTAATCAGTATATTATAACCCCCCGCTACCGCACGATTGCATCGTGTGGTAACGAAGTGAATAATTTGCTATATTTGTTCCATGAGCCGAAACTACAAGTTTCATAACCCAGAAGGGGTTTTCTTCGTAAGCTTTGCAGTGGTTGAGTGGATTGACGTTTTTACACGAAACGACTATAAGAATATACTAATCGAGAGCTTAAAGTTTTGCCAGCGGGAAAAGGGCATGGAAATTTATGCCTGGTGCATAATGACCAACCATCTGCATTTAGTTTTCAGAAGTGTAAACGGGCAGAAGCCCGAATTGCTACTTGGCGATTTCAAAAGATTCACCAGCAAGGAGATTGTTAAAGCGATAAAGGAAAATCCTGGGGAAAGCAGAAAAGAGTGGCTGTTAGAGCAATTCAAGAAAGCAGGGGCAAGCTCTTCAAATGTTAAGGAGTTTCAGTTCTGGCAACATAATAACAAGCCCATTGAACTCTGGAGTAACAAGGTGTTATTTGAAAAGATTAACTATATTCACAATAATCCGGTTGATGAAGGTTTGGTTTACTATCCTCAGGATTATGTTTATAGCAGTGCCAAGGATTACGCTGGAGATGAGGGGTTAATAAAAGGTATTATTGTGGTTAGGTAGAGATTTTGCTTCACTAAAACCACACGATGCAATCGTGCGGTAGCGGGGATGCAATCGTGCGGTAGCGGGGCATCAGGTAGCTTTTTTCGAGAGTATAAAATATTTTGTG
>DJWN01000126.1 GCA_002440975.1 Bacteroidales bacterium UBA6229
GGGTTAGCTGCAAAATGGGTTAAATAGCTTTATTCCTGATAAAAATCCACATAATGTATTAAAAAACCTTTAAATTTGGCAGTTCAAACTACGGAAAAAATCCGCAAATGTTAATACTTGGGATTGCCGGAGGCTCCGGCTCAGGAAAAACTACGGTTGTAAAAAAGATCATTCGGGCACTCCCTAATAGTTCTGTTTCAGTTATTTCGCAGGATGCATATTATCGCGACAATGGCCATTTGTCTCCTGACGAAAGAAAAAAAATCAATTTTGATCATCCCTCTTCCATCGAATTTGACCTTTTGATAGATCACATCGATCGTTTGCGCCGGGGCGAAACAATTCCTATGCCGATCTACTCATATGTAAGCTGTGCCAGATCAAATGAAACCATTCCTGTGAAGCCAACCAAAGTGGTGATTGTTGAAGGAATTTTGGTGCTTACCAATGCCGAACTACGCCACAGGATGGATATAAAAATTTATGTGGATACTGATGGCGACGACCGGCTGATGCGGATTATCCAGCGCGATATTGAAGAACGTGGCAGATCGTTTCTGGATGTGCTTAAGCATTATGAACATTTTGTAAAACCCATGCACCTGCAGTTTATTGATCCGACCAAACGCTTTGCTGATATCATCATCCCACAGGGCGGAGCTAATCAGGTAGCTATCGATATTGTTGCCTCACGTATCAGGATGAATTTGAACGAGGAAAAGCCGATTGTATGAAAATATTTCTTAAGTTTTGTTTGGTATTTCTGCTGGGGGCATTTGCAGCTTGTGAAAAGGATTCAGGAACGAAACCCGTAGCTGATAGCTGGAGCTATCTTGCTTCAAAAGATGGATTGGTGAATAACAATATTCGCTGCATAAGGCATAGCGGTTCACATACCTGGATTGGCACCGAATTTGGTTTTTCTTCATACAATGGTAGTACGTTCAAAAATTATAATACACCACAAGGGCTGATCCATCATCAGATAAATGGTCTTACGGTTTCGGAGGATGGAATTGTTTGGCTGGCTACTCCCTATGGCTTGTCAGTTTTATCGGGAAATCAGTTTGTGAATTATGATGCCGAAAGCGGTTTAAGCTATGATTATTTGTACAATATAGCACTGGACGAAGATCAAAATCCCTGGATAGCCACAGGAAAAGGAGTGAGCTATTTTGATGGATCTTCCTGGCAAATTTATCAGAAAGACCAGGGTAATAGTTTGGTTTATAATATCGTACGTGATATTGAAATTGACCAGCAGGGAAATAAATGGTTTGGAACCGAGTATGGGATTTCCCGTTTTGACGGCAGCAATTGGCATACCTATTTAGCTGACTTGCCTTTGGCAGATTTTGTTTTGGATTTGTATGTGGATAGCAAACAGCGAATTTGGATTGGTTCGCTGGCTGGGGTGAGTATGTTAGTAAATGGTGCATTTACAGATTATAATACATCGGATGGTCTGGTTTATAATCAGGTGGATGCCATAACAGAGGATTTGGATGGAAATATGTGGTTTGCTACGCAATATGGTGCTTCGCGATACGATGGAGCTGTCTGGAAAACCTATAATACAGCTAATGGCCTGCCCGAAGATTGGATCACTTCAATAGAAGTAGATCAGGACGGAAATATTTGGTTTGGAACAAAAACAAAGGGCCTGGCAATTTTAAAACGACCTTGATTTTTCGCTGAACAAAATCTTGTTTCAGGCTGTTCAATGGCTAAATTTTTGATTTAGTAGTATGTTTAAAAAGAAAATTAAGTCGCCCTGTCAATTGATATGCACTTATGACGAAGATCATGTTTGTATCGGATGTTACCGTTCGGCCGAGGAAGTGGCGAATTGGGACAGCTATACAGAGGACCAAAAACGTGAAGTGCTGGATAATACCATGAAACGAAGACAGGAAAAAGGTGGGGGATATTATGGTTTTGGCGGCTGATGCCTGTAGCACCCGAAAAAAAAAGCCGCAAATAGTAATGCGGCTCAATTAGCTTAATCTTCTTTCAGAATTTTGTGTTCTTTTTTCAGACGATTACGATCGTCGTACCATTCGGGCAGGGCATAAGCAAAGCCTCTTCCTTTGTATTTCACTTTACGCAGGTCGTTGCGGCGATTGGTAAGTTTAACCAGACATTGGTTTATCTTGGCTTTCGATTTGTCGTCGGTTGTAAAAACTCCGGCGTTTACAGCTTTTTCTTTAACCGAAGCATAGATTTCGCGACTTAGTGTTGCATGTCCGCTCTCCTGAATGGTCTGGAGGATGAACTTATCCCAGTTAGAAAGTGGATAGGGCTTCCGATCTCTTTTTTGGCCTTGAATTTCGGCTTCTGATGCAGTATTGTCAACTTGTACTGTTTCAGCTTCTTCCTGAGATTTATGATCTGCCTTGATCTTTTTTATTGTGCTGTATTGTGCTTCAAGGTCAGCAATTTTGTTTTTTACAAAATCCGTTTTATGCTTCAGTTTGCGAAGCTCCGAATGGTATTCATTCAACAAATCTAGAATGTCGAATTCGTTTAATTTACTTGAGTATTTCATAAGTGTTTTGTTTAATTGGAAAAAAATCAATTCATAATAATGTTCATATTTAGCATTCTAAATTACTGAATTATAAACAAGATGTCAATAACCAGTTAATAGAATTGTTTGTTATCATTTAGCCCCTATTATTGGAGTTTTTTTTTAGTGTTACAAAAATATAAATATTAATTTAATTTCAAAGCATTAATTAACTATTTTTCAATAAACAAAGTGTTTTTTAGTTTGGAAAGTTTTAGCCAAAGCTTCAAGCCGAAAAATTCAATACTTAAAAATGTAATGAAAAGATAAGAACCATTTACTTAGTTTAGCTTTGTTATGGATGTTAACCTGAGATTATGGAATTAGCAAATCCTGATCCTTTCCATTCATCGGTTAAAAAAATCATCTTGATTGCTGCTTCATAGGTATCAATAGAATTAGTTTTTTTGATCAGTCGCCAGGTATTAATCGGATCATCGAACGACCATCTAAGATAACTCCAGAGTTCTTTCATACGGCCAAGCGTTGTTAGCGAATAATTCGATTCGTGCAGTCTATCATTGAAAACAGCATTTAGAAAGTGTTCCAAGAGGGATTTTTTTTCAATAAACTGCGTTCCCTTTGTTTCGGCAGCCAGAAAAGGATCGGCAAGTAAGCCCCTTCCCAGCATAAAATGGTCAACATCTGGCATAAGCAACTTAAGGTAATTAAATTGACTTACCGTAAAGATGTCGCCATTATAAGCCGGAATTTCCCTGAACTGGCTTTTTATTTGAATGAACGCAGTTTGGTCAGCAGTGCCTTTATAAAGTTGTTTTCCGGTGCGTGCGTGGATGATTATTTCGGCCAATGGAAATTTATTGAAAACAGGAATCAAATTATCAATTTCGTATGATTCCTGGTAGCCCAGGCGGCATTTAATGCTCAACTTCAAAGGAGGATTTTCGAAGTAAAAGGCTAAGATCTGATCAATAAGTTCGGGATAGGGGAGTATTCCGCTTCCTCTTTTTTTACGGGCAACTCGCTGAAAAGGACAACCCATATTCAGGTTAATTTCTTTGTAGCCAAGTTTTGCACAAAAATCAGCAAACCGCATGATTTCTGCTGCATCATTACTCAAAATTTGTGGAATCAGCCTGGAGGTGTCATTAATCTTTGGATCCAGTTCGGCACCATGCAGATTTTTTGTATCGGCTTTGTGAATGGCCGTGAAAAAAGGCGTATAGCATTTGTCAATACCTCCAAAAAACTCTTCAAAACGATTTCTGAAAATGTGATCGGTTATTCCCTGAAAAGGCCCCAAACTAAGTGTTGGCCGCATCTTTAAATAACTTTTTATGTCGCTACTCAATACAGTTTTCCTTTGTTTAACCTGTTTTTGGCAAAGGCAGTAAGTAGAAAAATAGCCATAATAAAAACTGAAATTCGCGACAGATAGTCTCCGTATTTTACATAAAAAGTCAGTTTTTCGTTGGTGTTTAGTTTTTGTCGAATGGCTGTTGGTTCCCAGTAGGGAGTAGCCTGATAAACGTCGCCACGCTGATCGATAAAGGCCGAGATGCCTGTGTTGGCCGAACGGGCAATGCTACGTCTGGTTTCTATTGCCCGGATAATCGAAAAGTCCATGTGCTGACGATGCCCTGGGGTGTTTCCCCACCAGCCATCGTTGGTGATGATAAACAAAAGATTAGCACCATTGCGCACAAAGTCTGAGACAAATTCACCAAAAACCGATTCGTAGCAAATCATCGTACCAACTTTGAATTGTTCGTTTTTTCCGGCAAAAACAGTTCGATGATCTGATGTTTTCAAGGTGCCGATTGTACCGCCCAAGTCAATGGCCAGCGAACGTAAAGGACGAAGAAAAAACCAGCTTGGCATCATCTCAACGCCTGGCGTTAAACGGCTTTTGTGATAATATTGTGGGGTATTTCCATCTTCCAGAAAAAAGGCGGTGTTGTGAGCGAAATAACACCCTTCCTCATTACGGAATTTTCGTGCAGCAAAGTCCTTTTCCTGATCTTTGGCCACCGGGCTAAAAGTACTTGCCCCGATTATCATGGCTGTTGTGGGATGTTGTCCTACGAATTGTTGTAAAGTTTTTAAACCTGGTGATTGCTGCAGATCAGGCAGCCAGATGTCTTCCTGAATTGCTGATTCGGGGCCAACGATAAAATCAACAGGTCTGTTCATCAAACTGCTGGCCAGCTGTAAATTGCGGTCAATTATTTCTGAGGCAGGCAGATCATATTGTTCGGTATAAGGATCAAAGTTGGGTTGTAAAACAATGATTTCGGCCTGATGTCCGTTTTCTTCATAATTTCGGTAGAGATGTTCGCCAAACATTACTGGTGCCATCCACACAATCACAAGCAGAATGAAATTTACGGCAAACGAACGGGCTTTGGTTTTCCATTGCAAAGCCTGTTGTATGCTTTTAAAAGCCAGCATATTAAATATCAAAACCCAGGCTGTGCCCCCCGGAACACCGGTAAACTCATACCATTGTATCCAATGAGGCCTGGGCGAAAAAACATGCCCCAGATGCAACCAGGGCCAGTTAAGGTCCCAATGCATATGCAGATATTCAAAACTCAGCCAGTAAAAAAGCAGGATGGCCAGGCCTTTTTTGTTTTGATAGAGCTGTGTTTTAGTAAAATGAAACAACCAGAAAACACTAGCCATAAAAATACTGTTCAGCACCAATGCTGCAATGCCGCCAATTGCTGTTGAATTCCATATCCACCAGGTAGTAAGGCTGTTCCAGATGAAGAAACTGCTAAGTGCCAGCAAAAATAACTGTCCGCCTTTGCCTTTATTCTCTGGCCTGCCCAAATCATGCTGAATAAAAAATAAAGGCACAAATGCGAAAAAAATCAGTGGAGTCACGCCATTTACAGGCCAGGCTGCACTTAATAATAAACCGCTTAAAACAGCTAAAGCATATCGTTGAAGGGTATTCATAATTAAGCTGATGAGTTAACTTCTAAAGTATTGTGTTGCAAAAATAACCAAGTTTCCTTGGTATTTTTTTTGATTACTCAAATTGATCTGGAATTAATGCTGTTTTAATACCAATTGATAGGTTTTAGGTCAAACGATAATTATGTGAAAACTATTGCAAATGAGTTAATTAGCCTGGATAGATACATTTAAACTTGGTGGGTAGTAGTAATCCAAGTATTTTTGTTGCTTGTAAGCTCAGGCAAAAAATGAAAATACTGCTTATCAGGCTTAGCTCAATTGGCGATATCGTTTTGACGAGTCCGGTTGTTCGTGCTATCAAAACACAACTAACGTCTGTTGAGCTGCACGCTATTACACGAAAATCGTATCAATCAATATACGAGCTCAACCCACATATCGACAAGGTTTTTGGTGTTGAAAAGTCGCCGCATGAAATCCTTGATTTGCTTAAAGCAGAAAAATATGATCTGATTATGGACTTACACAAAAACTTTCGATCCTACAAATTGCGTCTGGCTCTGGGAGTGAAATCCTATGCTTTTCCCAAGCTCAATTGGGAAAAGTACCTGCTTGTTCGTTTTAAGATAGATCATATGCCTGATTTACATATTGTTGATCGCTATTTTGAAGCGGTGAAACCATTGGGTATTGTAAATGATAATTTGGGGCTGGATTTTTTTATACCACCTCAGGAACATGAGCTAATGCCTGATCTGCCTGATTTTTGCGCTCATGGTTATTATGCAGTTGTCATCGGCGGAAATCACAATACGAAAATTTTACCTGTTTCCAAGCTTATTGAAGTGATTAAGCATTTGCCAAAACCAGCAGTTTTACTGGGGGGAAAAGAAGACCATCTGAGTGGTGAAGAAGTTGTTACCGCTTTGGGAACCAATGTTTGGAATGCCTGCGGTAAGCTTAGTCTGAGTCAGTCCGCTCAGATAATCAAAGATTCCGTTGCTGTGCTAACCAATGACACCGGACTGATGCATATTGCGGCAGCATTCAAGAAGCCCGTAGTTTCGGTATGGGGTAATACCGTTCCTCAATTTGGGATGTATCCTTACATTCCTCAGTTTCCGGAACGTGTGAGCATTATCGAAAATAAAGATTTATCGTGCCGTCCCTGCAGCAAAATAGGATTCGATCGTTGCCCCAAAAAGCATTTCAAATGTATGCTCGATCTGGACGAGAAAAAAATTGCTGAAAGCCTTATTACACTTAGCCAATTGCCACAAAAGGATTGTTAACTTTTTCGCTTCCGATGGTGGTTTCCGGCCCGTGTCCGGGATACACGATAGTTTTGTCGGGCAGCACAAAGAGCTTTCCCCAGATACTTTCTTTCAGTAAGTCATAATCGCCCCCGGGCAAATCGGTGCGGCCAATACTTTGATTGAACAACACATCACCTGCAATTACCATCGGTGTTTGGTCATCATAAAAGCAAACACTTCCATCGGCATGGCCGGGTGCAAACAGGACTTTTAAGCGGCTGTTACCGAACGAAATCCAATCGCCGTCTTCAATTTTAATGGTGGGTATAACAAGTTTTTTCAGTATCATGCCAAAGGATTGTGCATGAGCATAAGCATTGCTCAGATAGCGTTCGCCTTCGGCATGTGCAGTGACTGGCAGTTGATATTTTTCTGAAACAAAGCCATTGCCCAGGATGTGATCAATATGATTGTGTGTATTCAAAATATGAACCGGCCGAAGCTGATTTTCGGCTATAAAATTGCTGAGTAATGTTTCTTCAGCAACTTCCGCGCAGGCCGCATCTATTATCACACAGTTTCTTGTGTCATCATAAACCACATAGGTATTCACCTGAAAAGCATTGAAAACAAATCTTTTAATCTGAAGCATAAAAATGTCTTTAAATAATTTTCCAAACATGAACAAATATAGACTTTACACCTTTAAGTGAGGACTTTTGTTCAGTTAAAAAAATAGTACTTTAGCACCACAGAAGTTGAGCCATGGTTTATGTTGATTAACAATTCAATAGCAGTTTTCGTTCAAAGCAGGCAAATCTTTTTCAAGGTTTTGTTTGTGCTGTTGATGTTGTTTTTGGCTGGTAATGAAGTGCATGGCCAGTTTTACAATGGCTCAAATATGACCTTTGGAAAAAATCGTGTGCAATGGAACAACACCATCTGGACGTATTACCGATACAATGATTTTGATACGTATTTTTATCTGAATGGCAACGAACTGGCACTTTATACTGCTGAATATGCCCGGCAACAAATCCCTTTGCTCGAACGAAAACTTCAGAGCAATCTGACTGAGAAAATTCAATTTCTTGTTTTTAACAGCCTGAGCGACCTCAAGCAAAGTAATATTGGACTGGCATCTGAGCAAGTGTACAATACAGGCGGGATTACACGAATTTTGGGCACAAAAGTCATTCTTTATTTTGATGGGAATTATCAAAATTTTGAGCAGCAAATCAGGAAAGGAATTGCAGAAATGCTGCTAAATCAGCTGATGTACGGAGGGAGTATCGGAGCACAAATACGAAACACGGCCATTTTTAATTTACCAGACTGGTATAAGGAAGGCATTTTGTCCTATGTGTCAGAAGAATGGAATAGTTTGATGGACGACAGATTGCGCGAAGGAATTGTTTCGGGACGTTTTAGGAAGCTAAACCGCCTGAGCGGAGAAGATGCCCGTGTGGCCGGAAATTCTCTATGGCGTTATATTACAGAAACATACGGCTCGGCAGCTTTGTCGGATATAGCACATATGACACAAATGAGCCGAAATGTGCAACAGGGATTTTTGTATGTGACAGGACTGAAGTTTAAACAACTCGTCAGGAATTGGTATGCCCATTATGAAGCTTTTTATGACGAGCGGCCTCAGAATTTACCTTCAACGGAAATACCGTTGAAATACAGAACTTACCGCAGTTTTGAGAAACCTTCTTTAAGTCCGGATGGCAGATATTTGAGTTATATCACACGCGATGAAGGAAAAATCAGGTTTTGGTTATTGGATCAGCAAAGTGGTAAAAAACGCAAACTCTTTCAAACCGGATATCGCTCGGATGAAATGCCGGACGACAGTTATCCGGTGATGAGCTGGCATCCGCTGGGGACTTTGCTGGCATTTGTTACCGAATCCAAAGGGAAGCTCTTGCTGCATTTTTACAACCTGGATGACCATACGGTGGACTCACGAAACATGATAACGGTTCAGAAGATTACTGCTATTGATTATGCACAAAATGGATCTAAAATAGCCATGTCGGCCGTACGACAGGGCAAACCTGATATTTATGTTTATGATATTCCTTCCAACACCTTTGATCAGCTCACTTTTGATTATTTTACTGATTTGAACCCTATTTTTGTTGATGGCGACCGAAGGATTGTTTTCAGCTCCAACCGCAACTCAGATACCCTCAAACTTCAAGACAAACCTGAACCTGTCGATGGTAGTCAGCTCAGGCTTTTTGCTTATGATTACAGTCAGCGAAAACAGGTATTGCTTCCGGTTAGCAGACAACAACTTGCGCAAGAAATTTTACCACAAAATGCCGGTAAGGGGCGATTTCGCTTTCTGAGCGATCGCAATGGAGTGTATAATCTTTTTGAAGCTCATTTCGACAGTGCAATCAATTTTGTGGATACAACCATACACTACCGGTATTTTACACATCAGAAGCAGCTAACAAATTATACCAGAAGTATTTACGATTACAGCTATAATCCAATTACAGGCAAAACGATCCTTCAGCTTCCCGATGAACAGACAAGTAAATTTTTTAGTGTGCAGGAACATGAACTCAAAGCCGAAACTGAGCCTGAATTTACAACTGGATTTGCTCGTCAGCGGGAGCAAAAGCTACATCAGGAGAAAGCAGCTCAAAGCGATACCAGTCTGCTTAGTACAAAGCGCTTCAGAATGCTGTACAGACAGCTAACACCAATGGACACCAATAGGCAGCAGGCGTTACCAGCGCGTCAGGGAGCATTTGGAATTGCAGGAAACAGACGAACAGATTTGCGTGATGTAAGTTTGATGACGCGCTCAGAAGTGGCAGATGAACCTCCCACACCAAAAAGACGAAATTATTACGTTGAGTATTATTATGACGAACTCGTTACCCAGGTTGATTTCACCTATATCAATTACAGCTATCAGCCTTTTTCGGGTGGTGGCTCTCCCATCTACCTCAATCCTGGCTTTAATGTTTTTCTTGGTGTAAACCTCACCGATTTGCTTGAGGATTATCGTTTGAGCGGAGGTGTGAGACTCAACACCAGCCTGGTGAATAACGAATACGCTGCCAGTTTTAGTAATTTAAAAAAGCGACTCGATAAGCACATCATCCTGCATCGTCAGGGGATAGAAGACTTTCAATCCAGATTTATCAGCCGTACTTTTACGCACGAAGCTTTTTATATGCTTAGCTGGCCTTTTAATGAAGTGCTAAGTGTAAGAGGTACTGCGATATACAGAAATGACCAAAAGGTATATTTAGCCACCGATCAAACAAATCTGACCAGGGCCACTGAATATCAAAACTGGGGCGGTTTGCGCACCGAACTTGTATATGACAACAGCAAGCAGATAGGAGTGAATTTGCATACCGGAATGCGTGGAAAGCTTTTTGCAGAATACCTTCAGCTGATTGATGGCAATGCGAGTAATTTTGTTGTGTTGGGCTTCGACTGGCGGCACTATCTGCGACTACATCGTAATTTTATCTGGGTCAACCGCATGGCAGGAAGCACCTCTTTTGGCACCGACAAACTCATTTATTATATGGGTGGAGTTGATAACTGGCTGATCCCCAGCTTTAACAGAGATACGCCAATTGACTATGATCAAAACTATGTATATCAAACCCTGGCCACTAATATGCGGGGTTTCAATCAGAACATCAGAAACGGCAACAGCTTTGTTGTGATCAATTCAGAATTCCGATTCCCGGTATTTAGCTACCTCTTTCAAAACCCGATCAGCTCTGATTTTGTGCGGAATTTCCAACTGATTGCCTTTGGTGATATCGGAACAGCCTGGACAGGTCTTGATCCTTATAACCCTTCCAACTCGCTTTATACCTCCTATATCGAAAATTATCCATTTCATATTTCGGTCGAAATTCAAAAAGACCCCATCGTGGGTGGGGTGGGTTTTGGTGCACGCACCTCGTTGCTGGGTTATTTTCTTCGGGCTGATGTTGCCTGGGGTGTGGAAGATCTGGTAATCAACAAACCTGTATTTTATCTTTCTTTAAGTGTGGACTTTTAAACGTATGCAAATGACAGCTTCTACAGTTCTTATTCTCATTCTGATAGGTTTGGTAGCCGGTGTTTTTAGCGGACTTATCGGCATCGGTGGTGCACTAATCATAATTCCGGCATTAATCTTCATCCTGCATATGGATCAATATGCTGCACAGGGCACGAGTTTGGCCATTATGTTGCCTCCCATCGGCTTGCTGGCTGCTTATAATTATTATAAAGCAGGTGCACTCAATTTGCAGTATGCTTTAATCATTGCCGGAGCATTTTTTATCGGTGGCTATTTAGGATCGAAGTTTGCGCTGGCAATTCCACTTGATACCCTTCGAAAGATATTTGCAATCGTGCTACTGGCCATAGCAGTGAAGATGTTATGGGGCAAATAGCCTGTGTTGAAGGAGGCCATGCCAAACTTTTCATTTTACCAAAGAAAATAATTAACAATCCGTGAATAATTTGTAAAATGGCTTGCTGTTGTTAGTGTAGCTGACTTATCAACAACCAACCGTTGAAAAATTGCCAGCCCAATCATCAAATTTTGATTGTATATTGCCAACCCTTTTCAAGTAGATGAAAACAAACAAAGCTGCTTGTTTTATAAGGGTTTAACTAATAAAATCGCACAACTCAAAGGATTTTAAGAAATGGAAAACAACCTGTTTGCTAGTGTGGAAATTGCTGATAAACAAGTACAAAAAAGTGATTTCTATGAGAAAGTATTGGAGAAAAGAACAAGACCGGAAATGCAGGCAACCGAACAAGAAAAAGATGTGAACGAGCATAAATCTGAAACACCAAAACATTTGCAAAAACCCACCGCCAAATATGCTCATGAGGACGTGCTCAAATGGACAACAGAGTATTTTAAAGGGGATGTGTTGGCAGCAAATGTCTGGATGAATAAGTATGCCCTCAAAGACAGTGATGGCAATATTTATGAACGCACTCCGGATGATATGCACAGGCGGCTTGCATCAGAGATAGCACGGATTGAGCAGAAATATCCCAATCCGGTGAGTGAGGAAGAAATTTATGCGGTTTTAAAAGACTTTAAATATATTGTTCCGCAGGGAAGCCCGATGGCCGGAATAGGAAATAATTTTCAGGTTTCCTCCCTTTCCAATTGCTTTGTGATTGGAAATGAAGGTAATTCAGATTCCTATGGCGGCATTATGAAGATTGATCAGGAGCAGGTGCAGCTGATGAAGCGCAGGGGAGGAGTAGGTCACGACTTGTCGCACATCAGGCCAACCGGAAGTCCTGTTAAAAACAGTGCTCTTACTTCAACCGGTGTGGTGCCTTTTATGGAACGCTATTCCAACTCAACCCGCGAAGTAGCACAGGATGGTCGCCGTGGTGCGCTGATGCTTAGCATTAGTGTGAAGCATCCCGATGCCGAAAAGTTTATTGATGCTAAATTAGAGCTTGGAAAAGTGACCGGAGCCAATGTTTCAGTTCGCATCACCGACGAATTTATGAAGGCAGTGATTGAGGATAAACCCTTTGTTCAGCAATACCCGATCGATGATCCAAACCCTTGGATTAAGCGCGAAGTGGATGCCAAAAGACTTTGGGATAAGATCATTCATAACGCATGGGCAGCAGCTGAACCCGGAGTGCTTTTCTGGGATACTATCATAAAAGAGTCAGTGCCAGATTCGTATGCTGACGTGGGATTTAAAACCCTTTCGACCAATCCCTGTGGCGAAATCCCTCTCTGTGCCTACGATAGCTGCCGCTTGCTTGCTATCAATCTCTATAGCTATGTCAAGAACCCATTCACAACAAACTCCAGCTTTGACGCGGAGCTTTTTACGAAACATGCCCGAATGGCACAGCGAATCATGGATGATATTGTTGATCTGGAAATTGAGAAGGTTGACGCTATCCTGGCCAAGATTGAAGCAGATCCTGAAGCCGATGAAATAAAGCTGGTTGAATTAAACCTCTGGAAAAACATCCGTAAAAAAGCACTTCAGGGTCGAAGAACTGGAATTGGCATAACGGCCGAAGGTGATATGTTGGCAGCATTAGGTGAGATTTATGGCTCCTCTGATGCAATCGATTTCTCAACAGAAGTGCATAAAATGCTCGCACTTGAGGTGTATCGTGCATCCGTTGACCTGGCTGCCGATAGGGGTGCCTTTGAGGTTTATGATACCGAAAAGGAAGCCAATAATCCTTTTATCGCCCGCATCCGTGAGAATGATCCTCAGTTGTATGAAAAAATGAAGCACGTTGGCCGACGTAATATCGCCATGCTCACCATTGCCCCAACCGGGAGCGTAAGTATTTGTACGCAAACAACTTCCGGCATCGAACCTGTGTTTATGGTTTCATACAAACGACGCCGAAAAGTGAATCCAAACGATAGAAATGCTACGGTTAATTTCGTTGACGAGGTGGGCGATTCATGGGAAGAATATAATGTGTTTCATCCAAAATTTGAAACCTGGCTTCAGGTCAACGGTTTCGATGTGGATGAGGTGAAAAACTATCCCGATACCCAGCTTAAAGAAGTGATAAAAATGTCGCCCTATTACAAAGCTACTTCTAATGATATCAACTGGGTGAGCAAGGTGAAAATGCAGGGCGATATTCAAAAATGGGTTGATCATTCTATCAGCGTTACAGTAAATGTGCCTCAGGATGTTGATGAATCTAAGGTAAGCGAAATATATAAAACAGCCTGGGAAAGTGGTTGCAAGGGAATGACAATTTATCGCGATGGCTCACGTTCAGGTGTGCTCATTAGTGCTGACGAGAAAAAATCGAAGGATGCAGATAATGAAGAGTTTAAGGAAACTACTGCCCCGCCCCGCCCAAAACGACTTGAGGCTGACGTAATCCGATTCCAGAATAATTACGAAAAATGGATTGCTGTTGTGGGCAAGCTGAACGGAAAACCTTATGAGATTTTTACCGGAAAAGCCGACGACTTTTTCCTTCCGCCCTGGGTTGAAGAAGGAGCAGTGATTCGCGAGAAAATTAAAAATGAAAAGGCTCGTTATGATTTTCAATTCACTGATAAACAAGGCTATAAAATTACTGTTGAAGGTCTTTCAAGATCGTTTGACAAAGAATACTGGAATTATGCAAAACTGATCTCCGGCATCTTGCGTCATGGGATGCCCTTGCCTTATGTGATTGAGCTGATTCAAAATCTCACCCTGGATGACGACAGCATTAATACCTGGAAAAACGGTGTGGTAAGAGGTATTAAAAGGTATATTCCTGACGGCACAAAAGCAGATGGCAGCACTTGTCCCGAATGTGGATCAAACGAAAGTCTGGTGTATCAGGATGGTTGCCTCACCTGCAATTCGTGTGGATATTCGAAATGTAGTTAATAGGATTGTAATTGATTTTAAAAACAATAACAGGAGTTCGTTTGGACTCCTGTTTTATTTTAAAACCGTTTTTTATGGTAGTCGAAGGTTTGCCTGTTTCGGAAATCACGAATTCGTTGGGCAATGACCAGAAAAATCTGTAGATCATTTTCCTGAAAATATTCAATAGCTGGCTGATGCTCATTTACGGCATCAGCCAGCATAACCAAATGCGAAAATTTGTAGTTGACCAGCCAGTTTCGTGCTTTGGCTTGTTTATCGATGGCTCCATCCAGGGCAGCCAGGTGATAAAATTTATGCTGCATCAGCCAGTTTAAAGCTTCTTCACTTCCCCGCACCGCACTACTCAGAGCAGCCAGTTCGGGGTAGCCGTTAGTGAGTAGCCAATTGAAATATTGTTCTTTTTCCTCGTTAAAAGTTTCCGAGAAAGCCAACAGTATTTTTGGAGGATAATGAATCATTTAAATCAAACTAAAACTAGAGTTTTTAAATCAAATCAGTAATCTCTCCGTTACATTCGTTAATCGATCATCAAAACCAGAAATTTGGATGAGCTCCAAAAATCATCAGGATGAATAATCTTAAGGCTATCGATTTGTTTTTCGCTGCCTTGCGAAAACTCATAACTTTCTGTTGGATGAATGGTGATTAATTGAGCTTTTTTGCTAAAAACCGGTAAAGCAGATATCTTGCGCAGGTCAGCCTTGGTGAATAAACTCAAATCCGGATTATGGGCTACTTTTTGCGTTTTACCAATACCGAGTAAACCTCCTTCGCTGGTAATAATCCCTTGCTCTTCCAGGTTTTTTTTCGTTCCGGTGATGTAATAAACTGTATTTAACTCAGTAATTTTGTCTTCAATTTCGGCAGCCCTTTGTCTGCTCAATTCTTCCATAGCTTCCAAATTTGCTTCCAGGTCCTGGATTTGCAGGTTTTTGCGCGAGAGGTCAGCCTTAAGCTCCATCAGTTCAAGGTCCTTTACCCTGATTTGTTCGCTCAGGTTTGTGATCATCTGCTCCAATTCAGAGTTTTTATGTCCGCTGGAGTTAAGCTGATTTCTCAGCCGATCAACGATTTGCTTGTTTTTGAGCAAGAGCTGGTAAATGGCATCAATATCTCTGTTGATATTATCCTCATTGGCTTTTCTGGCTTCCGGATTGTCGGTTTGATCCGAGATGATTTTTTCCATCTGCTTGATCGAGTCCAGGTTGGCTTGTATAGCATTGAAACTCCTTACATACTCCATTGCAAAGGCATCCTTGGATTCGCCAACAGCTTTCAAACTGTCGGCAGTATAGTTTAGCTGTTCGATTTCTTTTTTGTACTTTTCTGTGCAACTGCTGAAATATGTCAGTCCGGCCAGAATCATCAGAAAAAACATTAAGCGGTTCATAATGGTCTCCTTTTTAAAGTTTAAGACTACAAAATTAAGTCGAAGACTAAGCTGATTATCCTTTTTTTTGAAAAGATTTTTTTTTGTTAGTCGTTCCTCAAGTTACATTATAACGTAAAAAACTGAGACAGATTGTGTTTGCTTTTTTTAGAGCTTATAATAACGGCTGTAAATGAGCAAGTTATAATGAAATAGAGAAATTGAAAAGCATCAGAGAAACAGGTAATCAAGATTATTTCTGTCTAAAAAGCTTTTTGTTTCTTCCGGAAACTGCGTAAAACCCAGCAAATATCCTCCGCCACCTGATCCACAGATTTTTGTCTGAAAGGCTTTGTTGTTATCTTGTTGAAAAAGAAATTTGTACGATTCCGGAATCATTTTCGGGAAGAGCTCGGTCTGTAAGGTTGAGAGTTCAGCGAGCTGATGCATCAACTGGTCATAACGCTGATTCAGAAAATCAGCTATCGCCAGATGTAAGGTTGGAATATAGGCTTGCGAAAGTTTCTTGTAAAATGAATATTGATGCAACATTGCTCTGAAATGCGAAACCAGATTTCCTGTTGATGAACTGATATGTGTATCAATCAGAAAAACACCTAATTTGGAACCGGAGGATGTTTCAACTGATAGATTGATTGGTGCAGGAATTCCATTTTGATCCATATAAATCGCTTCGTTCAGATAACAACACAAGGGATCAATTCCGGAGCTGTTTCCATGAAAAGCCGATTCCATGAGAGCCAACTTTTGCTTGAGTTTGAAAATGTCCGTTTCATCATCGGTTTTGTATCGATCGTATGTTGCAGCAACCAGTGCTCCAGAACTGCCAACCCCATATTGTTGTGGAATGGAGGATTGAAAGTACAAACCATGCTGTAGGTCTTTTTCGAAGGATTGCAGATCTAAAATTGTTAACAGCTCTGCTTTGGATTTTAAGTAATCTAAAAAATCTAAAAGTTGCGTAATGGATTTTTGGTTTCGATCTGATTGAATATTTCCCTCGGGAGAAAAAATCCAGCTTCCGCTTAGCTTTTTAAATGGTATTACCAAAGCCTCTGAACCACAGATGATACTGTATTCACCGAATAACATTATTTTCCCGTGAAATGATTTGCCCTGGCTTTTCATACTTGTAATGGTGAAGGGCCAAACCCTACTTTATCGTCAATCCATTTTCCGTCTTGACACCAGTTGATCAATTCATTTTGAATAAAATCCAGAACATTTTCCCTGTCATTTTCAGGATAAAGCAGATGTATGTTTGGTCCGGCGTCCAGGGTAAAGCAAATTGGGATTTTGGTGTCCTGCCTAAAGTTCCAAATTCCATTAATGAGTTTGAGGCTGTTGGGTTTCATAAGTAAATAGGGTGGGTGCGAACTCATCATCAAGGCATGTAGTTGCAGTGCTTCTGATTCGGTGATTTGAATAAAATGTTCTAAATCCCCTTTTTGAAGGGCATTGAGAAGTGCGATGGTATTGTTGTTTGCTGTTTGGTATCTGGCGTTGGCATAGGGATTTTTTTCCATCAATGCATGACCAGCCCTGCTTGACACTGTTTTTTCTGCGGCGTCAGTAATCAGAATGCTGTCGTAATAATTTGTAAAAACAGGATGTAAATGCGACTGCAAGGGTATGGCAAAATGATCAGAGCTTTCTTTCAAGGCAGCTGTTTTACCCCATAAAGCCGCCTGTGGAAATACCGATCGGGCGGCACTTCCCGAGGCAAGTCGCGAAAACCAAGAGGCTTTTTTTAGGTCGATGGGTTGATGGCTGAATTTTTGTTCCAGCTCCAAAATTCCCATAATAAGTGCGCTCATGGCCGATGCACTTGAGGCAATGCCGGAAGAATGTGGAAAGGTGTTTCGGCTATCAATTTTAAGCTGAATCTGATCGAGGAATGGGAAAAATGACTTTATCCCGAAAAGAAACTTTTCTATTTTGCTGCCAAAAGCTTCGTTAGCCTTACCCTCAAAAAAGAAACTGAACAATCGACCTCTGCTTTCAGGCATTGAATAGTGCAGGCACGTTTCAGTACGCGATTCATTTAAGGTGAAAGAGACAGACGGATTATTGGGTAATTGATTGCCGTGTTTGCCCCAATATTTTACGAGTGCAATATTGGAAGGGCTTTGCCATGATAGGCTCCCGTTGATTTTGGTTGTAGCCTGAACTGCTTCTTTAAGCCATTTTTTTTCTAATTCATGCATCACTTTTGGGCTTACAAGGTTAATTCATCAAATCGAAATAGTGGTAGCAGACCTTTGCCCTCAAAATATTTTTTTATATCCTGTTCATTGGCTTGTGAAGCAGCCAGCAAAAAATCGCCACCCCATGCGCCCAGAGATTTTAAGGCACCCTTAAAATCCGGAAATTGCTTTTGAATAGGTTGTAAATCAACGAGTTTAGAGATCAGCTTTTCGTGTTGAAAGATCAGTTCACAAAAATCATCATAGCTTTTGGATTGAATGATTTTATCAGTTAGTTGATTCATTTGTTCAACAGCTACTTGAATCTCGTCATCAGCGGTTTCTTCCCGAAACCGATGAATTGCCCTGGCACTGTCCTGTTTGGTGCCCTGATAAACAAAATACAGATTCGATTTAAACGGCGGATCGAAAGATGCCGGTTGAATAATGGGTTGAAGGCCTTTTAATTTGTAAATAATTGGATGAGAAACCTGCGCACAGGCGATATCATAACCAGAACCGCCAATGGAGAAATTGAGTAAGGTATAGGGATTTACTTTGGCCCAGCGTGCCAGCATGACAATTAAAGTTGAGCTGCTACCTAAACCCCATTCCGGGTCAAAATTCATTTCGGTGGTGAAATGATAGGACAGCTTGCCTGAAAAAATTTTAGGATTGAGCTGGCTTAAAGTAATTAAAATCAATTGTAACTTATTGGTTACTATTGAATTACTTGTTTCAATAATTGATAAATCCGCCAGGTTAAAACGAGCTTTAAACCACAATCCATCTGTTTTGAAGGCTTCCCAGATTATTTCGGCCTGATTGACTGCTTCATGATATTGAACCCTCAATTGCTGCCCTTTGTTTACAGGCATAGCCAATGCTTTAGCACCATAAAGCACAAGATACTCTCCGCTTATCAGGAGTTTTCCGTTTGCTTTGAATGTTTGAATGTTATCCACTTATTAACTGCGAAGTGTGGCGATGTATTTACTCACGCTCGAGAATGAAACTTTTTGATCTTTGAAATGATCCACGGCAGCCGATTTTTCTTCTTCGCTGGCCTTGAAATGATTGAGGATATTGAAAAGATGCATCTTCATATGTCCGGCCTGAATGCCAATGGTAGTGAGTGATTTAACGGCAGAAAAATTATTGGCAAGACCCATCACAGCAGCAATCATCATCAACTCGTTGGCTGTTGGATTTCCGAGTAGCTCAAGTGATCGTTTGGCAAGCGGATGCAGGCTTGTCAATCCGCCAACAGTACCCAATGCCAGTGGCACTTCCAGGATAAACCTGAAGGTATTATTTTCAATTTCTACCCTTGAAAGACTTTCATAATGCCCATTTCGTGAAGCATAGGTATGTCCGGCTGCTTCGATGGCTCTGAAATCGTTGCCGGTTGCTATGGCCACTGCATCAATGCCATTGTAAATGCCTTTGTTATGGGTTGTTGCCCGGTAGGTATCAATCTGAGCAATTTTTACTGCTTTCTCAAATTTATGGGCAAAAGCAAGGCCGGAGAGTTTTTCATCAACATTTTCCAGTTTGTCAATGGAACATTCAACCCAGGTTTTCACAACACATTCAGGGGTGTAGTTCGAAAGAATTGCCATAATGATTTCAACCTGACGTTCTTCGGTGCTTAACTGAATCTGTTCAGAAAGAAATTGCCTCAGGCTTTGGCCAAATTCTTCCAACACAGAATTGATGAAATTGGCTCCCATCGAGTCGCGTGTATCAAAAGTGACAAGCAATTGGTAATAGTTGGCAAGTTTATCAGTCATGTCAACCAGCTGGATATCCAGTACCCCGCCACCTCTTTTTTCCATGTTGGCGGTGATTGGTTTGGCTGATTGCAAGAGGAAAGCCTTTATTTGCGGCATTAATTGCCTTAAAGTGTCAGAATTTCCACTCCAGTTGAAGTGCACTTGCCCTATTTTTTTTACATCCAGAATTTGGGCATGAAATCCACCTCTTTCGCTCCAGAATTTGGCTGCTGCAGAAGCTGCTGCTACCACTGAGCTTTCTTCTATTACCATTGGAACCAGATAGTTGCGTCCATTGATAATCACATTGGGAGAAATACCATAGGGGATGTAAAAATTTGTAATGGTATTCTCGCTGAATTCATCAAAAAGCTTTTGCTGATTTTCGTCTGTATGCCAGAAACTTTTAAGCAGACTGACTACTTCACCGGGATTTTCGAAGTATTCTGCAACCAGTTTTAGCTTTTCTTCTTTCAAAAGCTTCGAAAAGCCTTTAATAATAATATCGCGTTTTCTTATCATGGATGCCTTTTGTTTGTTCTGCATCAAAAGTGGCCATCAAAATCTGAAACAAAATAACGGAATAAAAGTTTCATAATCAAAGAAATCGATAAATTCTTTTTACCATTCATCTTCAACCGGAACGGGTTCGGGTTTCATTTTCTCGATCAGGAAAGCACTCCATTGATCAACGTATTCGGCAATTTGATCCAGATAGTTTTCCCATCGGGGATCGTAGGCCGGATCTTCTTTATCGAGCCAACGCTCAATTTCGAATCGTGAGGCTGTTTTCAAAAGCAACTCAGTAATTGTGTAGCGGTACCGATTATCTTTCACTTCTACCGTAAACTCATAAATCACAGTCGGGCCGGTTTGTTCCACCCCTTTCTCGTCGGTATATTTGAGCCGGATTGTATGTTTGCCCATTATTTTTCCCGAGGGTGCATCACGAACCGTAGTAACCCTGACGGGATCTTTATAATAATCGTTGAGCCAAAAAATGCAACGATTGAAAAGTTCCATCTGTTCGCCCTCTTCTTCAATTACCTGCTGAAACTTAATCTTTTTGGCTTCAGCATCAAAAGGGATGGTTTTTATTTGCGCCCATGTAACGATTGGGAGCAAAAGAAACAAGAAAAAATGGCCTTTAATGAGTCTTTTCTTCATGGCAAACTGATTGATTTATAGCATGCCTGACAAAAGTAGTAAAAATGTAGCTTAGGTAAGGCCAAATTTTGAATAAAAGAAAACCGGCCCTGATCACAGAGCCGGTTTTAAAAATTCAATGAGATGATTCAGCTTACATCATTCCGGGCATTCCACCTCCACCCATCGGTGGCATTTGAGGTTGCGCGTTTTCATCTTTATGTTCAACAAGAACGCATTCTGTGGTGAGAAGCATACCGGCTATAGAAGCTGCGTTTTCGAGTGCGATACGAGTAACTTTTGTAGGATCG
The DNA here is from genome assembly GCA_002440975.1 of Bacteroidales bacterium UBA6229. GTDB lineage: Bacteria > Bacteroidota > Bacteroidia > Bacteroidales > F082 > UBA5536. Next base: position 20,920 of record DJWN01000126.1, read on the forward strand.
ATTACACCAGCTTCGTACAAGTTTTCATATTGTTCGGTGCGGGCATTAAATCCAAAGTCGTCTTTGCCTTCTTTTACGCGATTAACTACTACAGAACCTTCCATTCCGGCATTTTCAACGATCTGACGCAGCGGTTCTTCCAGCGCGCGACGGATGATCGCAACACCAGTTGTTTCGTCTTCATTTTCGCCTTTTAGATTGGCGAGGGCTTCGATAGCGCGGATAAAGGCAACGCCACCACCAGGAATGATACCTTCTTCGATGGCAGCACGTGTGGCAGCCAAAGCATCTTCAAAGCGGTCTTTCTTTTCCTTCATCTCTACCTCACTGGCTGCACCAACGTAGATCACTGCAACACCCCCGGCAAGTTTAGCCAAACGCTCCTGCAGCTTTTCCTTGTCGTAATCTGAAGTAGTAGTTTCGATGTGGGTTTTGATTTGTGCAACACGGGCATCGATGTTTTCTTTGGCACCTTGTCCGCTCACTATAGTAGTGTTTTCCTTGTCAATGGTCACTTTTTCTGCTTCACCCAGCATATCCAGGGTGGCATCTTCCAGACGATAACCTTTTTCCTCGCTGATTACAGTGCCACCAGTGAGGACAGCGATATCTTCGAGTATTTCTTTTCTGCGGTCGCCAAAGCCCGGAGCCTTAACGGCAGCCACTTTTAATGAACCACGCAAACGGTTTACAACTAATGTAGCCAATGCTTCGCCTTCAACATCTTCTGCAATGATAATAAGTGGTTTGCCAGCTTGCATCGATTTTTCGAGCACAGGAAGCAGGTCTTTCATCGCTGAAATCTTTTTGTCGTAAATCAGTATGAAAGGATTTTCGTAAACGGCTTCCATTTTTTCGCCATTGGTAACGAAATAAGGCGAAATGTAGCCGCGATCAAACTGCATGCCTTCTACAACATCCACATAGGTTTCGATTCCTTTGGCTTCTTCAACAGTGATAACACCTTCCTGTTTTACTTTGGTCATCGCTTCGGCAATCAAACTTCCGATTGTCATATCATTGTTGGCAGAGATAGCAGCCACCTGTTTGATTTTATCATTGCTGTCGCCAACTTTTTGAGTTTGGCTTTTGAGGGCTTTGATTACCTCGGCAACGGCTTTGTCGATACCTCTTTTCAAGTCCATTGGGTTGGCACCGGCGGTTACGTTTTTCAGGCCGGTAGTGATGATTGACTGTGCCAAAACGGTAGCTGTTGTTGTGCCATCACCAGCCAGATCGTTGGTTTTGGAGGCAACTTCTTTTACCATTTGGGCTCCCATATTTTCAACAGGGTCGGTCAGTTCAATTTCTTTTGCAACCGTAACTCCGTCTTTTGTGATTTGGGGTGCGCCATACGATTTTTCGATGATTACATTGCGGCCTTTGGGTCCGAGTGTAACTTTTACTGCATTTGAAAGTGCATCTACGCCTTTTTTGAGGCTGTCGCGGGCTTCGAGATTAAAAAGGATGTCTTTTGCCATATGTTTAAAATTTTAAAGTTAATTGCTGATTAATAGTTTAAATAATTGCTATGATGTCCGATTCGCGCATAATCAGATAATCTTTTCCTTCGATGGTGAATTCGGTTCCGGCATATTTTCCGTAAAGTACCTGATCACCTTCTTTTACTGTTAATGGTGCCTCGGCAGTGCCGGGACCAACAGCGATAACGGTTCCTTTCTGTGGTTTTTCTTTGGCTGTGTCAGGAATAATAATTCCGCTGGCTGTTTTTTGTTCAGCAGTGGCGGGTTCAATAACCACGCGGTCGGCTAAGGGTTTTAAAGTCAGTTTTCCCATAATTTTATTTTTTAAGTTATTAATCATCTTTGATTCCGTGAGCGGAACGTTAAGCTGTTGTCATATTTTGTGCCAAAGCCGAAACACAAAAAAAATGTCAGAATGTAGTGACATTCTGACATTTTTTAATTTCTTTTAATCTACTTTGCTACTCTTCGAAATCCTGAGCAGGGGGTGCCTGGAAATCAACAGGAGCGGTTTGCTCTATTTGGTCGAGCAATTCGGTATCAAACTGGCCATCTGTGGCATTATATTTAGGTATGGCCAAAGTAGCTACCAGACTTAATACCAGCAGCGCTACTGCCATCGACCAGGTGGCTTTTTCCAAAAAGTCAGCGGTTTGCCTAACACCCATAAATTGATTTGATGATGAAAAATTAGAGGCTAATCCACCGCCTTTTGAATTTTGAACTAATACAATTAAACCCAATAAAATACTGATAATCAGGATTAAAATTGAAATAAATACGTACATTTTCTTTTATTTAACGTTTATTGCTTTTTGGTTTCTTCAATAAGGGCTGCAAAATAACTACTTTTTTCCGGATATTTCAAACTTAATTTTTCAAAGATTGAAATGGCTTTAGCGCGATGACCCTGATTGAGGTATATTTTACCCAGTGTTTCGCTAACAATATTTTCCTGGTCAACCACGCTGTTTTGTGCGAAAGTAATCGGATTATAAAACTCAGGTTTTGGCCTTGAAATAGACGGGTTTTCACTGATAAATTTATCTATCAAAGCTTTCTTTGTTGGCGGAATGCCTTGTTTTTGTGCCTTTTGTTCGGCTTTCTTTTCCTGTTCGATGGCTCTTATTCGTTCAGCCAGAATTCTTTTAAGTTCTTCGAGAGATTGTTTTTTGTGGGATTGGTCTGATTTATACGAGGATGTTTCTTCGTTTTCGACTGTAGATTTGGCGGGATTTTTTTCTTTTTGCTCCTTGCCAATTTCTTCAGTGGATTTATTTGAACTTATTTCAGATTTGTCAGCTGAATCATTTTGGGCCTTGTTTTCATCAGCTTGTCTATTTGTTTTTTCCTGACTTTTTTTTGTATGGCTGTATTCATCCGGAAGATCTGGTAATTCTCTTAATTGTGCAATTTTACTGATGTGAAGCCTGAGTATATTTCTGTCAGGTACAAGGCTTGCTGCCAATTTGAGCTGACTGTCGTAAACAATATGATTGATCAAATGCATATTAATGGCAAGCATGCTTTGAACAATACCGCTGTAAGGAAACTGTATAGCCAAATCCATCAGGTCGGTGATAGATTCCTTACTGAGCTTTTCAGGTTCTTTAAGGTATGTTATAAAACTTGCTTTATCCATAAAGTGTTGTTTACCAGTTTACAACAGATTTGTTGAAAATATCATCTACAAGCATTTCAACGATTTCGGTAATCAGTCCTTGTTTCACTGCGTTTAAATCCTGTTCGCTGGGATAATCTTTGTGTTGCGTAAACTTGGTTTCAAAGTTACTACTTTCTTCATATTTATTGGTAAAACGCACATTAACAGTGATTGTAAGCCGGTTGAGGGCAGCCGTTTGATCACTTTGAATGGCAACCGGAGTAGTGCGGTAATCCGTAATTTCACCTTCGAAAGCCAGATCGCCATTCTGATTAACCATATTCAGGGTAGTTTGATTCATGAATCTGTCGCGCAGGCCATTTGTGAATTCTTCACTCAACAAAGGCTCCACCAGCATGGCAGTATTCTGAAAATACTGCACCGATATCGTCTTGGCTTCCGGTGGAATGGAGGCTCCCGTAAAAGAATATACCCCGCATCCGTTCAGCATTGGGAGGCCGGCAATAAGCAACACCATGAGCTGCAATTTGATTGTGAGGCAAGTTTTTTGCATGTTCAAAGGTTTATATTGTATTCTTTTATTTTTCTGTAGAGCGTGCGTTCACTAATGCCCAGTTCCTGTGCAGCACTTTTACGTTTGCCTTTATATTTTTCCAGGGCACGTTTGATCATGTCAATCTCTATTTTTTCGAGCGAGAGGTCTTCGTCAACAACTTCGGAAGGCTGAAAGCTTGATCTGTCAGTATCTAGCTGTTGAATCTGAATTTCAGGTAAATGTTCGTTTTCAAATTCGTCCAGATCGTCAGTATATTGCCGGATTAATTGATTGTTGCTGTGCTCGAAATCATCTTTTACACCTTTAGCTGTAATAATTTCGGCCATAGTCTTGCGCAGATCAAGGATGTCTTTTTTCATATCGAAAAGCACCTTATACAAAATGTCTCTTTCCGAGAGTTTTTCTTTTTCGTCCTGACCTTTGTAGAGCACGGGTAAGGCGTTGCTGTTATCGGTCGGAAGATACATTTTAAGTGTTTGAGCATTAATATTTTTTTCTTTTTCGATGATTGAGATTTGCTCTGTCACATTTTTTAGTTGTCGGATGTTTCCCGGCCAGCGGTAGGCTTCGAGTAATTGCACAGCTTCATCAGTAAGTTGAAGCGGTGGCATGCGATATTTTTCTGCAAAATCGTTGGCAAATTTTTTAAATAGCATCAGGATGTCTTCTTTCCTTTCCCGCAAGGGAGGAATCATGATGGGAACTGTATTGAGTCGGTAAAACAAATCCTGTCGAAACTCACCTTTAGCAATGGCTTCGGGAATGTTAACGTTTGTGGCAGCAACCACACGCACATCGGTTTTGATCACCTTGGAAGAACCTACCTTAAGGAATTCGCCTGTTTCGAGCACACGCAGCAGGCGCACCTGTGTTGATAGTGGAAGCTCGGCTACCTCGTCCAGAAAAATTGTGCCGCCATCCACCACTTCAAAATAGCCTTTGCGGGCTTCGTGTGCACCTGTAAAGGAACCTTTTTCGTGACCAAAAAGCTCCGAATCTATTGTCCCTTCGGGAATGGCTCCGCAGTTAACAGCAATATAGGAGCCATGTTTTCGGGCACTTGCCTGATGAATGATTTTTGGGAAGACTTCTTTTCCGGTGCCACTTTCGCCTGTTATCAAAACCGTGAGGTCGGTGGGTGCCACCTGCACAGCCACATGTATGGCACGTTCCAAAAAAGGATCGTGCCCGATAATTCCAAACCGTTGTTTGATCGACTGTAGTTCCATAGTAGTTTATCGTTTGCTAAAGATAATCAAAACTTTTACTCCCGTAAAGTGGCATCAAAGCTTTGTTCCAATGCCTGCCTGATTCGGCTCATGCTTTTTTCGATGAGTTTATCGGTGAGAGTTTTCTCATTATCCTGCAAAACAAAGCTTAGTGCATAGGATTTTTTTCCTTTCGGGATTTTATCACCTTCGTAAACATCAAAAATGCCAACGGATTTTAACAGTTTCTTCTCTGCTTCAAAAGCAATAGCCCGAAGATCCTGGAAGTTTACTGACTGATCAAAAACCATGGCCAGGTCACGGCGTACGGCCGGAAACTTTGGAACGGCTGTAAAAAGTTTGGTCTGCTTTTTTTGATTGATTTTCATCAGCGCAGTCCAGTGGATACTGGCATGAAATACGGCTTTTTCGATGTCGGCCAGTTTAAGGGTTTTAGTGCTCAGCTGTCCGATCTGCATCAGGCTTTTTCCGTTCAATTCGTAGCTCAACGCAAAATCGTACAGCTCATTTGATACGGTTTGAATTTTGAATTGCTTCAGATCAAAACCCAATTTAGTAAAAACACCTTCAGCATAATATTTCAGATCATAAAAATCTGCCGGTTGATCTGAATGATTCCAGTTTTCATCTTCACGAAGTCCGGTGATTGCCAAGTCAAGTAGAGTAAACTCCTGATAAGGAGCCAGAGCTTTTTCGGGTGTGCTCTTTTTTTGATTATCATATTGATAAACATTGCCAAACTCAAAGCATTTCAGATTTGGGTTTTTTCTGTTCGTATTGTAGGCAATGGTTTCGAGCAGGCCAAAAACCAGTGTTTGTCGCATCACGTCCAGCTCATTGCTCAACGGATTCAGGATTTTAACATTTTTGTTTTGGTCAAAATCCGGATGCTTAATTGTGTAGGCTGATTTGGTAAGTGAGTTGTTCAATACTTCGTAAAAGCCATTAAAAGCCAGCATATCAGCTATTTGCTGCTGGATCTGATCGGTTTTGTTGTTCTCACCAGCATGAATAGCGGCATTTACTTTTTCAGGAATGCGGATATTGTTGTAACCATAAATGCGTAAGATTTCTTCCACCACATCGGCCGGACGATACACATCAACTTTAAAACCTGGTATCTCCATCTCAATAAATTTAGGAGATTGGTTGAGAATTTTCATGCCAAGATCTTCCAAAATCGGTTGTACAATGTCAGGCTCAATTGTTTGACCAGCTACTTTGTTCAGGTAGTCGAAAGTGAGCTTTACTTTGGCTGGTTCAATATTTTTGGCCAGCACATCTTTTATTTCGGAACTGATTTTTCCATTGGTTATTTCCTGCATTAGCAGCAGGGCTCTTTTCAGTGCATAGGCTGTGATATTGATGTCGGTTCCACGCTCAAAACGAAAAGAGGCATCGGTTTGCAGGCCGTGATATCGTGCAGTTTTGCGAATATAACGGGAGTCGAAACAGGCACTTTCCAGAAAAATAGCTTTTGTATCAGCGGTTACGCCTGAATCCAAGCCACCAAAAACACCACCGATACACATCGGAGCTTCGGCATTGCATATCATCAGGTCGTTGGCTGTAAGTTTTCTCTTCTGCTCGTCAAGGGTCACAAAAGCTGTGTCAGCAGCCAGGGTTTTTACTATGATTTTATTTCCTGTAATGGCTTTGGCATCAAAAGCATGAAGCGGCTGACCGGTTTCAAACAACACATAATTGGTAATGTCAACGATATTGTTAATTGGTCTCACACCGATTGCTTTTAACCTGTTTTGCATCCACTCGGGCGAAGGGCCAACATTTAATTCGCTGATTGTGCTTCCGGTATAGCGTGGACAGGCTATTGTGTTTTCAACTTCAATTTTGATGTCAAGGGTTTGATTGTCAACTGAAAACTCATCTACCGATGGCATTTGCAATTTGTATTTCTGACTGCCATCGCGATGATTTAAGGCAGCGGCCAGGTCTCTTGCCACGCCAATATGCGACATAGCATCGGAGCGGTTTGGCGTTAATCCAATTTCAAAAACCACATCCTGTTCAACAGTAAAAAGACTGGCAGCCGGGATGCCAATTTTGGTTTCATCGGGCAGCACCATAATGCCGTCATGCGAATCGCCAAGTCCCAGCTCATCTTCGGCACAGATCATCCCTTCGGACACTTCGCCTCTGATCTTACTTTTTTTGATTTCAAAAGCGGCTTCACCGCCATAAAGCGTGGTGCCAATTGTTGCTACCAGCACTTTTTGACCGGCTGCTACATTGGGAGCACCGCAAACAATGGCAAGGGGTTCTGCTCCACCCACATCCACTGTTGTCAGACTCAACCTGTCAGCATTTGGATGCTGTACACAGCTTAAAACTTTCCCCGTAACTATGCCTTTCAGGCTTCCTTTTACTGATTCGAAAGGGATAATGTCTTCTACTTCAAGACCGCTAGCCGTTAATACCTCTGCCACTTCTTCGGCAGGCAAGTTGCAATTGATATACTGTTTCAGCCAGTTATAAGATATCTTCATGGATCTCAGCTAATTATATTGTGGGCAAATTCTCTGTCCGATGCAATTCGGCTTGTCAGATTATTCTTGACTGCAAAAGTACAAATAAATGTCAATCTGTCATGTTTATTAAGCTTTCAACAGCTTCTATTCTTTGCAATTTTTAACCTATCTGACCCCAGTCAAATGATTGACGAAAATGAGCAAGGAAATAGTTCCTGGTGATTTGATTTTCTTCTTTCAGCAGTTTTGGATCATCATCAAGCAATTGATTCACAATAGCTCTAACGTGTTTTATCAGTTTTTCGTCTTTGACAAGATCACCAATTTTTAGTCCCACAGGGCCTGATTGTCTTGTGCCTTGTGTTTCGCCCGGACCTCTGAGTTGGAGGTCAACAGCAGCAATCTCGAAACCATCTGTGGTACGAACCATAGTAGCCATGCGTTTTTTGCCATCGGCTGAGAGTTTGAAATCGGTCATTAAAATGCAAAACGATTGATCAGCACCTCGTCCTACTCTTCCTCTTAACTGATGCAGCTGCGACAAGCCAAAACGATCTGCGTGCTCGATGATCATCACACTGGCATTGGGAATATTAACACCCACTTCGATCACAGTGGTGGCAACCATAATATGCGCTTGTTTTTTGATGAAACGCTGCATTTCAAAGTCTTTGTCTTCAGCTTTCATTTGTCCGTGAACCACGCAAATGCGGTATTCTGGCTCAGGGAAATCGCGCAGCAGGCTTTCATAGCCTTCCTGCAAATGGATCAGATCCAGCTTTTCGGATTCTTTAATGAGGGGGTAAACGATGTAGATTTGCCTGCCTTCGGCAATTTGTTTTTTCATGAAGCTGAACAAACGCAAGCGCTGACTTTGATAGAGATGAATTGTTTTGACTGGTTTGCGTCCGGGAGGTAGTTCGTCGATGATTGAAATATCCAGATCGCCGTATTGCGTCATGGCAAGGGTGCGTGGTATTGGGGTAGCCGTCATCACCAACATATGCGGAGGAAGATCGGTTTTTTTCCAGAATCGTGCGCGTTGGGCTACACCAAAACGGTGTTGTTCGTCTATTATGGTGAGTGCTAGTTTGTTGAATTTTACTTTTTCTTCGATCAAAGCATGTGTGCCGATAATGATTTGCAGGCTGCCATCTTCAAGTCCTTCGTGGATTGGTTTTCGGTCGCGGGCTTTGGTAGAGCCGGTTAGCAGGGCAATTTTTACAGGCATATCAGCCAAAAGTTCTTTGAGAGACTGAAAGTGTTGTGTAGCCAGAATTTCGGTGGGAGCCATTAAGGCAGCCTGGTAGCCATTGTCCAAAGCGATAAGCATAACCATCAGGGCTACAATGGTTTTCCCGCTTCCAACATCACCCTGCAATAGTCGATTCATTTGGAAGCCAGAGCCCAGATCGTGTCTGATTTCACGGATTACTTTTTTCTGTGCGTTAGTGAGCGAAAAAGGCAAATAATCCTTGTAAAACCGATTGAACAGTTCGCCAACTGTACTGAAAATAATTCCTTTCATTTGTGCTTCACGCTGGCGTTTACGGAGCAGCATATTCAGCTGCAAGAAGAAGTATTCTTCAAATTTCAGGCGTCTGGTGGCAGCCTGAAGATTTTGAAGATGGGAAGGCAGATGGATTTGGGCAAAAGCCATATTCCTGTCCATCAGCTTATAGGTTAAAAGAAGGTTTTGAGGAAGGTTTTCCGGAATGGCCTGATTTATTTGTCCGAGAAGATTTTTAACAAGTTTTGCAAGTTGTTTGCTGCCCAGTCCTATATTTTTGAGCTTCTCGGTAGTGCTGTAAACGCCTTCCAAACTTTCGCCAACGGGTATGATATCTGGCAGGTAATCTTCAACATCCGGATGAACAATATTGAAACGATTATTAAAAACTGATGCTTTTCCAAAGATGACATATTGTTTGCCGGGTTGAAAACGGCTTTTGATCCATTTTAAACCTTTGAACCAAACCAGTTCGATGCTTCCGCTTTCATCGTGAAATTGGGCAGTAATTCTGGTGACTCTTTGTTTGCCATGCAACTGCATTTGCGAAACCTGTCCAACAAGTTGGTAATAAATTTGGTCGTTATTGATGTCGGCTACTTTGTGAACCTTGCTTTTATCAATATAGCGGAAAGGGAAATGAAAAAGCAGATCGCCGAAAGAAAATATTTCAAGCTCTTTATTGAGCATTTCGGCGCGTTTTGGGCCAACACCTTTTAAAAATTCAATTTTATTGTCGAGCAGATTTCGCTGCATTAAGGCCAGTTTTTGTGGCTAAAATACGAAGGATATTTTTGTGAAACAGCCTTTTTTTCGTAAGGATTATTCTGGTTGAAGAAAAATCCTGAGTAATTCCACCAGCTTATCTATGCTTAAAGGTTTGCTTAGATAGGCATCAAAACCTAACTCGAGGTATTGTTTTTCTTCGCCCAACATGGCATAAGCGGTTATGGCGATAACTGGCATCGCAAGGTTTTGGTGCCTGATTTGTTTGAATGCTTCTATTCCATCCATTTCGGGCATTTGAATGTCCATGATTACTAAATCGGGTTGATGTTCAACCGCCAGGTCAAGTGCTATTAATCCGTTTGATGCATGTAAAACATTTAAATTGAGTTTTTTAAGCATCGTTTTGATCAGAAAGAAATTGGTGTCAACATCCTCTGCAACGAGTATTGTTTTCCCTTTAAAACTGGGTAGATTAGGATAGTGAGGTGCTTGGTCCTCTAATAAAAAAGTTTGATTTTCGGAGCCGGCAGGCAGTGTAAAATAAAATGCTGTTCCTTTTCCCTGCTGTGATTCCACCCAAATCTTGCCGTTTAATAATTCAACAAGATGCTTGGTGATGGCAAGTCCCAATCCAGTGCCGCCAAACATGCGCGTGTGCGAATCGTCTGCTTGCCTGAAGCGTTCAAAAACTACATCCAGCTTATGATCTGGAATACCAATGCCGGTGTCTCTGACAAAAAACTCATAAGAACCATTGATGCACAAGGCGCCGAATTCGATTTCGCCAATTTGTGTAAATTTCATGGCATTACTCAGAAGATTTGTCAGGATTTGTTGCAAACGTAATCTGTCGGTCGTGATTATTGCCGAATTAAGTTCTTCTTGGTGTGTGAGCAAAAGCTTTACATGTGATTTTCCGGTTCTGTCCATTTGTTGGCGGAATCCTTGCAGCATTTCGTCCATCAGATCAAGCAGCCTGAATTCGGAAGGTTGGATTTTTAATTCACCAGCTTCAATTTTGGAAATATCGATGATGTCGTTGATCAGATTTAGGAGCAGCCTGCCGCTCGACTTGATCATTTCGATGAACTCCATTTTTTCTTCCGGGCTGTATTCATCCGTCGAGAGCAGATCAGAAAACCCAAGTATGGCATTCATCGGCGTTCTGATTTCGTGACTCATATTGGCCAGAAAAGCAGATTTTAGACGGTCAGAATCTTCGGCTTTATTTTTTGCCTCCACAAGTTCGTTTTCAAAGTTTTTACGCTGGGTCACATCTTCAAAAACGCTTACGATGCCTGCAAACTCTTCTGCATTAAACATGGTTGCAGCTTTGAAGTGGATGTGCCTGATTTGCTGATCGAGACGAAGTCTGAATTCTGCTTCAAAAACGCCTTCTTTGGCTTTGTGAGCGTTTTGCCAGATAATGTCCATTTTGTTGCGGTCTTCGAGTAAAATATTTCTGAACCACAATCCATCAATGAATGATTGCTTTGGAAGGCCAAGAATCCCGGTCAGGTTTTGATTTACAAAAATTATTTTTCCCCGTGTATCGGTAACCGCTATGCCGAGGGGTGAGGTTTCGCTAATTTTTCTGAATTTTTCTTCACTTTGTTTTAAGGATTGAAAAGTTCGATCCAGGGTGTCCATTTGCTTTTTTAGTTCCTGAGTTCGCTCTTCCACACGTTCTTCCAGTTGGAGATTCGTGATCTCGAGCAACCGACTTTTGCGTCTGTTTCGCCTGACAACAGAGATCAGAACAAAAATAATCAATACTAATATGGTGGCAAGTAATGCAAAAACGATGTAGCGTATTCTGAGTGATTGCTGGGAAAGTTGCAAACGCAAGATCTCGTTTTCATCATCAAGCTGTTTGGTTTGATACCGAACTCTTATTTCAGTCATCTCATGATGACGGCGTTCGTTAACCAGAGTATCTTTTAATTTGTTGACTAATAATAAGTTATCATAGGCAGTTTTATAATCTTGTTGGGCACTTGCAATTTTCTGGCGTAAGATATAATTGTATAACAATATATTTTTTTCGTTTGTTTTTTCGGCTAACTCTTTGGCTTTCCCGAGGTAGTTTAATGCTTCTTCGTATTTACCCTGTTCATAAAGATATTCTGCCATCTGGTTATACACCTGACTGAGACCAAAATCAGCTTTAGCCTGCAAATAAACAGCTTCTACCTCTTTTAAGTATCGCATGGCATCTTCATACCGGTTTAGTTTAAACATTACTTTGGCCAGATTCGCTTTGGTATTAGCCGATTGGGCGGGCAGGTAATGTTTATCGTAGATATTGAGTGCGGCAATAAAATAATCCAGGGCACGAGCCAGGTTTCCCATTTCTAAAAATACGGTTCCCAAGGCATTTTGCGAATAGGCTATTTGTGGCTCATCGTTTAAAAACTCTTTGATTACCAGGGCATCAGTATGGTATTTAATGGCTTGTTCGTAATCTTTATAAAAGAAATGAACCTGGCCGATATTTGCCAATGTAGATGCTGTTCCTGCGCTATCGTTCATTTCCTTGAAATCACGCAGGCATTCCAGGTGCAAAGCAAAGGCTTTTTCGTAGATGTGCAATTTACGATAGCAAACAGCTTCTTCGTTTCGTATTTCGGCTTTAAGTTTTTTAGTGCCCAGAGAATCAGCAAGTGGCATGGCTGCCCGGGCATATTCAATGCCGGAAGCAGGATCAATATTACGAAGGCTTTTGATGAGTGATTTGTAAGTTTCGAGTTTGGCTATTCCGGCTGTTAATTCAAGCTGATTGCGGAGGCTGTCTGCAATTTTATGACTGTCGGTTTGTGCCTGAAGGCTGGCCTGAAGGCAGGCCTGAACCAAAAACAGCACAAAAAAAAGAATTACGCGGGTAAAAGATATTTTCATGCCGAATTAGTTTATCCAGACCTGGCTAATGATTGAGCACCACAAAAATAACAAAGCTTTTCGACAATTGAAAATTACCCTGCGTGATTTTATTGTTTCAGGTGTTTTTGTAGCAGCGAAATGAGTTGATTACAATCAATAGGTTTTGAAAGGTAATCATCGAAAGGGGCGTTGCTTCTGTCAAAAGATGATGTGTCTGTAAAGGTTGAATGGGATATTACTTTTAAATCGGGCCTTAGTTTTTTGATTATGAGGGTGGTTTCCAGACCATCTATTCCCGGCATATTATAATCCATTAAAATTGCACTGAGATTGGTTTCTTTTTTTACTATTTCGATAGCTTCATAGCCATTTTCGGCCCAGCTCACCAACATCCCGTTTCTTAAAAGCATGGCTTTGATCAGCAGAAAATTGACCTTCAAATCATCCACCACAAGTATATGTTTGTTAGCTGTCATTCAAACCTCCATTTAAGGAATAATCTCATTGGCTCTGTTAGCATTAAATATGCCAAATGGATAATCGGCTTACTATCAAATATATACGATTTTAATCCAATTGAATAAAAGTTCCAGATATGGATTAAATTCCTGAAAGTGGAATAAATCTAAAAATCAAACTATAAATTTTCGTCAAAATAATTGGTTATCATTTTAATCAGGTGAGCGCGGTCTTTTCCTCTCACATTGTGTTCGTGGCCTGGATAAACAAAATAATCTACCAGCTTGCCTTCATTAACAGCTGCTTTGAGGAACGCCAGGCTATGTTGCCAGACCACCACCGGATCGTTTGTTCCGTGAATGATCAACAGTTTTCCCTCCAGTTCATTTACTTTATTAATCAAACTGGCTGATTCGTAGCCTTCCGGATTTTCATCGGGTGTGTCCATATAGCGTTCGCCATACATGATTTCGTAATATTTCCAATCAATTACAGGACCGCCAGCTACAGCTACCTTAAATATCTCGGGATGATGTAGTTTCAGGCTGATCGACATAAAACCACCGTAGCTCCAGCCGTCAACACCAATCCGGTTTTGATCTACAAAAGGCAGTGTTTTTAAATAGTTTATGCCAGTAAGCTGATCTTTGATTTCTGTTTTGCCTAGCTGCCTGTGAATGATTTGTTCAAATTCGGCACCCCGATTGGCCGAACCACGATTGTCGAGCGTGAAAACGATATAACCCTGTTGGGCAAGATAATTCAGATAAAAATTAGCTCCACCCAGCCAACTGTTGGTAATCAATTGAGCATGAGGGCCTCCGTAAACATATACAATCACCGGATATTTTTTAGTGCTGTCCAGATTGGGTGGTGTAATCAACCGGGCATAAAGTATTGTTCCATCCTCAGCTTTCAGTTCCATGATTTCTGTTTTCCCTAAGGCATAATCTTTTAGCGGATCTTTTGATTGCAATAAGGTTTTGATCACCTTGCCTTTTCCATCAGCTAATTGAATTGTGTTGGCAGTTTCCAGATTACTGTATGAATCCAGGAGGTATTTCCCGTTTTTGGACATAGAAACATGATGAGTGCCGGCTGTTTGCGTTAACCGAATCATTTTGCCTTTTTGATGGTCAAGTTTATATAAATGTCTTTCCAGCGGACTTTCGGTTGTGGAATAGAAATAAACAAATTTCCCGGAAGCATCGAAGAATGGCTCGGCAGTGATCATCCAATTTCCTGAAGTTAGTTGCTTGAGCAGCTCTCCTTTAGTGGAATAAAGGTACATATGCCGGAACCCGTCTCTTTCGCTTAACCAAATGAATTGGTCTGGTTTATTTGGCAGGAAGTAAGCCGGAAACTGTGGTTCGACGTATTGCGGGTCTTTTTCTTCGAATAGGGTTTTCTCAAAACTGCCATCCGCTGAGTTGTAGGCATTAAATTTGAAATGATTTTGCTCCCGATTGAGGATTCCGATATAGATTTTTTGGCCTGAAGGATCCCAGCTTATGGCTGTAAGGTATTGTTCTTCAGGTTCTCCAGTTTCAAGTGTAACTGTTGTTTTGCTTGTTAGGTCATAAATCTTTAATTTCACTTCATGGCTTTTCATGCCGGCCATGGGATAAGGTTCATTTTTGAGTGTGGCTATACGTTCATCGGTATTAACCAGCGGATAATTGGTCACCATACGCTCGTCCATCTGATAAAAAGCCAGTTTGCGGCCATCTTTCGACCAGAAAATACCTCCGCTGATTCCAAATTCGTTTCGGTGAACCGATTGCCCGCTCACAACGCCTTTTGGATCGTCAGTAATTTGAATATGATTTTCGCCCTTAGCGAGAAAAAGATTGTTATCTATGGTATAGGCGGTTTGCAAATCTTGCTCAAAAACGACCTTATTTGCTGCGTTTTCCGGAAAACTTGTAATCTGTTGAATCGTCCCGAAATCGGCAGAAAGTTGTAAGAGTTTATCCTGATCAAAAAACCAACCGCTGCCATCTTCCAGCCAATTGATAGCAGGAAACCGCTTCAGACTGTCAAGCTGCTGTTTTGTGGTGAGTGAATTAAGCGTGTTAAGCGTGAAGAGCACCTTGGTTTTGCCTGATTTTGCATCAGTTAGCCACAAGGTGTCTTTTTCCAAATGCAGGTAACTATCGGTGTGGCCAAACCATTTTAACTGTTGCATCCGATCCGGAAACAATGCCGGATTCATCCAGGCGGCATCTGTTTCAGTTAGTTGTTTGTTCTGAGCAAAAAGGTCTTGACTGGTAAAAGCCAGCAACATTAATACTAAAAGCTGTAATTTTTTCATAGTAAGAAGCTGAAATAGGAATTAGCCCGCAAATTAAAGAAAATCTGCAATTGAGCCTGAAAAGAAAAGTATGAGGTGTAGTTCACTCAGCTTAATATGCCTCGTGAACAGCTTCGGCAAACGATTTCAGCAGTTCAGGATTGTTTTCTAAAGCATTGCCAACTACTACGATATCAGCTCCTGCATGCACCGCATTAGCAGCCATCTCGGGTGTTTTTAGTCCGCCGCCAATAATCAATGGCACATCGATGCTGCCTTTTACTGCTTTGATCATGGATTCGGGTACTGGATTATACGCACCTGAACCGGCGTCCATAAAAATTAATTTCATGCCCAACATCTCGCCTGCCATAGCCGTGCACAGGGCAATCTCATTTTTGTCGGATGGAATCGGAACGCTGTTGCTCATATAGCTTACCGTGGTTGGTTTTCCGCTGTCGATAAGCATATAACCCGTCGAAATTACTTCAAGGCCTGCAAGTTTTAGGTAAGGAGCCGAGATGACATGCCGGCCAATCAGCATTTCCGGATTACGACTGGAGATCAGGCTTAAAAACAGAAATGCATCTGCTTTTTTGCTGAGTTGTAGCGAATTGCCCGGGAAAATAATAACGGGAATGTCAGTTAGTGTTTTAAGTATTTTAATACAACTATCCATATTATCATTGGTGAGCAGGCTGCCGCCAACAAAAAAGAAATCGACTGCGGCCTCTTTGGCATTTATGGCCAGTGCAGTAATAGTTTCGTCAGTGGGCTTATCCGGATCTACCAGCACAGCGATTTTTTTCCCCGGAGAATTGAGTTGGTTGTAAACATTCATAATTTGGTGCTTATTGTTTGGAAAATCAGCAACTATACGCGTCACAAAATTAATAATTCCACTTAACCAATCGGCTTATCCGGAAGGTAAATTTTAGTCAACCGCATTGATCAGGATAATAGTGGATATTTAAGCTGTTTAAGAATAGGGAAATAGATGGTTTTTGGTTTAAAAAACGGCTTCTGCAATTTTCCTGATATTATCAGATTTGCCCATAGTATAAAAATGCAAAACAGGGGTTTTATTTGCGATAAGTTCTTTGGCTTGCGCGATAGTCCACTCAACACCCAATTGCCTAACGGCTTTGTTGTCTTTGCATTTTTTGATTTCGTTTACAAGGGTTTCCGGCAGATCGATGTGAAATGTTTGTGGTAGTTTTTGTAAATGCGAAAGCACCGAAACAGGCTTTAAACCTGCTATCACAGGCACATTGATTCCGGCAGCACGACAGCTGTCAACAAAATTGAAATACTTCTGGTTATCAAAAAACATCTGGGTTACAATATAGGAAGCACCAGCATCAATTTTAGCTTTCAAATGTTGCAGATCGCTTTCCAGGTTGGGCGATTCCATGTGTTTTTCGGGGTAGCCTGCTACACCCATGCAAAAATTGGTTGGCGTTGAATTCTGCAGATCTTCGTCCAGGTATTTACCGTGATTAAGGTTTTGAACCTGTTTCACCAGATCGATAGCATGGGCATGGCCGCCAGGTTCTGCCTGAAAATATTTTACCGAAGGCTGTGGATCGCCCCGTACGATCAGCAGGTTTTTCACACCAAGAAAATGAAGATCAATCAAAGCGTTCTCAGTTTCCTCACGGGTGAAGCCGCCGCAGATGATATGGGGCACCACATTGACATGATAACGGTACATCAAGGCAGCTGCAATGCCAACAGTTCCAGGGCGTTTGCGAACAGTTTGCTTTTCGAGCAGGCCGTTTTGAAGTTGTTTATATTCAAATTCTTCCTGATGGTAGGTTACATTTACAAAAGCGGGCTCAAAATCCATCAGCGGCTCAACAGCCTGCTGGATATGCTCAAAATGCTGGCCTTTTAGGGGTGGCAAGATTTCGAAGGAAAACAAGGTATTATCAGATTTTGCAATTTGTGAAGTAACACTGGGTAGTTCGAGCATGGTTAGTAGTTGAGGTTTGCGTTTAAAAGTCTTTCTGTTTCAGTGATTGACCGGTTGATGCGTTTGCTGTAATCTGCAATCTGATCTCTGCTGATTTTTCCTACGGTAAAATACTGCGCATAAGGATGTGCAAAATAAAAACCGCTTACTGACGCTGCCGGATACATGGCATAATTTTCGGTAAGTTGCACACCAGTATGCTTTTTGGCTTCAAGCAGGTCGAACAGCTTTTGTTTTTCGGAATGTTCCGGACAGGCCGGATAGCCTGGTGCCGGCCTGATGCCTTGATAATTCTCCTTTAGTAAGGCTGTGATATCCATGTCTTCGTCAGGAGCATAAGCCCATATTTCTTTTCGCACCATAACATGCAGGTATTCGGCAAAAGCTTCGGCAAGACGATCGGCAAGTATTTTGGACATAATCGCATTGTAATCATCATTTTGCGATTCAAAATGATCCACAAGTTCTTGTGTGCCATGTCCGGCTGTTACTACAAAACCGCCAAGATAATCCATTATTCCTGCCTCTTTTTGTGCTATAAAGTCGGCAAGACAAAGATTGGGATAGCCTTGTTTTTTTTGCTGTTGGTTGCGCAAAAACTCAAAATGAGTGAGTTGCAAATCATGGTTTTCTGGTCTGAAAACCTGCACACTGTCCCCAACTGCCAGTGCCGGAAAAATGCCGGCTACTCCTTTGGCCGTAAGAAGTTTGTTCTGAATGATATGATCCAACAACTTTTGGGCATCATCAAAAAGTTTACGGGCTTCATCGCCTTTGAAAAGATCGCCCAAAATCTGTGGGTACTTGCCATTTATCCGCCAGGAATGGAAAAAGAAAGTCCAGTCGATATAGGGTTTTAAGAGATTCAAATCCAAATCTTTGACAACCGTTATCCCAGGTTTTAAAGGGTTTTTAATTGTTTGAGTTGAAAATTCGCCTTTGAAGCGATTAGCCCGGGCAACTTCGAGGCTTACATAGCTATCCCCGGTTTTCGATTGTTGATATTTTTGACGTAAATGCTCATATCTCGTGCTGATTTCCAACTGAAAAGTTTGCTTTTTCGTTTCATTTCCAAGTAACTGGCCTAT
Source organism: Bacteroidales bacterium UBA6229 (assembly GCA_002440975.1). GTDB lineage: Bacteria > Bacteroidota > Bacteroidia > Bacteroidales > F082 > UBA5536. The sequence goes on from DJWN01000126.1 coordinate 39,236, forward strand.
TATTTGTGTAACTTTGGAAGCATCTCTCACGTGAATTACAGGAGCTTCATACGCAGGCGAGATTTTCACTGCGGTATGCACTTCAGAAGTTGTTGCACCACCGATCAGTAAAGGGATTTTCATTTTTCTGTTGTGCATTTCAGTGGCCACATGGGTCATTTCTTCCAGCGAAGGCGTAATCAAGCCGCTGAGGCCGATAATATCAACATTTTCGCTGACAGCTGTTTCCAGAATTTTTTCGGCAGGAACCATCACACCGAGGTCGATCACTTCGTAATTATTGCAGCCCAGTACTACGCTGACAATGTTTTTGCCAATGTCATGAACATCTCCTTTCACAGTGGCCAGCAGTACTTTACCGGCCGAGCTGCTGATGCTGGTTTTTTCTGCTTCAATGTACGGGAGCAGCACCGCCACCGCTTTTTTCATTACACGTGCACTTTTAACTACCTGCGGTAAAAACATCCGGCCGTCGCCGAAAAGTTCACCTACCACATTCATACCGTCCATCAAGGGCCCTTCAATCACATCCAATGCCCGCAGAAAGTCAGTTCTTACCTGAAGCACATCTTCTTCGATGTGTTCAGCATTTCCTTTGATAAGCGCAAGTTTGATGCGTTCGTTGAGTGGAAGGTCCATCCAGGGGTCTGCTTTTTCGCCTTTTTCAGTTGATTTTTGAACCTGTGCTGCAAAGGCTAAAAGTTTTTCGGTGGCATCCGGTTTGCGGTTGAGTACCAGATCTTTGGTAAGCTCAAGCAAAACGGGATCAATTTCATCATAAATCTGCAACATTCCCGGGTTTACAATGCCCATATCCATCCCGGCTTTGATGGCGTGATAAAGAAAAACAGCATGAATGGCTTCGCGCACAGTATCGTTTCCGCGAAAGGCAAAGGACAGATTACTCACACCTCCGCTTACTTTGGCAAAAGGCAGATTTTTCTTTATCCACCAGGTAGCATTGATGTATTCAACGGCATAGTTATTATGTTCGGAGATGCCGGTTCCAATAGACAGAATATTGGGATCGAAGATGATATCTTCGGGAGGAAAATTGATTTTTTTGGTAAGCAAATCGTACGCTCGTTGGCAGATCTCGATTTTGCGGGCATAATCTGCTGCCTGTCCGCTTTCGTCGAAGGCCATCACCACAACGGCAGCGCCATATTTTTTGATCTTGTTAGCTTGATCCAAAAAGACTTTTTCCCCTTCTTTCAGGCTGATGGAGTTGACGATAGCTTTGCCCTGCACACATTTCAGGCCGGCTTCGAGCACTTCCCAGCGCGAGGAGTCGATCATCACCGGAAGTTTTGCGATGTCAGGATCAGCCATCAGGAGATTCAGAAAGGTCACCATTTCGTGTTTGGCATCCAGCAAACCATCGTCCATATTGATGTCCAAAACCTGTGCGCCGCCTTCAACCTGATGACGGGCTATGCTAAGTGCTTCTTCATATTTCTTTTCGCGGATGAGTCGGGCAAATTTTCGGGAACCGCTTACATTGGTTCGTTCGCCAATATTGACAAAATTTTGTTGCCGGTTAACTTTTACGGGTTCAAGACCCGAAAAAATTGTTTCATGACGATTTTCCGGAATTTTTCGTGCCTCGGCTTTAAGTGCCAGATTAGCAAAGGATTGGATGTGTTTTGGTGTGGTGCCACAGCAACCGCCTATTATATTAACAAAACCATGCTCAACGAAATCGTGAAGATGACCTGCCATGATTTCGGGACTTTCATCGTATTCACCAAACTGATTGGGAAGGCCGGCATTAGGATATGCGCTAACCGGCAAACTGGCTTTTTTGCTTAGTTCTTCAATATAGGGGCGCATTTGAGCTGCTCCCAGGGCACAGTTCAGCCCGATGCTAATCAAATCGACATGTTTTACGGAGGTTAGGAACGCTTCAACTGTTTGCCCGGAGAGCGTTCGTCCGCTGGCATCAGTAATCGTTCCGGAAAGCATTACACCTAATTTACGGCCAAGCTTTTCCTGCAGGTTTTGAACGGCAAAAAGTGCAGCTTTGGCATTAAGGGTGTCGAAAACTGTTTCAATCAATAACACATCAGCTCCGCCGTCTATAAGTGCTTCGGCTTGTTCAAAATAGGTTTCGACAAGCTGATCGAAGCTGACTGCACGAAAGCCGGGATCATTCACTTCGGGCGACATGGATGCGGTTTTGTTGGTGGGGCCTAATGCTCCGGCAACAAAGCGTGGTTTATCAGGCTGTTTTGCTGTGTATTCATCAGCAGCTTTCCGGGCCAGTTGAGCCGAAGCAAAATTCAATGCTTTCACTTGACGTTCCAGACCATAATCGGCCTGCGAAATGCGGTTGGCATTAAAAGTATTGGTTTCGATGATATCGGCTCCGGCATCCAGATAGGCACTATGTATTTTATAGATGAGTTCAGGCTGCGTAAGTGAAAGCAAATCGTTATTACCTTGCTGTGGGAAAGGATGATTGGCAAAAAGCTCACCGGCATAATCCTTGGCCTTGAGTTTTTCCTGCTGAATCATAGTTCCCATTGCCCCATCAAGTACAAGTATTTTAGTTTTGAGAAGTTCTTTAAGTTGTTCGAGTCGGTTAATCATGGCAAAATGGTTTGTGCAACAAAGAATGCATAACAAAAGTAGTGAGTGACGGGAAGGTACAAAATGGCAATTAATTGCTGCATGGGTTTTTACTTATTTAATTTATCATCACCTGACCAAAGGCCGGTTTAGGTTTTAGCACCACTCCTTACAGGGAAGGTTGCTAGAGCTTCGTTGAGCCTAGTCTCTCCACTCTTCTTTATAAATCAAACGGACCCTTACAAGGGAATGAGGAGGTCAATTTGAAATACGATGATGCAAAATAACAACAAATCTTGTGTTTTTGCAATTATTTGTATTTAATCTAAATTGCAACACTAAGTTTGATTTCATAAACAACACACACACAGCTAATTAAATCAAATCACACGAGTTATATGAGTGATACAACACAACAATTACCTGCTGTTTTTTGTTACAATCTGATAAAAACTGCTAATTTTGCAGCCCTTTTTAATGATCTAAAAAACTATTTAGCAAAAAGTTATGAATAATACCATGACAGCAAATGAAGTCCGATACAAGATTGCCGATATTAAGTTGGCATCCTGGGGACAAAAAGAAATTGAAATAGCCGAGAAAGAAATGCCCGGCCTGATGTCGTTGCGCGAGAGATATGGCAAAGAGCAACCATTGAAAGGTGCCCGGATTTCAGGATCCTTGCACATGACCATTCAAACTGCCGTTTTAATTGAAACTTTGCAGGCCCTGGGTGCTAAAGTACGCTGGGCAAGTTGTAATATTTTCTCTACACAGGATCATGCGGCAGCGGCTATTGCTGCCAAAGGAGTGCCTGTGTTTGCCTGGAAGGGTGAAACTTTGGAAGAATACTGGTGGAGTACCAAGCAAGCCCTGACTTTTGAAGACGGCCTTGGTCCTGATCTTATCGTGGATGATGGCGGCGATGCCACCCTGATGATTCACAAAGGGTATGAGATAGAGCAAAATCCGGAATTACTCAGGAAAACCCCCGGCAGCAATGAGGAAAAAGCATTGTTGAAAATACTTCAGGAGACTTATTTAGAAAACCCAAAACACTGGCGCGAAACCGTGAAAAGGTGGAAGGGTGTTTCGGAAGAAACCACAACCGGTGTTCACAGGCTTTATCAGATGAAAGAAGCCGGGAAGTTGCTTGTTCCTGCCATCAATGTGAATGACTCAGTTACCAAGTCGAAATTTGATAACCTTTATGGTTGCCGCGAATCGCTGGCCGATGGTATCAAACGTGCCACGGATGTGATGCTGGCCGGAAAAGTGTGTGTGGTTTTGGGATATGGTGATGTGGGCAAAGGTTCTGCAAAATCACTTAAAGCCTATGGTGCACGCGTTTTGGTTACCGAGATCGACCCGATCTGCGCACTTCAGGCTGCCATGGAGGGTTATGAGGTTACTACTATTGATGAAGCATTGAAGATTGGAAATATTTTTGTCACCACTACCGGTAACAAAGATGTTATCACGCTTGAACATATGCGTCGGATGAAAGACCAAAGCATCGTGTGTAATATTGGACATTTCGATAATGAAATTCAGGTTGACGCTTTGAATGCTGCTGATGATATTGAAAGGATTAATATCAAGCCTCAGGTTGATAAGTATGTAATGCCTCAGGGCAATGCAATTTATTTGCTTGCTGAGGGCCGCCTGGTAAATTTGGGTTGTGCCACCGGCCATCCCAGCTTTGTGATGAGCAATTCTTTTACCAACCAAACCCTTGCACAGATCGACCTCTGGAAGAATCGTGATAATTACGAAATTGATGTTTACCGTTTGCCCAAACACCTGGATGAAGAAGTTGCCCGTTTACATCTGGAACAAATTGGTGTAAAACTTACCAAGCTTACCCAAGCGCAGGCTGATTATATTGGCGTTGCTGTTGAAGGGCCTTATAAACCAGATCATTACAGGTATTAATCTTTTTCCATTTTAAAAAACACCTTTCGAAATTTTCGGAAGGTTTTTTTTTGTGAAAGAATTTGCTTTAGCAAAACATCAGTTGTAAATCCGTAAATATTGTCCGTTGTAAGTTGTTTGGTATTGAATCAAAGGCCATTTTCCATCACCTTCAACAATGCTTCCGTTGAGTAAGAGATACGAAATGTCGTTGCATTCGTCATAGGCCATTGGATAATAATCACCTACAACAAGACGCGTACATTCATTTCCTTCGCAGCAGCGGTTTGGTTCGTTTGGTGGCATACGATCGTAGGCCAAGAACTCATTTTGGGTCATACGATATACAATAATTCCACGGCTGGGCGGATCGGCAGTCACATACATCCAGCCACCAACAGTGTTTAATTCCTGATAAAATGTCCCGTTGGGATCAATGGTAAAATTGATGTAAGCCTTGGGATCATTAGGGTTGATCTCTTCTTTGCGACAAGCCGAAAGAATAAAGATCAACACTAGGATTGTGGTAAGGAATCCTGATTTATAAGTACTAATTTTTGGCATGATAGCTAGATAACGCACATTGAAAGTCATTATTACTCATATAAAGAGAGAATAAATTTTGGCAAAGATAGTTTGCTTTAGGATGTAGTAGGAGAATTGCTGCTGTGTGATTTAAATTTTTGTAGGTTTGTTAACTGAATTTTAAGATGAAGGCTAATTTCATAATAAGATTTTTGGGTCTGTTTGGTTTTATTGTGCTGGTGATGACCATGCAGTCATGCAGCTTATTGGAGCGACCAGGTGCAGTAAAGAAAAATCAAAAAATTGAACGTGAGCTACAACGTCAGGCTGATAAGGAATATGAACAGGCGCAGAGACAGCATCTCAAAATGCAGTCGGACGCTACCCGGAAAATGATGAAAAAGATGGAACGAAAGAACAAAAAATGGCTGAAATCCAAAAAGCACTAAACAAGCCGGTTTTACTATGTTTATTTTCCGGATTGGCTGAGATAAAACGTTTCGGTCTTTTTTTGCTTTTGTTTTTTGCTTCGATTTTCAATCCGGTTGCCCATGCCCAGCAAGTTCCTGACAGACTTGTCTTTGAGCGTATTTTGTCAGAAAATGTGCGTATCGAAAAAGGACTAAGCCAGAATACCGTAAATACTATGATTCAGGACTCAGAAGGCTTTATGTGGTTTGGCACCTGGGATGGATTAAATCGTTATGACGGATATAATTTTTTGATCTACAGCAAAAGTAATGGATTAAGCAACGAAACGATCAGGGCCTTGTTTCAGCGTAATGATACACTCTGGGTTGGAACAGAATACGGCCTGAATATTTTGCAAATGTCCACCGGTGAAATATCTAATTTTTATCATGATGAAAATGATTCTACAAGCCTGAGCAGTAATATGATCAACCATATCTTTGAAGATCACCTTGGCGTTATTTGGATAAGTACGGATGCAGGCTTGTCGGCTTTCAGGCCGACTCTTGGGGGTTTTTCGCGTGTGATTAGCAGAGACTATGGTAATCCGCTGAGAAGCAACAAGATGAATATGGCCACACAAGATTCGCTGGATAATTATTGGATTGCCACAAGTTATGGATTGGTATTGTATAAGATTGAAAATCAGAGTCTGACAAGGTTTTTTCACATTTCGGGAGATTCTAGTAGTTTGCCGGACAATCATGTAAATACACTGGCATTTGATCAATCCGGAAAGTTATGGGTAGGTACAAGAGCTGGCTTATGCCAGTATATACCGGAAAGCCGTAACTTTAAAACCATAGATTATCATGGACAATTAAGACCTGAAATTACAACAATTCATGTTGATGGCCATCGGGGTTTGTGGCTGGGCACGAATGGTGATGGGTTAATATATTATTGTTTTAGCGATAATACGTTCAAGCAGTTTGAGCATCTTGCCAACAGACCATATTCAATTTCTGACAACAGGATATATTCATTGTATAGCGATCATTATAATAATTTATGGGTTGGTACATTTAATGGGTTGAATAAGCTCGACAGCAGATCGCCAAAGTTTCGGCTTTACAGATCGCAGCCATCACTGGAACATGGTTTTGTGAATAATTCGGTGTGGACTTTTTTGGAGGCAGAGAACGGGAAAATCTGGATTGGAACGGATCATGGCGTAATAATTGCTGACAGGAAAGATAACACTTTTGAATTATTGATACCCAGGCAGGAGGCGAAGTTTGGAATTTCGCAAAACCTTGTCAGAAGCTTGTTTCGCGACAGTAAAGGGTATTACTGGATTGGTTTTAGAAACAGTGGTTTAAGCCGTTATGATCCGAAAACTAAAACATTCAAGCATTTTGAATCGGATCCTAAAGATTCCAATTCCCTGCCTAATAATTATGTTACAGATATTCAAGAGGATAGTCTTGGACGCATTTGGGTTGCAACCGACGATGGCCTGGCACGCCTGAATGAAACATCTGATGGATTTATTGTGTACAGAAATCATAACAGCAAAATTGGTGGTTTAGCTTCGAACAGGGTTTATGACTTGTTTATTGATCGTTCAGGAAGATATTGGCTGGCCACACTTACCGGATTAGCCTTATACAATTATCAGGATGACAAGTTTACGCTTTTTCAAAGTAACGATCCCGACAGAGAGCTCTATGCAACAGGTAGAGATAAGCTGTTTTCGATCACCGAGCATAGTGATGGAAGTTTGTGGATTGGAACACGTGGAGAAGGCTTGTTGGTTTTTAATCCTGAAACAGGGCAATTTAAGCGATTCACCGAAAAGCACGGATTGTCGAATAACGTAACCTATAAAGCACTGGAAGATTCTAATGGAATTATATGGATAACAACAAATTGGGGCCTTTCGCGCTATAACCCGACAGATTCAAGTTTTAGTAAATATGATGTAACGGATGGATTACAAAGCAACGAGTTTAATCTGAATGCAGCCATGTTAGCCGCCGATGGTGAAATTTATATTGGTGGCATGAATGGATACAATGTGTTTTATCCGGATGAGATCCTGGTGAATACAACACCGCCTCCCATTCGAATTACGGCTTTTAAGAAGTTTAACCTGCTTCAGCAGAAGAACTTTAAGGATGGTGATACGATTATTTTAAACTATGATGATAACTATTTTGCTTTCGAATTTACAGCCCTGGATTTTACAAACCCTTACAAAAATAAATATCGATTTATACTGGAAAACTATAACAGAAACTGGATTGAACGCGATGCCAATCAGCGATATGCAGAGTTTGCCCGGGTAAGTGCCGGCACCTATACTTTTAGGGTAATGGCCTCGAATAGTGACGGATATTGGAATACTCAGGGCATTAAACTCACCATTATCATATTACCAGCATGGTACGATACCTGGTGGTTTAGAGGGATTGTAGTTTTATTGCTTGTGTTGGCAGTGTATGGGCTTATCGTGCTTAGGTTAAATGTATTGCGGCGAAAACACGAAGCCGAAAAAAAATACCTGGCATTCGAAAAACAAATGTATCAGCTGGAACAAAAAGCACTTCAGCTTCAGATGAATCCACATTTTTTGTTTAATTCTCTTAATAGCATTCAAAGTTTTGTGGTTAACAATGATATTGATAATGCCATTCACTACCTATCTAAATTTTCGCAGCTGATGCGCCGTATTTTAAGCAATTCTGCCGAGAGCTCTGTTTTGTTGCGGGACGAATTACAGGCACTTAAACTCTACATCGAAATAGAAAGCCTGCGGTTTCATGGTAAGTTTACATTTCAAATAGAAGTGGATCCTGAGATTGACGACAGTTTTATTGAAATACCTCCCATGATTCTTCAGCCTTATGTTGAAAATGCCATCTTACATGGATTGATGCATAGTTCCAAAACGGGTCATTTACAGATTATCATCAAACTGGAAGGAGAAAATATTCTCTGTATTATACAGGATGACGGCATTGGCAGGGAACGGGCAGCACAGATCAGGAAAGAATCGGGTATCGAACGAAAATCGCGCGGAATGCTCATTACCAAAGAACGCCTGGATGTGCTTAATCAATATACCGAGGATGTCTATATTGTTAAGGTGATCGATCTTTTTGATGAGGATAAGCAAGCCTGTGGAACCCGGGTCGAAATCAGAATTCAATATAAAGAGTAATTTTGTTAAAATATTAAAACTATGCTCAGAGCTGTAATCGTTGAAGACGAGCTTAAATCAAGAGAAACGCTACGCGGCCTGCTCAGTCGTTTTTGTGATGATGTAATGGTTTGCGCCGAAGCAGGCGGGGTTCAGTCCGGTAAGGAAGCAATTCTGGAACATCAACCCGATCTGGTTTTTTTGGATATTGAAATGCCGGATGGCAGTGGTTTTAGATTGCTCGAACGCCTGGATGAAATAAATTTTGAAATTATTTTTACCACAGCCTTTGAACAGTTTGCCATTAAGGCAATCAGATATGCGGCACTTGATTATTTACTGAAACCAATCGTGCCGGACGAGCTTGTTGCTGCTGTTGAAAAAGTTAGGCAACTGAAACAAAGAAGAAGCAATCAAAAACAGATCGAGGTTTTGCTCAACAACATTAATCCGAATCAACTCGAATCAAAAAAAATTGTGCTATCTACATCCGAGAAAATTCATGTTGTTGCAATGAATGATATTATTCGTTGTGAATCAGATAATTATTATACGCACTTTTATTTTACTGATGGCACACATTTATTGATCAGCAAAACACTTAAAGATGTTGAAAGTCTTTTGGAGGAAGGGAATTTTATCCGCCCGCACAAATCACACCTTATTAATACGAAGTATATCCGGAATTTTAATCGGGAACAAGTGGCTATTTTACTTACCGACGGTAGTATGATCCCCGTTTCGAGAAGAAAGAAAGAAAAAATTCTGGAAATTATTAATCAATTGTAATGCCGTGTAACATGCTAAAAAATAAGGAAATAGGCAAAATTGTTTCACCCTTAAACTTGAAAATAAGAGCCGTTTTCTGATTTTTGATAGCAAGAAGTATATTTCTTTTATTACTTTTAGCCTCTTTAACTGGAATATAGATCGACCTATGGAAGATTTTATTTACATCCTGATTGGTGTTATCTGGTTGGTTTTTAGTGTGATCAAGGGAACTCAAAAAAGAAAAACCCGGGATCAGAACCAGCAGGCAGGCAGCCCTCAACAAAAGAAGGAGAGGTCGTTTGACGATATTTTGGCAGAGATATTAGGGGAGGAATCCGAACCTCAAACAGTATTTCAGGAGGTTAGTGAGCAGAAGAGCACGATCGAAATAACTGAAACAGAAGTAGGTGGAGCCTATCAATCACTTGAAGATCTGTACCTGATCGAGCATAAAGAGCAGTTAAAAAAAGAAGGAAATAGTAAAGATAATTCGGTAAAGAGAGCCATAGAACCAGAAACTATTAAGAAAACTAAAGGTCATCAGCCTTTCGATTTACGCAAGGCAATTATCTACCAAGCCATTTTGGAAAGGCCTTATGCTTAAGTATTTGTTAAGCTTTAGGGAACTTTTTTGTTAAGGTATGGTGGTTTTTCTTGGATAGTAAAATGAATTATTTCTATCTTTACCGGCCTTAAACGCACATAAAGAGTAGTATAACATAAAATTACATGGTATGTTGAGAAATTTACTGTTAACTCTGTGTATAGTGTTGATGTCTTGGACGTTAGCACTAGCTCAGCAAGGAAGATTACAAGGTAAAGTTTACGAGAAAGACAGCCGGGAACCCATCCCATTTGCCAATATTGTACTCGAAAATGGCGGAACAGTGGTGGGAGGTGCTACCTCTGATTTTGACGGAAACTACGTTATTAACCCCATTCCTCCCGGAAAATATGACCTGAAGGCTACTTTTGTCGGGTATAATCCGGTTACGGTTACCGGTATCAATATACCCGGTAACAAAATTACCTTTTACGATATCGTGATGACTGGTTCTTCAATCGACCTGGAGACAGTTGAGATTATCGAGTACAAGGTGCCATTGATATCCAAAGACCAGACCACTTCGGGCGCATCAGTAACTTCTGAAGAAATTAAGAAGATGCCAAACCGTTCGGCTGATGCTGTTGCTGCCACTGTTGGGGGTGTGTTCTCACAGGATGGCGAGCGCGGTAATGTGCGTGGAGCACGTTCGGATGCCACAGCAGTCTATATCGACGGTGTACGCGTTATTGGTTCAGGAAGTGTGCCACAGTCTGCTATCGAGCAGGTGGATGTGATCCTGGGTGGTACGCCGGCTCAGTATGGCGATGCCACAGGTGGTATTATTAACGTAACTACGAAAGGACCTTCGCGTACGTTTGGTGCCGGAGTTGAACTCGAAACATCCGAGTTGCTTGATGCTTACGGCCATAACAGGCTTGGTTTTAATATCCAGGGGCCATTGCTTAAAGGTAAGAATCAGGAAACAGCTTTGCTCGGCTTCTTTATTGCAGGAGATATCAACTACAACCGTGATGGTAGAATTTCCGGCTTAGGCTATTATAGTGCCAATGATGCTACTTTGGCAAGTATTTCAACAAATCCGCTCAGACCAACAGGTATCGGATCCGGAACCCTTAGAAATGGTGAATTTGTGAGAGCATCAGATTTGAAACACTCAAAAACATCATTGAATACCGATCGTTATGGGATCAATCTCTCAGGTAATATTAACATCAGAACAACAGAAACCATCAACCTCTCTGTTGGTGGTACATTCAACAAATCAGAAGGGAATGATTACAGCTATTCTGGCTCATACTACAACTCTGATAAGAATACCCGTTTTGATGATAACACCTGGCGTGTTTTTGGTCGCTTCACCCAGCGATTCCCAACCGATAACGAAAGCAGTTCGATAGTAAAAAATATTTATTACTCTATTCAGGCTGACTATACGCGTGAGAAGAATTCTTATGGTGATCCGAATCATTGGGACAACTTATTTAAATACGGTTATCTTGGGAAATATCAAATTCACAGAACGCCATCTTTTGAGTTGGCAAGCGATACTGTAAACGGACATTATTATGAAGACGTATGGTTCCTGAGAACCTGGAATTTTGACACGCTTGTTAGCTGGACTCCCGCAGATATCAACCCTTTGGTTGCAAATTATACTACAAGTTATTACGATACTTATGCCGGTCAGCCCGATGGAAATTTTGAAAACTTTACGCAGATGCAGCTGGGTGGTGCTTTGTTGAATGGTGATTCGCCTCAGGCATTTTATGGCCTGTATCAAGCTCCCGGTGCAAATCAGAGCGGATATGGCTTTTCGGATAATGATCAGTTTAGCATAAACGTAGCCGGTTCGATGGATATCGGAAATCATGAAATAAAGCTAGGGTTTCAGTACGAACAAAGAACAAACAGAAATGTGAGTTATGCGCCTACCCGTCTTTGGTCTTTAATGAGAGGTCTCACCAACTTCCATATCATGGAGATTGATACCGATAACCCCTTTCTGATTAGTTATGACGGTATTGTTGATACTGTAATGTATTACAGACGATATGATGAATTGTCGCAACGTACTTTCGATATGAACTTAAGGACTAAGCTTGGTTTGCCTGTAGATGGCGTGGATTATATTAATATCGATTCCTATGATTTTAATAACAATAGCATTGAGTATTTTGATAAAGATGGAAAGGTACATGTAATTAATGTAGATTCTGAATTGTTTGATATCAGCATGTTCAGCCCTGATGAACTATTGAATGATGGTGGTTATTATACCATGTATTCAGGATATGATTATACGGGTAAGAAGTTGACATCACAACCAAGTTTCGACGACTTTTTTAATGCCCGCGATGAGAATGGGATGTACACCAGACCAATCGGAGCATTTCAACCTGTATATCTGGCAGGCTATATTCAGGATAAATTTGCCTTTAGAGACCTTATCTTTAATATAGGTGTTCGTGTTGACCGCTTTGATGCCAACCAAAAAGTGTTGAATGACCCATTTTTGCTTTTCAATGCTTATACAGCCGGAGAAGTTACAAATATTAAAGGGCAGCCTGTTAGTCATCCTGCAGGTATTGGCAGCGATTATGTGGTTTATGTTAATGATGTAAGAAATCCATCGGAAATTGTTGGATACCGTTCAGAGAATATCTGGTATAATGCCAATGGTGCCGAAATCCAGGATCCCTCTCTATTGGATGTTGGCTCCGGTATTTCACCTTTCCTGATAAATCCGGATCAGCAAAGAGCCGATATCAATTCATTTAAAGATTATGAGCCTCAGTGGAGTGTGATGCCGCGTATTTCATTCTCCTTCCCGATTTCGGATGAAGCACTATTCTTTGCTCATTATGATGTTTTAACTCAACGTCCAACGAGTAATTTGTTCTCAAATCCTGCTACCTACTATTTCTTTGAGAGCATTAACGATGTGATTAATAATCCTGCACTTAAACCATCTCAAACCATTGATTATGAACTTGGTTTTACTCAAAAGTTAACCAATTCCTCTTCTGTCACTTTCACGGCTTTCTATCGCGAGATGCGTGATATGATTCAGATTTATCGCTTCAATGGGGCTTATCCGAAAGATTATACTTCATTTAACAATCTTGACTTTGGTACCGTAAAGGGTTTAACAGTGGAATATGATTTAAGACGTACAGGCAATGCTCGTTTACGTGCAAGCTATACCTTACAGTTTGCCAATGCAACAGGAGCCTCTACTACGACTGCACAATCACTTATTGCAGCCGGTTTGCCAAATTTGCGTTCGACCATTGCCATGCCTTGGGACAGACGCCATCAATTTAATGTTTTACTGGACTATCGTTATGGTAAAGGCAAAGAGTATAATGGTCCGCTGATCCGTCGTGAGAAAAAAGACAAAGCACCGGTTCAATTGTTGAATAATACTGGTTTCACACTCACTGTTTTAGGCGGTTCAGGAACGCCTTATACCGCTTCACGGAATGTGATTTCGCCCATTAGTGGTGGCAACCGTTTGCTTGATGGTTCCTATTTTGGATCAAGGCTTCCCTGGCAGTTCCGCCTGGATTTGAGGATTGATAAAGACATTGATGTGAATTTTAAATCGAAGGATGGAAATCAAAGGCCAGCCTATTTGAATGTGTATCTCCAAGTGCTTAATCTGCTTGATACCAGGAATGTGATTTCAGCTTATTCGGCAACAGGGAATCCTGATGATGATGGATATCTTTCAGCACCTGAATGGCAGCGTCAGATAAATACTCAAATAGATCCAATTGCCTTTAGAGAGTTGTATGGCCTGTTTGTTAATAATCCTGCAAATTATAGTGCGCCCCGACAAATCAGATTAGGAGTAATTTTTAATTTCTAACGATTTGACAGGTGTATTTAAGAATTAATAATTTAAAGCTGTTGTAATAATGAAAAATATTTCCAAATTGGTTTTATCAATGGTATTTATACTTGCGGTAGTTAAATATGATTACGCGCGTGAGTACCAAGGTAAAGATATGAATAATAAATCCAGTGGATTAAAGGAAACATCAGCAGGTTGTTCACCCTCTTCTGCATTTGAATGGCTTGATGTAAATAATGTAAGGGCACGTGTTAATGCCGGAGGTGATATGTGGTGGGATCTGGATGGCATTTCCAGGTATTATGTTCCTAAAAGCGGATCTGCAACTTCTATGTTTAGTGGTGCTTTGTGGATTGGCGGATTGGATATTAATAACCAGCTAAAGTTGGCCGCTCAACGATTTAGACAGGGTCCTGAATTAAATGGTGGTGTGGATTTCTGGACGGGTCCTCTCACTATTGATGGTACTGCTGCAATCGATGAAACAGTTTGTGCGCAATACGACAGATTGTTCAAGATGAACAGAGCCTTGGTTGATGAGTTTTTGTCGCATACCGACCCGAATACCGGAGCTTTTATGCCAAGTGATGATTATACAATCCCGACCGAAATCCTGGAATGGCCGGCACATGCCGATATTTCGAAGAAGCAAAGTTATTACCTGGCCCCATTTTATGATGTTGACGGCGACGGTGAATACAATCCTTTTGCCGGAGATTATCCTTATTACGATATTGACAACAGTCTTTGCCATACCAAGATACCAACCATGGATGAATCAATAGAAGGCTCTATTAAGGGGTCTATATTGGCTGATCAGGTAATCAAAGGGGACCAGACTTTGTGGTGGGTCTTCAATGATAAGGGTAACATACATACCGATTCGGAAGGTGCTGCAATTGGACTCGAGATCAGGGCTCAGGCTTTTGCTTTTGCTACCAACGATGAGGTGAATAATATGACGTTTTATAGCTATGAAATCATTAACCGCTCTACTTTTGAACTGAAAGAGACTTATTTCTCTCCCTGGGTTGACCCGGATTTGGGATATGCGCAGGATGACTACGTAGGTTGTGATGTGGGACGTGGATTAGGATATGCTTACAACGGTTCTGCAGTTGATGGTAGTGGTGAACCAGAAGCATATGGAGAACAGCCTCCCGCAATTGGCGTTGACTTTTTCCAGGGACCGTACCTCGATCCTGATGGCCATGATAATCCTAAATACCGATTTATTACTGATCCGGCTACTGGTGATACTATTGGTAGAGAGCAATTGTGCGATGTGAGTATCAATGGTGTCAATTTTGGAAACGGCATTGAGGATGATGAACGCTATGGTATGCGTCGTTTCGTTTATTATAACAATAATAATGACCCAATCAACGGAGAGCCCAGACAAGCAGGTCATTATTATAATTATCTAAGAGGTATCTGGAAGAATGGCCAGAAGATGAGATATGGTGGTGATGCTGTTAATACAGGAGTACTGGAGGATGTAACGGCTGATTTTATGTTTCCGTTTGATTCCGATCCATGCAATTGGGGAACAAATGGTGTAAATCCGGAAGGCTATAATAATGATGGTAGATATTGGAGTGAGGAAAGCGAAAACAATCCACCTGCTGACCGTCGTTTCATGCAATCTGCAGGTCCCTTTACCCTAAAACCCGGAGCTGTTAACTATATTACTGTGGGTATTCCATGGGCTCGTGCCATATCAGGAGGCCCATTTGCTTCAGTTGAATTATTAAGACGTGTTGATGATAAAGCACAGATGCTATTTGACAACTGTTTCAAGGTTATTGATGGTCCTAACGCACCTGACCTGAGTTTTCAGGAGCTTGACAAGGAGCTGATTGTTTATATTTCGAATTCTCCCTCTTCAAACAATTTTGGTGAGAGCTATCAGGAATTTGACCCCAATATTATACAGCCACGACCGGACGATCCAACGAAAAGAAGTGATTCGCTTTATCGTTTCGAAGGCTATCAGATATTCCAACTCAAAGATCCAACTGTTGGGGTAGAAAGTATTCATGATCCGGGTCAAATGAGGCTTGTAGCCCAGTTTGATAAGAAGAACGGCGTAAGTAAGTTGGTTAATTTTTATTACGATGAATTGATTGAAGCTAATGTTCCTGTAATAGAAGTTAGTGGTGGTGACAATGGAATTCAACACTCTTTCAAACTTTCCCAGGATGCCTTTGCCCAGGGTGATGTGAGTTTGGTGAATCACAAGCAGTACTATTATATGGCAATTGCTTATGCCTATAATGAGTTTATGCCCTATTCGCAGGAACCTGGTGTTTTGCATGGTTTGTTAGGTCAGAAAACACCTTACTTGGCTGGTCGTAAGAATATTAAAACTTATACAGCCATTCCACATAAGAATGTCAATGGTATTGTAGCCAAAGCCGACTATGGTGATGGTCCGGAGATCACACGTTTGGCCGGTCATGGTAATGGTGGTATGGAACTTGAATTGAAACCCGAAGTTATTGATGAAATTTTGAGCAAGGATCCTGCCAGTGAGGATAATATATTTGGAAGTCCCACTTATCCGATCGCCTATAATCCGGTTTACATGGAGGGTTATGGCCCGATTAATGTAAAAGTTATTGATCCGCTCAATGTTGTGAGTGCCGAATATGAACTTGCTTTTGATACCTTGCGCTTTACACGCCTTTATAATGTTACTGGTGATCCGGCTGTGAGAGGAGATACTGCCAGCAAGTATATTTCAAACTGGGTTTTGAGAGATGTTAATACCGGCGAAACCTTTAAATCCGACACTACCACACTCGAAGACTATGAGCAACTGTTTTTGGATCGTGGGATTTCCATTACAATCAAACAGCCTTATAAGCCTGGTGTTTACAAAGTTGGTAATAATACTGACAATCAATTTTATGAGCGTTCTTTGGCTCCAAATAATGGATTCCTTACCGCAAATATAGTTTATAAGGATAGTTCAAGAAGATGGCTTGATGGCATCAGAGATGAAGATATTCCCGGTTCACCCTTGGACTGGATACGTTCAGGAACCTATAAGGATCAGGATAATTCAGCTGCAATGCCTGAGGACTGGAGGATGTCTTATTCGCAAACTGTTCCTGACAGACCCTGGGATGCAAATGAAGATTTTGAGCAAATCTTGTTTGGAACCTGGGCACCTTATGCGCTTACGACTTATGGTAATACCTATGTACCCTCTGAACCATCGCAAAGCAGAATAGGACCTGCATATAGCAGGGACTCTAAGACAAACAACAGCCTTAATAATCTGTTTAGTGTTGATATCGTTTTAACTCCGGATAAATCAAAATGGAGTCGCAGTCCGGTGCTCGAAATGTCGTATGATCAGGTGTTGGCCGAGGGCAATGCTCCCAGGTTTAGCCTGCGTAAAGCTCCTTCGGTTGATAAGGAGGGTAATCCTGCTGCGTCGATGGAGATGGAGGCCAGTGATAATCCTAATGATCCTAACTACATTGGAAGCTATGGAATGAGCTGGTTTCCCGGATACGCCATAAATGTTGAAACAGGTGAACGATTGAATATTATGTTTGGAGAAGATTCCTATCTCGCAGCGCAAAATGGACGTGATATGTTATTTAATCCACCTCCACGTGATATGGATATTAGCCAGACAGGTGATCCCAATATCATCACACAGGTGAGTAGAACTCCGGTAATGGGTGGTAAACACTATGTTTATATTATGGGACACGAGTCTCGTAGTATTAGTGTTGCACAAGTTAATATTAAATTCGAGTCACCGGCTTATGATGCGGGCAGGTATGCTTTTGGTGTGCTTGATACCTTATTTACTGCTGTGTCGCCTGTAATGCCAATGGTTTCATCATACTTCTATTCAGCAATCAAATATGTTGGTATGCCAATGCCTGTTAAAGGTCAGGAATGGTTGAGCAATGAAGCCAGAATACGAATTCGGGTAGCAAAACCTTATGAACGTTATTATTCCAGTTTGCCATTAGATACAGTATATGATGGCATGGACGTAAACCAGTTCTATCCCAAATATGCATTTAACACACAGGGAATAGCAACTGAATACCGCGATCCCGAAAAGTTACAAACTGATCTTGACCTGATTAATGTGGTTCCGAATCCATATTATGCCCTTTCATCCTACGAAAGGAATGCATTGGACAACCGGATTAAGATCACAAATCTTCCGGAACAATGTGTGATTACTATTTATAATATGAGTGGCACAAGAATCAGACAGTTCAAGAAGGATGAGCCTAAGACTTCAATTGACTGGGATTTGAAGAACTTTGCCGGCGTGCCTATCGCCAGTGGTATTTATCTGATCCATGTAAAATCTGAGGATGGTGAACGAGTCATAAAGTGGTTTGGTTCTATGCGTCCGATGGATTTGAACACTTTCTAGTTAATAATTGAAATGCGAACCAGAAATAAAAGATAGATTATGAATACTTTTTATAAAACCATAGCTGCAGCAAGCCTGGCAATTCTTATCGGATTGACTGGTATGGAATCATTCGCAGGTAACAAGGACAGGTCGGGTCAGGCTGGTGCATCAGAGCTTTTAATTAATCCCTGGGCACGTAGTACAGGATGGGGTAATGCCGGAATGGCCAGAATAAAAGGCCTTGAAGGAATTTGGAGTAATGTGGGGGGCACTGCTTTTACAAAGAAGACTGAGTTGAACTTTTCACATACTACCTGGCTTAAAGGATCTGATATTAACATAATTTCTTTCGGGTTGTCTCAAAGAGTTGGTGAAACCGGTGCTTTTGGCCTTGCGGTGATGAGTATGAATTTTGGGGATATTCCCATTACAACTACTGAAAGTCCGGATGGAGGGATTGGTACCTTTTCACCTAATCTGATGAATATTAGTCTGTCGTATGCAAAATCCTTCTCAAACAGTATTCATGCTGGTTTTGTGCTCAAGATAATCTCTGAGAGCATTTCGGATATGAGTGCACAGGGAATTGCAATTGATGCAGGTATTCAATATGTTACCGGTGAGAGGGAGAATATACATTTTGGGATTACCCTGAAGAATATCGGGCCTACCATGAAATTTTCGGGTGATGGATTGTCGATCAAAGCTTTTATCCCGGGTCGTCCCGATCAAACCCAGTTTACGCTTGAACAACGGCAGGAGGCCTTTGAATTGCCTACACAGCTTGCCATAGGAGCAGCCTACGATTTTCTGTTTGAGAATGATTACCGATTTACAATGGCAGGTAACTTTACATCTAATTCATTTACCAAAGACCAGATAACACTCGGAGGAGAGTTTTCGCTTAAAGAATATTTGATGCTTCGTGCTGGCTATACCTACGAAGATGGTATTTGGGATAATATTGAAAGTGTTGAACGGACTAATGTAGCAAAAGGTTTAAGTTTGGGTGTTTCTGTTCAGGTGCCCATGAATAAAGAGAATGGTTCTGTGTTCTCTGTAGATTATTCCTACAGGGATACAGACCATTTTAGTGGAAACCATACCATAGGCGTAAAAATTAGTCTCTAAGTTTTACTTGCTTCATACGAAGATCAGCAGGATTGCGGTTCTGCTGATCTTTTTCAGTATTATTGAGTAGAACGAATAGTGAAAAATTCATAAAAAGTTTAGTATAAAGGGATTAAAAGATTTATCTTTGCAAAAGAAAGGCCCTTATTCTGGTAAGGGTCTTTTCTCTTATTAATTTAGCACAACACAATAGATTTTATTGTTTAGAAAAGATTGAAAACCGGTCTGGTTTTATTCAGGCCGGATTTATTGATTAAAACACATTTTGTTATGTCTGAAACCAAGTATTTTACGCAGGAAGGATTGCAAAAACTCAAGAATGAGTTAGAAGAATTGATGCTGAAAGAGCGTCCAAAAATTTCGCAGATGATTGCTGAAGCCCGTGATAAAGGCGACCTTTCAGAGAACGCAGAATATGATGCCGCTAAAGAGGCTCAGGGACTGCTGGAGCTAAAAATTTCTAAATTACAGCAGCTCATCATGAATGCACGCGTATTAGATGAATCCAAGATGGATAATACCAAAGTGCTCCTGCTTTCAAAAGTTAAAATTAAAAACCTGAAAAATGGTGCCACGATGACCTACACACTAGTTCCTGAAAAGGAGGCAGATTTGAAAAGTGGTAAAATTTCTGTAAATTCGCCCATTGCAAAAGGTTTGCTCGGAAAAACTGTTGGCGATCAGGCTGAGATCAATGTGCCTGCCGGAGTGATGACCTTTGAAATAGTTGATGTTTCACGCTAAAACATGCAATCATGGCTACAATATTCACAAAGATTGTAAATGGTGAGATTCCAGCCTATAAAGTGGCAGAGAATGATCGCTTTTTGGCATTTCTTGATATTAATCCCCTGGCAAAGGGTCACACCCTGGTGATTCCTAAAAGGGAAACTGATTACATCCTGGACATGGAGGATAGTGAATTAGCCGAATTGATGATTTTTGCCAAAAAGGTTGGTAGAGCCATTGAACGGGTTGTGCCATGTGAGCGAATGGGGATTACAGTGATTGGGCTGGAAGTGCCGCATACGCACATCCATCTGATTCCGATCAATAGTATATACGATATGGATTTTAAGCAGCCCAAACTTAAGCTTACTACAACAGAAATGGAACAGATAAGTTTGGCAATAAAAAACGAGCTTAAATTGAATTAACGAAAATCGAGGTTTTAGACAACAGCAAAAGGCCATCGAAATTCGGTGGCCTTTTGCTGTTAATAAGCCCTTTCATCACGGCCTTCGATAAAGTTGATAAAGGATTTGTTAACGACTTTGTTTCCGCCTGGCGTGGGATAATCCCCCGTGAAATACCAGTCGCCTTTATGATTAGGAATGGCCAGATGCAGGTTTTCTATTGACTGATAAACCACACTCACCTTTGCCTTGATTTCTTGCGAGGTGATCAGCTTTGCAATTCTTTCCGAAATTTGTCGGGCAGTAAATGGTTTATAAATATCTTTCACATAGTTTATGATAACCTCTTTTGGAAAATCTTCCTGTGCCTTACATTTTTTGTAAACTTCGTTTATAATGTGTTCCTGATGTGTTTCTTTCAGGAGGTGAATTGTGGCCCTGAAAGCTACAAAATCACTCAGTTTGGCCATATCAATACCGTAGCAATCGGGATAGCGGATCTGCGGTGCAGACGATGCAATAACAATATGTTTTGGGCTAAGCCTGTCTAAAATCCTGATGATACTATTTCTTAAGGTGGTGCCTCTAACGATGGAGTCGTCCAATACCACCAGGGTGTCTTTATCGGGTCGTACAACACCGTAAGTTACATCATAGATGTGAGTTACAAGATCATTGCGTTGGTTATCCTGGGTGATAAAAGTACGCAATTTCATGTCTTTTACGGCGATATCTTCTATCCTGAGCTGAGTTGAAAATATTTCATTCAATTGCTCCTGATTGATCGTTTGACCGGCAGCCAGCACTTTGTCTTTCTTCACCTCAACACAATGCCTGTTAAGCTGCTGCACCATGCCCCTGAAAGCCGCCGAAGCAGTATTGGGGATATATGAAAAAACGGTGTTTTCTATGTCGTGATCAATTTCGTTGAGCACAGCAGGCACCAGCAGTTCACCCAGCTTTTTACGCTCTTTATAAATATCGGCATCGGTTCCTCTTGAAAAATAAATTCTTTCGAAAGAACAGGCTTTTTGGGGTAGTTCATCTTTGCATCTTTCCTCAGTCACACTTCCGTCTTTTTTGATGATCAGCGCATGACCCGGCTTGATTTCCTGAATAGAATCGATAGGCACATTGAAAGCTGTTTGTATGGGTGGCCGCTCTGATGTGGCAACCACAATTTCATCATCAGCAAAATAATAGGCCGGGCGAATGCCTGACGGATCTCTGAACACGAAGGCATCGCCGTGCCCAATCATTCCTGTGATCACATAACCACCATCCCAATACTGTGAGCTCTCGGTTAAAATAGCTTTTACATTTAGCTCTTCGGCAATTTTGTGTGAAATAGCTCTTTTAGAAAGACCTGACTGCTTGTACTTTTTGTAAATACGTTCGTTTTCGGCGTCCAGAAAATGCCCAATTTTCTCCAAAACTGTTACAGTATCAGAGGTTTCAACCGGATATTGTCCCAGATCAATCAATTTCTCGAACAGCTCATCCACATTGGTCATATTGAAATTGCCAGCAATCACCAGGTTGCGTGTCATCCAGTTGTTGGCTCTTACAAAGGGATGGAGATTCATCACTTCATTGCCCCCAAAGGTCCCGTATCGCAAGTGCCCCATAAACAGTTCGCCACTGAAATCTACATTCTTTTTGAGCCAGTTTACATCTTTTAATCGTTCGGGCCTGTCGTTCTCGATCAGCTGCAGATCGTCGTATATTTTATTGAAAATCTCTTTTATAGGTGTGCTGGAATTTGACCGAAGTCTGCTGATGTATTTATTTCCAGGCTCCAGGTCAAGCTTTATTCCGGCTATACCAGCCCCGTCTTGTCCTCTGTTGTGCTGCTTTTGCATTAAGAGATGCAATTTTTGCAGTCCGTAAAGGGCTGTACCGTATTTAGCAAGATAATATTCGAGGGGTTTGCGTAAACGAATGAGTGCAATGCCGCATTCATGTTTTATTTGGTCGCTCATGAAGCTTTAGCTTAAAAATGATAAATTTGCTCATTTAAGTGGCAAATTTACAGGTTTTTTTAAAGGGGATTCGAAAGTGTTTTTTTATTGAAACTGATTTGCTGACAATATGTTGAAAATAAACCAAATGACTTTCAGCTCTTTACAGAGTATAAATGAATAGCAATTTAACTGAATAATATGAAAATTTCTGTACGGGTTGCCACCATAGATGATGCCGGGCAAATTGCAAGTTTTCAGGAGCAAATGGCCTGGGAAACGGAGGAGCTAAAACTTGATCCCGGAATAATAGGCGCTGGCATACAAGCTGTTTTTGAAGATAGTTCCAAAGGACGTTATTTTATTGCCGAAGCAGAGGGTCGTATTGCAGGATCATTGCTGATAACCTACGAATGGAGCGACTGGCGAAATAGTTGGGTGTATTGGATTCAATCGGTGTATGTTGCTCCAGAGTTTCGCCGGAAGGGAATTTATAGAACTTTGTACGCTCATATTCAGGAGATTGTAAATCAGAAAGATGATGTTGCCGGAATACGCTTGTATGTGGAGCAGGAAAATTATACCGCCCAGCAAACGTATGCCTCATTGGGTATGGACGGCCAGCATTATCAATTATTTGAATGGATGAAGATGCACTAAAAACAAAGCTAAGTCAGATATGGCCAAAACGCGCAAAGTACCTCATACCTATGTAATTGTATTTTTTATCATACTGCTGGCAGCAGTGTTGACCTGGATAATCCCGCCCGGGAAATACTTAGAGCAATCGGTCGAAACAGTTCAGGGAACCACCACTAGCCTGAAGTTTTATTATCTGAATCAATTGCCCGACGACTTACAACAGGATTTTAAATCAAGTCCGCAGACCTGGCAGGTATTTTCGGCTTTGTTTAAGGGTTTCGTAAAGCAAAGTAATATCATCATTTTCATTTTGATGATTGGTGGTGCTTTCTGGATCATGAACCAAAGCAAGGCCATTGATGTTGGAATCTACGATTTTTTGAAGTTTACCCGAAGAATAGAACATAACCGGCTTATCAAACGCATTGGCGTTGATAATATCATCATCAGCCTGGTAATGTTGTTGTTTAGTGTTTTTGGTGCTGTTTTCGGGATGAGTGAAGAAACCATTGCTTTTGCCATCATCATCGTGCCATTGGCTATTTCGATGGGTTATGATTCCATTGTGGGGGTGTGTATGGTTTATGTAGGTGCGCATTTGGGTTTTGCGGGTGCAATCCTGAATCCTTTTACGATAGGGATAGCTCAGGGATTAGCAGATATTCCTTTGTTTTCCGGAATTGAATACCGCATGGTAAGTTGGTTGGCCATCAATGCGGTAGGAATCTTTTTTGTGTTGCGGTATGCAAATAAAATCAAACGGAAACCCTTGCTTTCGGCTGTTTACGAAGAGGATGCTTATTGGCGTGCCAGAGAGCAGGACGAATCGCGAGAGGTGGTTTATTATACCCCGCGAATGGCATGGATAGTTTATGCGCTTATCGTATTGACACTGGGTGTTTTTTCTTTTCATTTTCCTGAGTCCACCCTGCACATTGGCAATAGTAATATAACGTTTTCAGTAATGCCTGTTAGCGCGGTATTATTTGTGATTCTGGGTTTTCTAAGCCTGAAGAAATCTGTCCATTACTTTATTTTGCTCTTGCTTACCTATACTATTTTTTATCTGATTGTTGGTGTGATGGGGTATGGCTGGTATGTGATGGAGATTGCCACCTTGTTTCTGGCACTTGGTATTGCCAGTGGATTAGCAATCAATAAATCGGCTGATGAACTTGCCAGGCTGTTTCTTGAAGGAGTGAATGATATCATGTCGGCAGCTGTAATTGTTGGTTTGGCAGGAGGTATTATAGTCATCTTGGAAGATGGTGGCATCATTGATTCGATCTTGTATGGCTTGTCGCAGGCGATGGTAAATATTGGCAACATTGCTTCAGTAGGAGTGATGTATCTGATTCAAACCATCATCAATATCGTAATCCCGTCCGGATCGGCTAAGGCGGCTATCACCATGCCGATTATGGCTCCTTTCAGCGATTTGATAGGCATTTCGCGCCAGGCAACAGTTATGGCATTTCAGTTTGGGGATGGCTTCACGAATATGATTACCCCCACTTCAGGTATTTTAATCGGTGTGCTGGGTGTGGCACGAATACCTTATCACAAATGGGTGAAATGGGTGTGGCCGATGATCTTAGCCTTAATAGTGCTGGGTTTTTTATTGCTTATCCCAACTGTAACCCTACCATTGAATGGTTTTTAAGGAACTATTCTGACCGGAGTGCATGAACAGGACTTTGGTGCAAAGCCAACAGCGTGCGCCAGCTTATGATAGTGGCTGTGAGGAGAAAACTTACCAATGCTGCCAAAAGAAAATATGATAAGTTGATCGATGTTTGATAGGCAAAGTTGTTGAGCCAATCGTTTAATAATACCCAACTTAGTGGTCTGGCAACAAGGTTTGCTGCTGCAATTATCAAGATATACTCTTTAAAAAACAAAGCCAACATATGGTGATGCCCGGCACTCAGGGTGAGACGAATGCTGATCTCGCGTTGGCGTTGACCGATCATAAAAGAGACCAACCCAAAAAGTCCTAAACCTGCAACCAGGATTATCAGAAGAGTGAGTGCCAGCGAAAATCGGCTGAGGCGTTCTTCTTCTTTGTATTGTTTGTTTAATTCGTCTGACAGAAAGCTAAATTCGAAAGGGCGGCCCGGGGCAAACTGATGAAAAATTTGTTCGATAGTATTTATGGCTTGTTGCGTGGCGCCTTCAGCAATTCGAATGGCGACATACCTCAGAAAAAATCCATTCACCCTTTCTTCTTCTTTGATGTTAAGTACAAAAGGAGTAGCACCCTGATGGAGTGAGGTGGCATTAAAATCTTTAAAAACTCCAACAACACGTTCTTCGCCGGCCAGTGATTTAAACTTTTTGTCCAGTGCGTCTTCATTGGAGTCCCAGCCCAGATGCTTTACCATAGCCTCATTTATCAGGATAGCATCCATAGGATCTGTCTTGTTTTCGCGGCTATAGTCTCTTCCGGCAACTATTGGAATTTCAAAAGTTCTTAAAAAACATGTTGCACTACCAAGGCCGGATAAAATTGTCATTTATCCTCCGGAAAGCCTTCTGGTCTGAATTCGTGAGTGTTATGTGCAATGCCAAATAGGTCATCCAGTGCTGTTACCGACAAGACAAAACTATGTCGCTACAAATCATGCTTAAAAGCCTCGTATCTTGTAACAATAGGCGTTCTGTTAACCGGGACGAAAATAACGGATGATTTATTAAATCCCAGATCAGCATTTCGAAGGAAGTGCAATTGATCAAATGCAATCAATGTGCTTATAATCAACCCTATTGAGATGGGAAACTGTGCTGTGACCAATAGTTTACGTGCTTTTCCTGAACGTGCTCCACCTGAGAATTGCCCTTTCAGTACTTTGAGTGGTTGAAAGGAAGACAGATAAAGTGCCGGATAAAGCCCCGAAAGTTTTCCGGTTATCAACCCAAGTAATACCAGGAATAATGCGAATTCAGGTTCGAGTAATTGCCTTATTGACAGGCTTTTGTCGGCAAGTGAATTAAACCAGTTTAAGCTAAATTCGACTAAAAGCAGCGATAATAAGAGAGCCAGCAGACTTATCAGAATGGCTTCGCCAAAAAACTGTTTGACAAGTTGCAGTTTATCTGCTCCCACCACTTTTTTAATCCCTATTTCGCGTGCACGTCTGGATGAGGTGGCGGTGCTCAGGTTCATAAAATTAATTATTGCGATGAGCAACGGGAAAACAGCAATAGCCGACAGAATTACCACATAGGTCATATTGCCGTTTGGTTCTATCTCGTAGTCGAGGCGCGAGTGCAAATGTATTTTGGTGAGGGGTTACAGATAAAGTGTGATGCTTTCCTTCATCGCATCATAAAAGTATTTTTCAATAAAATTCGGGAAATCGGCTTCCAGGCTTTCCTACCTTACACCTTCATTCAGTTTGATATAAATCCAGCGGGGGTTCCAAACCCAAGTCTGTGGCAGGCGTCCTCCATAAATGGATCTTACAGAAGCCATGGATGCCATCATATCCCATTGAAAATTGCTGTTCGTTGGGACGTCTTCGATCACCCCGCTAACTTTTAGGTCGAAGCGGTTTTCGTAGCGACATAGTTTTGCCCATCGGATTTTCCTGTCCGAAGTATTTGTGGGCTGTGGTCTTGATTATGACAACCGAGTAAGATTCGTTCAAAGCAATTTTTGGGTCGCCATAAATAAATTGATGATTAAAAATCTGAAAATAAGTTGAATCAGCAAAAAACAGTCGTTTTTCATTGAAGGTTTTGTCGTCCAGATGCACCAGACTTCGTGGAGCCTGGAAGTTAAATATTCTGACTGCCTGCTCAATCAGCCCCGGATATTCCATGATAAGTGTTGGAGCTACCGGAAAAGGAGCACTTGCAGATTCCTCACCAACGCCTTCAAAGTCGTGTTTGCAAACAAGTCGGTATATCCGGTCAGCATCCTGATGATAGCGGTCATAGCTTAACTCGTCCTGAACGTACATCAGAATGAGGATAAAACTGGCCAGCCCGATGGATAAGCCAATGATGTTGATAGCTGCAGTTGCTTTATGTTTCAACACATTTCTAAAAGCAATTTTGATGTAATTGAGCTACATAGCTTCAGCTTTTAATGAATGATTTGGTGTGTTGGTAGGCGTGGTATGCTTATTCGTAATTGACAACATTGATGAGAGATATCCGGTTAACTTGCAAGGCTTGCCATAGAATAGTGAGCCAGGCTAACAGGAGACAAAAGATCATAGTAACAGGAAACAGCCAAACGGGTAGCGGAATACGGGTACTGAAATTGGCAAGCCATTCCTCCATAAATAACCATACAGGTATGACGGACAGTATGTTGGCAATAACCACAAGAAGCGAAAAATTACCTCCGGTATAAAAGAGTAGTTGTAAAGAGGATGCGCCTAAAATCTTTCTGATGCCAAGCTGTTTAAGTTGCTGGTTGATCATTAAACCAACAAGTCCGAAAAGCCCCATAGTGGCAACCAATAGTCCAATTACGGTAAACCATGCAAGTAAATGACCTAAGCTGTACTCGTTTTGATAAACATCATTAAGATAGGTATTGAGAGGATTGATAAGAAATGGATCATTGGGCAGGTATACTCGCCAGATGTTATAAAGGCTGTTGGTAAGATTATCGTTTATTGGTTGTTTGATACGGATTATCAAAAAATTGAAACCATCATAAGGATGCATGGTAATGATTAAAGGCTTTAGTGATTCGTAGAGTGGATTGAAATGGAAATCTTTTACAACACCAATAATTGGAAGATTCCCATCGCGTTGGATGCGTTTGCCCAGAGGCTGTTCATAATTAAACTGTTTTGTAAATGTCTCGTTTACCAGGTATGCTTTTCTGTCGTTGGGAAAAGAAGGATCGAAGTTTCTGCCATTAATTATCCTGATGTCTAAGACGTCCAATGCATTTTCATCAACATCCATAACATTGATCATCACAGGATTTTCCATTCCTTCCGGAATATATCCGTTCATACTTACACCGGCACCTGGCAGATCTGTAAGGGCTCCGCAATTATTTACCTGAGACAGATTGTTGAATTCCTGTTTAAGCACTTCAACAGCCTGTTGAGCCTTTTTGGAAGGTAAAGCAATCGTGATCACCTCGTCCGATTCGAATCCCTTATCAAATGAACGTAAATAACTCAATTGCAGGTAAATAATTATACTACAGCTGATCAAAACTGAAGCAACGAGAAATTGTATGAGAACGAGACTTTTAGGGAGCAAATACTTTCTTTTAATATTGTCGAAAGCTCCTTTGAGAACTTTAGCAGGTGCAAAAGAGGATAGATAAAATGCAGGATAAGCCCCGGCTATTAAACCAGTGAAGAGAACAAGCAAAATCAATAAAAGATGAAATCCTGTGGGGGCATCCGACAATTTCAGGTTTTTGCCAATCAAAGCATTATAATGGGGTAAAATCAATTCTATTAATAGTAAAGCACCCACAAAAGCAATCAGACTCATCAGAACTGATTCGAAGAGGTGTTGTCTGATCAATGAGTGTCTTGTTGCACCCAGCACTTTTTTTATGCCTGTTTCTTTTGCCCTTCGCAATGAAGAAGCTGTCGCGATATTGGTGAAATTAAAGCAAGCCATTAGCAGTATAAAAAAAGCTACCCAGGTAAAAATTCGCAGATTATGCAGTTCGATTGTAGGACCCGTAACGACTGAGCCCAGATGAATATCGCTTATCGGTTCAAGCAACAAGTCAACCGAAAAACCTGTTCCTTCCATATCTTTGTTGATATTTTCATAAAGAAAGTCGGGAAGTTTTTTCTTGAAATCATCAATATTGAAAGAGCCGTTAACCAGGATAAAGGTTTGGTATTGATTTCCACCATTCCAGCCCATGAATAAAGTTGGGTCATTATAACGAGTTTCAAACGAAAGTAAAACATCAAACTGAATACTCGAATTTGGCGGTGCCGCTTCTGCCACGCCACTTACGATCCAGTTTTGTTGTCCGTTGAGTTGAATTAACTTTCCTATTGGATTTGTTTGGCCAAACATTTGTTTTGCTAACGAACTGCTTATTACTGCCTTGTTGATTCCGCTTAATACATCAACCGGATTTCCCTTTTCCAAATGAAAAGAGAAAAGACTAAAAAATGAAGAATCTGCATACAGTAGTTTATCAGCCTCGAATACTTTGCCATCAAATAGCAAATAGCCTTTTTCGGGTTGTGTGATTCTGCAAAACGTATTAATCTCCGGAAAAGTCTCATACAGTGATGGCCCTACTGCCGCAGGTATAACCGGCGATCCAAAATTGTGCTCCTTTTGTTTGTAATTTAAATTGACGCGGTAGATACTTTCCGCATACTCATGGAAGAGGTTGTAATTGTATTCATTGAAAACATACAACAGAATCAGGGTAGAAACAGCCAGCCCTGTTGCCATACTTAACAGGTTTATCAAACTGTACTGCCATTGTCTTTTAAGCGTTCGCAATAATATCGTGATGAAATGTCTTGCCATGTATTTCAGTATTGAATTCTAATCATCGATAATCATTCATATTTGATCGCATCCACAGGGTTTTTGTTTATCGCTTTGTTGGCCAATGAAAATACTGTAATCATTGCAATTATCACCGCCAGTAAAATGCCGGTTACAAACCAAACGGGATTTAGTCCTACGCGAACTGCAAACCCGTTCATCCATTCCGACATCAGATAATACGTTATTGGCAAAGCCATGAGGCCGGCCAACAACACCAGTTTCAGAAAATCAGCTATCAACAGGCGGACAAGCCGGGAGGGTTTACTTCCCAGTATCTTCCTGATTCCTATTTCTTTGGTGCGCTGCTCGATGGTAAAAGCTGACAGACCATAGAGTCCCAAACCGGAGATTAAGATCACGATCAGTGAGAAATAGCTGAAAAGCGAGAGCATTTTTTCTTCACGATCATATTGCATTTGAAAATGCTGATCAAGGAAATTGTAGTTGAAAAAATGTTTCTGATCAAATTGTAACCATTGACTTTCGATCTTCTGAATAGCAGAACCAAGCTCATTCCCCGAAAGTTTAACGGCCACATAATCAGGTCTTCCTCTGCTAAGGATAAAAACCAAAGGTTCGATAGGGCTGTGCAGACTGGTGTAGTAAAAATCGTTTACCATCCCAATAATTTTGCCCTGCACATCCAAGCCACAGTTCATCTCAACTCCCACAGGATTGTCGTATCCTAAAAACTTAGCGGCAGCCTGATTCACAACGAATGCCGTGTTTACATCGTTGGGGTATTCTTTAGAAAAAGTTCTTCCTTCGATTGTTTCAATCTCAAACAGGTCAAAAAACTCATGATCAACCACATACAAATTCATGGTTCTCACTTCAGGCTTGGCTGTATCGCCCAGAAAAAACATCAACCGGCCTGATTGGTAGCCGGGTAAGCTTTCGGAAAGCGACACTTCCTTCACCTCAGGAAGCTTTAATAAATCCTGCCGGAGCACTTCTTTGTTGTTGTACAAAACAGTATCTGAAGGAAAATGTAGCACCATCACCTGATCAAGCGCAATTCCATTATCATGTTTTCGCATAAAGCGCAGTTGATCCGAAACTATCAGGGTGCTGATAATCATGCCAATGGCGATCAAAAACTGAAACACAACCAGAATCTTACGCATATTGGCAGCACTGAAAAGCCTTTTTTTATCAACAGCTAACCCGCCCGACCTTAACACATCCATCGGGGTGAAGGAGGATAGCACAAAAGCCGGAAAACTGCCACTCAACAAACCCAGCAACAGCACGATCAGCATGAGCCCAATTCCATAAATTAGCTGTCCTGCCCGAAAAATGCTATACAGCTGTAAATCAATTCCTATCAGGGTATTGAACCAGGGCAGTATTAATTCAGTGAGAAAGAGAGCCACAAAAAAGGCAAACAAACTTGTGAAAATACTTTCGCCCAAAAACTGCATCACCAATTGTTCTTTGCGTGCACCTGCAACTTTTCTTATCCCGATTTCGCGGGCTCTTTTGAGAGATCGTGCTGTGGCCAGATTCATATAGTTGATGGATGCGATCAACAGTAAAAACACAGCGATGTAGGCAAACATATTAACAAAGCTGCGGTTGGTATTGGTGGGGCTGTCGTATTGCAGCCGGTTGTTGAAATGAACGTCTGTAACCGCCTCGATAGCTAGTTTAATGTCGCCATCAACATTTACTTCCCTTATCCAGGGTTTGATGGTATTTTCGCGGAGCAAAGTAAGTTTTTGATCAAAAGCTGATGCAAATTCCGGTGTTTTAAACCGAATGTAAGTGTAGCCCACCATCCAAAACCAGTCAGTTTTCATCTGTACGATTTGTGCTTGTGGGAGTGTACTCATCGAAATAAGCGCATCAAAGACCAAATGCGATGAGCAGTTTTGCTTGTCAATCACACCCGTTATTTTGTAGGTGGTGGTGTTGATCTGAATGAGCTGATCGAGTGCTTTTTGGTCACCAAATATTTGATTTGCAATACTTTTAGTTATAACCAAACTTTTAGGTTCGGTGAGTGCTGTAAGCGGATTGCCTTCCAGAAACGGATAATCAAACACTTCGAAGAAGTCAGCATCGGCAACAGTATAAGAGGGAATTTGATACATGATATCCTTGTGCCATACCGTAACGCCGGTTTGATCGTTTGAGAAACTATTGCGAAAAATGAGAGTAGCTGCTTCCACCTCCGGGAAGTCGTTTTTCATGGCCTGAGCCATATTGTACGACGACAAGGCAAAATGATCTTCACGACCATTAAATTCGAGAGAGCCATTCAGCCGATAAATGGATTGGTAGTTTTTCCAGCACCTGTCGTATTGGTATTCGTTAACCAGAAAAAGATAAATCAGCATAAACACGATCAATCCTGCCGAAAGTCCAATGATATTAATGGCGGCATGGCTGCGCTGGCGTTTCATATTGCGCAGGCCCATCAGGAAGTAATTGGCTAAAAGGCTAATCACGCTAACTGGCTTTTAAGATGATTGATATTCAGGAATGCGATAAAAAGTTTTGCTAACAATTTTCCATTCATTGTCGAATTTGTACAACAACAAATAGTCAGTAAACAGATGTTTTTCTTTATGATAAATATCGACTTTTGCAAAAGCAGCATCCCCTGTGATGTCGATGATTGGATATTCTGCAGTGATCTTTTCATCATCAGGCTGTTTCTGCTGATTTTCCATAGATGCTTTCACAGTTTGGATCCAGCTATAAATGGGAAATTTTGACAGCAATTCGTTGTGTTTCCCAATCATTTCGAAGCCGGGATGAAAGCCCTGTTTGATTTTGTCGATTCCGGCTTTGTTATGGATACCTTCCACATAGGCTGACTGGATAAGCTCCCGAACAGCATCCTCTTCGGTGTTTTGCGCGTAATTTATGCCGAACAGGCAGAATAATAAAAGAGCGATAAAAATTTTTTTCATGACAAAAATGATTATTTTGATGACTTAATTGCTGCGTTTTTTTCTGAACATCAGCGAAATATTTTTATTGGTTGGCGGTCCAATTTCTACCAGTTCCCAATCTTTGTCGTATTCAGATATCTTGTGTCGCAGCACCTGAACTTTCTCTTTTGGCGGCACTTCATTGCCTTCCCAGTCGAGCAGTTCCACTCTGTATTTCAATGTTTGCTTTCTTCCGTTGATACGCACATCAATTTCAACATTTTGCTCCTTTTCAATATCAGGAATCAGGATAAGAACTTCTTTCATGACGTTGAAAATTTAATCAGTTTTTAAAGCATTGACCGGATTGTTGGTGACAATTCGTCCTGAGTGAAATATAATGGTAATCAAAGCGATGAGAAAGGCAATACCAATTGCTAAAATCACTTCGAGAAGAGAGATGGTAATGGTATAAGCAAAACGATCGAGCAATTGCAGGGAGAAGAGCCAGGCAACAGGCAGGGCTGTCGCAATGGCGATGCCTACCAAAACCAGAAACTCTTTGGCCACCAGCAAGATCATCTGAACCATATTGCCGCCAAGCACTTTTCTTATGGCTATTTCGCGGCTTCTTTGTTCGATCCTGAGTGCTGTGAGGCCGTATAATCCCAATGCAGAAATCAGTAGTGTCAAAACCGTAAACAGGGTGAAAAGTTTAAGGCTGTTGCGGTCGCTACGATATTCGCGTTCAAGCCGTTCTTCGGCTGTGATCAGTTGAAAAGGATTGCCCGGAAAAAGTTCCTGCCATTTAGTTTCTATTTCTTGTTTTAGTTGAGCAATATCATTGCGGTTATGTCTGATGCATACCATATTATAACCATCACGTCGCAAGTAGAAAGCAGCAGGTTCAATGCGGCTGTGAATGGAATAATAATGATAATCACTGATCACACCTATAACAGTACGCTTGGGAAGGGTGTCGGCTCCAAATGGCTTGAATCGTTTCCCAATAGGATCCTCCCATTCAAGGGCTTCAACTGCGGCCTGATTCAGGATTACAGCTTCCAGCTCGTCTGTTTTGAAGGTCTTATCAAAATTACGGCCCAACACAACCGGAATTTCCATTAAATCAAAGAAATCTTCATCCACATAGCCCATGCGGGTCATCATTTTAATGCCGGTGGTATCATCCACCCATATGGTCGTTTGGCTGCCAGCCACCCCATTGATGTCCGATACAGCAGCAGTGGCCATTACCCCATTGATCTGTGTAAGTTCCTGCTTGAGAAGCTGGCTGTTTTTTAGATTGTCAGGACCCGGAATCCTAAGAGCGATCACGTTTTTGTAATTGTAACCCAAATCTTTGTTGGCGATGTACATTATTTGTCGGTTGGTTACCAGCACTATAAAAGTTAGTCCGATAGCCACAGCAAACTGAAAAACAACCAAGGCTTTACTAAGCCAGCCGCCAAAGTGTGAACCTGAATCGCGAATGCCTTTAAGCACTTCAACAGCTTGATAACGACTCATATAGAAAGCGGGATAAAATCCTGATAAAAGACTGATGCCAATCCAAATTCCAACTAAGCCAACATTGAGAAGGGGATTGGTAAAAAATGACAGCCGAAGTTCTGATTGCAAAATCTGGTTGAATTCGGGCAGGCTGATTTCAACATAGATCAGTGCCAGAACCACTGAGACAAAAGTAATTATCAATGATTCGCCAATGAAATGATAAACCAGATTAAGCCGTGATGCTCCCAGCGTTTTGCGTACCCCAACTTCTTTGGCTCGTTTCACGGAGCGGGCTATGGCCAGGTTGATAAAATTGATACACGCAATGGCAATGATGATGATGGCTGTAATGAGTATGGCAATCAGCAGGCTGAAGTCAACGGGGGCATGATTAAGCTGAAATTTTACGATATGTGATTTGCTGTGAATTTGATTTAAAGGCTGTAAATAAATCTTCGGACTTTGCGTAAAAAAATCATATTCTTTGTGATCTTCCAGCAGTTGTGTGATTTTTTCACCAACAACAGTTGCATCAGCATGTGGCCTAAGCCTTACATAAACGGGCATTGAGTTTGAGTTCCAGCTTCGCAGAAAAGCATTTTTCCTTTCCATGGATTGGTAGGCAACCAGCATTTCAATCTGAAGATGTGCATTCAAAGGTTGATCTTCCATAATGCCACTGATCAGAAAATCTTTTTCGTGGTTGAGTTCGATGGTTTGTCCGTAGGCCGCATCAACAGAGCCAAAAGTCTTTTCTGCGGCCGATTTGGATAACACCACGGAGTTCATGGTTTTGAATACATCGCCGGGATTGCCTTTTAGCAGTTTGATCCCAAATGTTTCAAACACAACACTATCGGTAAAGTAAACATTTCGTTGATCAAAAATAACATCACCAACTCTTAGCAAAACAGTGCCCCAGTTTAACATCCTCACGGCATATTCTACTTCCGGAATGGCAAGTGGCAGTTCGGGAGCCATTGGTCCGGGATTAAAGGCAACATGCTGTTCGCCAACACCTTGACCATGTTGTATTTGAATTAAACGATAAAAACGATCCTGTTCCGGAATATGTTTGTCAAAACTAAAATGATATTGTACAAACATCATAATGATGATAAAAGCAGCAATTCCGGTACTCAAACCAACCACATTGATCAGGGTATAAGCATGTTGTTTGTAGAGATTGCGAAAGGCTATTTTTAAATAATTCCAGAACATAGGTTTTTAGGTAGGATGAGGGAAAAATATCTAGAGCAGGTTTTTCTTGATGTTTTCGTTGATTATCTGGCCATCGAACAGGCGTATCAGGCGTTGAGCATATTCCGCATCGCGTTGGGAGTGTGTAACCATAATGATAGTTGTGCCATTGGCATTAAGATCATTTAAGAGGTTCATAACTTCTTCGCCGTGAGCAGAGTCGAGGTTTCCGGTAGGCTCATCGGCAAGTATCAGCGAGGGTTTGGCAACCACAGCCCTGGCTACAGCAACACGCTGTTGTTGTCCACCGGATAACTGCAGCGGGAAATGTTTTCGCCTGTGTGCGATCTGCATTTGTTCGAGAACTTCATCCACACGTTTGCGGCGATCTCTGGCAGGCATACCCAGGTAAATCAGCGGTAGTTCAACATTTTCAAAAACTGTTAACTCATCAATCAGGTTGAAGTTTTGAAAGACAAAACCAATGTTTTCTTTTCTGAGATTTGCCCTTTGCCGTTCGGTGCTTTTTGACACCTCTTTCTCGAGGAAATAATATTTTCCTTTGCTGGGGTTATCAAGCAATCCCAAAATATTCAACAGGGTTGATTTGCCACATCCCGAAGGCCCCATGATGGCAACAAACTCACCTTTGTTGATCTCAAACGAAACCTCATTTAATGCTGTGGTTTCCACTTCGTCTGTGCGAAACACTTTTGTTAATTTTTCTGCTTTGATCATTTTGTTAATATTGAAGTTTATATTTTATTAGTTTTCTCTTTTTTGGTCGTAATCAAGTGCTTATTTAAATACCACTCTGTCTTTATCACCGAAGTTATCATAAGACGAAACAATCACTTTTTCGCCGGCTTTCAGCCCTTCCAACACTTCATAATAGAGGATGTTCTGGCGGTTGATCCGGATTGGACGTTTCACGGCAAACTCTTCTGAGGCATCGAGCACATAAATCCAGTTGCCTCCTGTTTTCTGGAAGAAACCACCTCTCCTGACGATGAGAGCATCTGTCTGGCTGCTGAATTTCAGGCGAAGCTGAAGGGTTTGGCCCCGTTTGATATGGTCGGGGTAGCCGTTTTCGAAGAACAAATCAACCTGAAAAGAACCTGCCGTTACATCGGTATAAATCTTCTGGATGGTAAGCAAATAGGTCTTTCCGCCAAAATCAAACTCAGCCTCCTGACCAATGCTCACACGCGAAATATAACGTTCGTCGATATTGGCTCGCAACTTGTATTCATCCGGATTGTCAATCTGACCCAAATGCTCGCCACTATTGGCTGTTTGTCCCACCTCGATGCTAAAAGAAGACAGTTGGCCATCAGCAGGTGCTTTTACAGTCAGATTGTCGAGGCTTGCCTTCAGCAGTTCCAGGTTGTTGTAGAGCCTGTCCATCGATTGATCAATTTGTTTGTAGCGTCTTTCGGTGGAGATGGAATCCAACTTTTGTAGTTCGAGTGAGATATGCAATTGTTTTTTGCCATATCGGTAAGCTCTTTCAGCATCTTCGAAGTCCTGATTTGAGATCAGACTATCCAGAAACAGTGCCTTTTGTCGGATAAAACTCACTTCAACGGCTTCCAGCTGTTCATTGAGGCTTGCAATTTCTTTTTGACGTACAAACTTGGTTTGTTCAAGACCTATTTTGGTGTTTTGAAGGTTGTTGATGGCTTCATAAATGCGGGTTTCCTGTTCCATATAGCTCAGTTCCAGGTTGGTATTTACAAGTCGGAGAATGGGATCGCCTTTCCGAAGCAGGGCACCATCTTCCACATAAATTTCATTTACATTGCCACCCATGATGGCGTCAATATAAATAGTTGTTTTGGGCAGAACGATTCCATCAACTGGAATAAATTCCTGAAAATTATCGGCTTTCACTTCAGCGATGGTAAGCTGGTTGCGGTCAACATAAATTTTGCTGCTTTTGTCGCGCAGGAATAACAAATACAATACAAAGCCAACAAAAATTATTGCTCCGGCAAGTAATGCGATTCGCGAAATGGTCCATTTTTTCTTTTGTATCTTTCTGTCCATGCCATTCGATTTTTTGTTAAGAATTTTTAACCAAGACTATGCCATTAATGTTAACGATCACATATACAGCTTAATAGACAGAAGTTAAAATGTAAGCGTAACATTCACTGTTCATTTTCGTCCATCACTTTGTACAAATGCGAACAATATGATTATTTTTACCCTTTCAAAAATATGTCCTGTAACCAATCTGAAGTCTTATGGAGAAAATCAATGCCCGTATTCTTATCGTAGATGACGATGCTGATGTGTTGATGGCGGCACGTTTGTTTTTGCGACAACACATTGAATTCGTGCATACTGAACGAAATCCCGAAAACCTGTCCGATTTGCTTAGAACCGAGTCGTATGATCTGATTTTGCTGGATATGAACTTTTCGCGGGATGCAACTTCTGGCAAGGAAGGCTTTCACTGGATGAATAAAATACTGGAAATTGATCCGGCTGCTGCCATTATTCTCATTACAGGCTATGGCGATATAGAGCTTGCCGTTCAGGGAATTAAAGAAGGCGCAACTAACTTTTTGCTCAAACCCTGGGAAAACAAGAAGCTGTTGGCAACCATCAATGCAACACTCGAAGTGAGGCGGTCGAAGGTGGAGCTGCAGGATTTGAAGAGCAAACAAAAAGTGTTCATTGCCGATCAGGATCAGGCCTATAGCAATATCATCGGCAGCAGTCCGGCCATGATAAAAGTGTTGACTACCGTTAGTAAAGTTGCCAAAACAGATGCCAATGTTTTGATCCTGGGCGAAAATGGTACAGGCAAAGAGGTGATTGCCCGCGCCATTCATCGTGCCTCCATGCGGGCAGGTGAGGTGTTTGTAAGTGTTGATTTGGGTGCCATCACCGAAAGTCTTTTCGAGAGCGAGCTTTTTGGATATACTAAAGGTGCTTTTACGGATGCCAAAGAAGATCGTGCCGGACGTTTTGAAGCGGCTCACAAAGGCACTATCTTTCTGGATGAAATAGGGAACCTTTCACAGGCCTTGCAATCGAAGCTATTAAGTGTGTTGCAGAATAGAAAGGTGGTTCGCCTGGGATCACACAAAGAGATTCCTATTGATGTGCGCCTGGTTTGTGCCACCAATATGCCGCTGTATCAGATGGTGAGCGAGAATAAGTTCAGGCAGGATTTGCTATACCGCATTAATACGGTCGAGATCAAGTTGCCGGCATTGCGCGAACGTCTCGAAGACATCGAACCCTTGGTAGAACATTACCTGGAGGTGTATTGTAAGAAATACAAAATACAGAAAAAACGACTGAATGCCAGTACGCTCAAAAGGCTTCAAACCCATCATTGGCCGGGCAATATTCGCGAATTGCAACATGCCGTTGAGCGGGCAGTGATTATGGGTGAAAACCAGGTGCTTGAGCCTCACGACTTTTTCCTTTCGGAAAATGAGGATAAACAGGAAAACAAGGTTATGCCTGTCAATATGAATTTGGAAGAAACTGAGAAAATGCTGATTCGCAAAGTGGTTGACAAACACGGCGGCAACATCAGCAGGGCAGCTAAAGAGCTTGGCCTGACGCGCGCTTCACTTTACCGTAGAATGGAAAAATATGATCTTTAAACGTTTTAGGGTTCAAATGGCACTCAGGGTGTTGCTATTATTAGCATCAGCCTTGCTTTTTGCGTTTCTGTATAGTCACGAGCAGTTTCTTGTTAGTGCAATTATTTTATTGGTGCTGATTGTGTTGCAAACCATATCCTTGATTTTGTTTGCCGAACACACCAATAAACGCCTGGCTAAGTTTTTGGAAGGCATCCGCCATGCTGATTTTTCGGCCTCCTTTTCTGACGAAGGTCTTGGTAAGAGCTTCACAGATCTGAGTCATCAGTTCAATCAGATCATCAACGAGTTTAAGAAGAACAGGGCTGAAAAAGAAGAGCATTTCAATTATCTGCTCACAGTAATTCAGCATGTAAGCATTGGGATTATTGTTTTTAGACGAGACGGTAAGATTGATGTGTTCAACAATGCCATCAAAAAGATTTTGAGGGTAAGTCATTTGCGCAATATCAAAGAGCTGGAAGTGGTGAAGGAAGATTTGCCCGAGCTTCTTTTGAAAATGAAGGCCGGCGATAAAAACCTGATCAAAATCTTTCTGGAAGATGAATTGATTCAGCTTTCGATAAATGCCACCGAATTCAGGATGCGGGGTGAGGAGTATGTGCTTGTTTCGCTGCAAAATATTCATCCTGAGTTGGAAGAGAAAGAGATAGAAAGCTGGCAGCGACTTATTCGTGTGCTTACGCACGAAATCATGAATTCTATCACACCAATTTCGTCGCTGGCCTCAACGGTTCAGGAGATGATGGTGAATCCGGAAACCGACAAAATTGAGATGAGCCAGCTATCGGAGGAAGATTTGGAAAGCATACA
Source organism: Bacteroidales bacterium UBA6229 (assembly GCA_002440975.1). GTDB lineage: Bacteria > Bacteroidota > Bacteroidia > Bacteroidales > F082 > UBA5536. Next base: position 78,878 of record DJWN01000126.1, read on the forward strand.
CAGTGCCATGTCAACTATCGAAAGCAGGAGCAGGGGTTTGTTGAATTTTGTGGAGATATACCGTAATCTCACCCGTATTCCCAAACCAAACTTCAGGTATTTTGCCATCAGGGAGTTGTGCGACAAAGCAAACGAATTACTCAAACCCAGGCTGGAGATGCACAACATCAAATGTGTATGCAAGGTGTTTCCGGATGAGTTGATGCTGCTTGCCGACCCTGATTTGGTTGATCAGGTGTTGATCAATCTGCTGCTGAATGCCATTGATGCTGTCAAGGAAAAGGAAGGCGCGATAATTTCCATCACTGCCTCAACAAACCTGAATAATCGCATCAGCATTGAAATTGCAGATAACGGTCATGGCATCAAACCCGATTTATTGGATAAGATTTTTATGCCTTTCTTTACAAGCAAAAAAGAAGGGTCAGGCATTGGATTGAGCCTTTCGCGGCAGATCATGCAGATGCACAAAGGGGCGATTTCGGTGAAATCGAAACCTGAAGAAGGAACTGTTTTTACGTTGACTTTTTAATTGCCTGACCACATGTTAATCGCACGAATCATACAGTTTAAATAGAATTCCATGAAGCAACTGATATTTCTGTTTTTAACCCACCTAATATTTGCACAAATGCTTGTTTCGCAGGTGTTTGTTGAGCATCAAAAGGATATCCCTACGCGCATTCATGCTGATGCGGCATGGATTCCGGGCACTTCCGGTCTCGATTTGATTGTGGCTGGTGAGTTGGCCCAGCAAGATATGAAGGCTGCCACGACTTATTATCTGAAAGACCTTAACCAGGTTTTTAAGGCCAAGCCAAAAGGCTTGCCTGATGTGAAAAAGGCCAGTATGTCTGTGGGCGATCTCAACAAGAATGGCCGGGCCGATGTGTTCCTGAGCGGCCTGGATCAGGAGGGGCGATTTGTGGCTGGCATCTACTATCAGCAAACAAACGGGAGTTTTTCACTCAATCAGATGCAGGTGCCGGCTTTAGTTGATGGCCATGCCGAAATTGCTGATTTCGATAAGGACAATGATCTTGATATTTTGCTTACCGGAATGGATGCCTCGGGCAGAAACCGGACGGTAATTTTGGAGAACAGCTCGGGTGAGTTTGCTATAAGAAGCTTTGACATGCCAGGCGTTATCAATGGTGAAGCACGATGGGGCGATGCCAACAAAGATGGTTTTTTGGATATATTTATCACCGGAAGCTGGAACGGCCGCCCTGTAAGCCGCTTATACATTTACAAAGAAGGTAATTACCTGCTTCACCCGCAATCTTTCCCGGCCTTGACCAACAGTGCTGTGGCCTGGGCCGATTTTAACGGTGATGAGCTGAATGATTTTGTGCTGGCAGGAGCCGATGTTGATGGCAAGCCATATACCCGGCTTTTTCTGGGTAATAAAAGTCTGTATTTCGACGAGCAAAGAATATCAGGATTCAGGCCGCTGAAAAATGTGCATATGGATGTGGCCGATTTCGATTCGGATGGCGATATGGATATCCTGATAGCCGGCGAAAGCCTCGAACGTCCTTATACCATCCTGTACGAGAACAAAGGACAAGGGATTTTTGAAGATTTTATGGCAGGGCTTCCCTGGGTGAGCGAAGGCATTGTCTGCTTTGGTGACTTTGACCTGGATGGCGATCCGGATATCTTTATCATGGGGATAGATGTGTGTTACAAGCTCGTTGGCAGCATTTACAAAAACACCACCAATCCCGAAAGAATTGTGGAAGATTCGATCACAAATATCTTTATCGATTCACCAGTTGTTGATTTGAGTCGCGGGCCTTATTATTATTTTGTATTTTCGTCATGCTATTGCGATCCCGAAAATAGCGGCCAGAAGGATTACCATGCTTTTGTGAGTAATATTCATCAGGAGAAGCAGGATTTTGATCTGACTTATATTTTCAACGACCTGTTGATCAAACAATTTCCGGGATGGGGTGCAGCCGATCGGGGGCACCGGACTTCCAATGCTTTTATCAGCCGTGCCGATGCTGAAGAAGGGCGCAGTCAGGTGATTGGGGGCTATCAAGACGAAGGGTTTATCATGCATTATATCAATTGGTAAGCCGAAAATTTTTATATTAGGCGTTCAATTTTTGATGTGTTTTTAAGCATAAGCAACTAACCAATAGTTGGCATGGATACAGTTATTACTAATCAACAGCTTGAGCTTGCGGCCGGTTTCATTCAGTTTACCAACCGGCATGTTTATCTCACCGGAAAAGCCGGAACGGGAAAGACCACCTTTTTAAAAAACCTTCCCAACCTCACTTCAAAACATCATGTGGTGGTTGCACCTACAGGTGTGGCAGCCATCAATGCAGGTGGCGTGACCATCCATTCCTTTTTTCAGTTTTCGTTCGGGCCACAGCTGCCCGAAGCTGCTTTACAAGCTTTGTTATCCAATCCACAGGCAGAACAACCAGCTTATGAAGCGCGATATCAGCGTTTTACACGGGAGAAGATCAGGCTGATAAAACGATTGGATCTGCTGGTTATTGACGAAATCAGCATGGTACGTGCCGATCTGCTGGATGCTATCGACAGGGTTTTGCGCCGTTTCAGAAGGAGAGATTTGCCTTTTGGTGGGGTACAGCTTCTGATGATCGGCGATATTCAGCAATTGGCACCGGTAGCTCGCGAAGAGGAATGGCAGCTGCTCAGGCCATATTACGACTCGGTTTATTTTTTTAGCAGCCACGCCCTCAAAGCCTCAGATTATGTGACCATCGAACTGAAACATATTTACAGGCAACAGGACCAGTATTTTATCGATATCCTGAATCGCATACGCGATAATCAACTGGATATGTCAACGCTCGAAAAGCTCAACAGCCGCTACCATCCTGATTTTGATCCCGACGAAAAGGAAGGGTACATCACGCTTACCACGCATAACTATCAGGCCGACCAGATTAACCAGCTGAAATTGAAACAGCTAAAAGGAAAGAGCTGGATTTTTGAAGCAACAGTTGAAGGGGAATTTCCGGAAATGGCCTATCCGGCTGATGAACAACTGGAGCTGAAAGTGGGAGCGCAGGTGATGTTTGTAAAGAATGACCTGTCGCCCGAGAAACGCTTTTACAATGGAAAAATAGGACGGTTGATAGCCAGGGAGGAAGACAAACTGGTGGTGCAATGCGACGATGAAACCATTGACGTGGAGCCGCTTACCTGGCATAATATGAAATATCATCTGGACGAAAAAACCCAGCAGATCGAAGAAAAGATTATCGGTAGCTTTAAGCAATACCCATTGAAGCTTGCCTGGGCAATTACCATTCATAAAAGTCAGGGGCTAACCTTTGAAAAAGTAATTATTGATGCCAATGCCGCCTTTGCGCACGGACAGGTGTATGTGGCCTTGAGCCGGTGCACCAAGTTTGAAGGCGTTGTGTTGAAATCACGGCTTCAGCCCCGTGGGATAGGTGCTGATGCTGCGGTGAACGGTTTTCTGCATGAGATTCCAAATCGCAGTCCGGATGAAGCCGGTTTGGAAAAAGCCAGAAGAGCATATGAGTTTAATTTACTTGTTGAACTGTTCGATTTTCAGCCTTTGCTGAGGCTGCTTAAAATCATTTACAAAATTGCCAACGAAAACAGTGGAAGCATTCAGACGGCTTATTTGGCACTGGTTTCGAATGCTATCGATAAATTGAATGAGCTTGTAAATGTGAGTCAGCGATTCGGGCCACAGCTAAGGCAGTTGTTCGATGCTTCGGACAATCCGGAGCAGAACCAGGCTTTGCAGGAAAGGGTAAAAAAAGCCGTTGATTACTTTCTGGAGCAGCTTACTACTTCACTTACAAAGCAGGATTTTACGGTAGAAACGGACAATAAGCAAGTCAGGAAGCGATTTACTGGTCTGGAAGAGCAGGTGGAGGAACAGCTTCGCGTAAAGCTGGCCACGCTCAGGCAATGCAAGGAGCAGGGTTTTGAAACAAAGGCCTATCTGAAAATCCGTAATGATGCTGCTTTGGGTAAGGCTGTAAGTGCCTTCGGGAAAGCAAAACAAGAAACGCCTGTTGCCTATCACAAGCCTTTGTTCGAATCGCTGAAGAGGTGGAGAAATATGCGTGCGATGGATGATGATTTGGAGCATTACAGGGTAATCACCATCAAATCGATGCAGGAGATCGCCTCCAAACTGCCGGTGAGCATGATTGAGCTCAAAGCCATCAATGGTATTGGTAAACGCAAGCTGGCTGCTTACGGACAGGAGTTGCTTGCCTTGGTGGTTGATTACGTGGGGAAGGAGAAAATTGATAAAACTGATACTGAAAATGTTGAACCAGCAGCTGTTAAACAAAAGCAAACGAAAGGAACCACATACGCCATTACGCTGGAGCATCTTTTGGCGGGCAAATCTATGGAAGAAACGGCAGAACTACGTGGGTTTGCTGTGAGTACAATAGAGGGTCATGCGGCCTTGCTGATCAAAGAGGGCAAGCTGCAGGCCCGACAATTAGTGGCTGAAGACAAGCTAAACCTTATTTCTGAATACTTTCTGGAGACAGAAGATGCGCGGCTTGGTCCGGCAAAAGAAGTGTTGGGCGAGAAGGTTAGTTTTGGGGAGTTGCGGTTAGTTTTAAGTCAGCTGATACACGATGAAAAGCTGGAGCCCTGGCATGGAGAATATGGCAGCGAATAGTTGATCATTATTTTGCAGGAAACAAATCTTGGTGTATTTTTGCAAAGTGCTTTGGAGCATGGCTCCACAGGAATCCGGGCGGGAAGTTCTGGATTAGCTCCGCCTTTGGCGGGGCGCGAAGTTCGGGGTGTAGTCCCGCCTTTGGCGGGGCGCGAAGTTCGGGGTGTAGCGCAGTCCGGTTAGCGCGCGTCGTTCGGGACGACGAGGTCGGAGGTTCTCCCGCCACGGCGGGATATCACCCCGACAAAAGGCTGAGCAAACTCAGCCTTTGTCGATTTAAGCAGTAAATGAAGATTAATTTTTTGTAAAATAGCGCAACCCTGAATGGGTTGCTGCTATTGTAGCAGGTATGATGTAAGTAAGGATTTCAACCCAGAATGGGTTGCGCTATATCTATAATTCTTCTGGAACTTTTTCTTGTTTCCGATAGCTAATGCATCGGGACATGTTCCAAGTTAAAAAAAAAAGTGCGATTAAAGAAGCAAGAGTGTTAGCAAGGGTATTGATTGAGGACAGTATGTATTTTAAGATGTTAAACTATCCCCCGATAGCGTGGCTAATCGCCAACGGCCAAAAGTTGTGGAATGGACACGAACCTCTACGATGTGGACACGAACCTCTACGATGTGGACTCGAACGGCTTTGATGTAGACGTGGTCATTTTCGGAAAGGACATGAAGATTTATGTAAACAACTCATGTTTTTATAGATGGAACTTTTCCTTTTTCCCGCTTGCATTGCGACGGGACAGGCGTCAAGTTCCCAAAAAAAGTGCGTTTGAAGAAGCAAGAGAGTGAGCAAGCGTTTTGAGGAAAGTGTGTATTAAAAAATGTTTTTGGATTTTTTAAGGGGCTCCGCATGGCTGACGGAGCAGGCCGCCCTGACATTTTATTTGCAGAGTGTTTGTTAGATGTTATTTTTGCCCCCAACCTCTACCTGGCAGTAGATCTACCTGGCGGCAGACAGGCAGGCCCAATTCTTGGGGGCTCCAGCCCGGTGATGATTTGAAGTGATGGTTTGGCTTGATAGCGCGCAACCCAGACAGGGTTGCTGCTATTGGTGTGCCGGGCATGTAATAAACCTAACGGGTGCGTGAGGGAACTCACAAGTCCCCAGGGAGCACCGATGACAGGAATCCCACAGTCGAAGGCAAGGGTGTCACGAGCGATTGTGAATCTGAAGGAAGCCCAAGACAAAATTTTGATGTGACGAACAGAAACCGGATACGAGGCCTGTCTTTCAGGGTAACTGAGCCATAAATCAGGACGCCCAATAGTCATCCGGAGGAAAGAGAGGTAAATCCGGCACATCAAAATGAAAGGGTTACTACTTACCCCGGGAGGTCTCTACGGGATTTGGGAGGCCAGATAGTTCAAAGGGCAACCAGCGAGCGATCATCGTAGAGAAGTCAGCAGAGGGCATATTAGGTAAGGTAACGAGCCAGCATAGAGAGTTGGAGGTCTCACAAACTACCGAAGGCCTGAATTTATTAATCAAGGCAAGCACTATAACAATGCGTAAAAGAGAAGAGCAACAGAAAAGACAGGGAGGAGGTCAAATTACACTATTTGACAGGCCTCCCCATTCGCCTAACCAAGAAACCGATAGCGGCACTATCAAGGATCATGGCAAAGGAGTTGAATATCTTTCGCAATTGGAAAGACAGCGTACCTTAACCACAAACATTTTAGAGGAGGTAGTAGATTATGTGAACTTAAACACAGCCTACAAACAAGTATCGTCCAACAAAGGCAGTGGAGGCATAGACAAGATGGATGTAACGGAACTTCGCCAATGGATGGGAGAGCATATCAACAACTTGCGTAAGGAAATACTTGAGCAAAGCTATCAGGTAAGTCCTGTACGCAAAGTAGAGATACCCAAACCGGGTGGAGGCAAACGCATGCTTGGCATACCTACGGTCAAAGACCGATTAGTCCAGCAGGCAATCTATCAGAAGCTAATCCTACACTACGATCCGATGTTCAGCGAGAACAGCTATGGCTTTCGACCGGGTCGAAGCGCACAGCAGGCGGTTGAGCAAGCCTCGTGTTTCATCAAAACGGGCAAAGAATGGGTAGTGGATATTGATATGGAGAAGTTTTTCGACAAAATCAACCACGACCGACTAATGCAAAGACTAAGTAAAGGCATAGGAGATAAGCGATTACTCAGATTGATAATGCCTACCTTAGAGCCGGAATGATGCAAGACGGACTTGTAGAACAACGCACAGCAGGCACACCACAGGGCGGTCCCCTCTCCCCACTACTATCCAATATTGTCTTAGATGAGTTGGATAGGGAGTTGGAAAATCGGGGACATAGTTTCTGTCGTTACGCCGATGACTGCAACATATTTGTAAAGAGCCGAAAAGCCGGAGAGCGGTATCCGCCCGACCAACCGCATATTTTACCTGACTAATTGCCACTTTACTTTTGTCAGAAAAATCATATGAAGAATCAAGATAGTAACATGCTCCCCAAAGTAGAAGCCTGGAAGCAAAGCGGCATGAAGATGGCAGATTATGCACACAGTATTGGCATGCAACCAACAGCTTTTGAGTATTGGGTCAGGAAATTCCGTAATGCGCAAAAGAAGAAAGATGCCGCATTTGTTGAGATCTTTCCCGAAGCTTCAAAGGCAAAGCAGCAGGATCCATTGGTGCAAAGAACTATTGAGCAGTCGCAGGGTGAGATCGTTTTCAGCTTTGCCAATGGCATGAGCATCAAGGTAAGCTTTTAGCATGTTTGGTTTGAGCAACAAGCTGCGCTATTTTCTGTGCGTCCAGCCTACAGATATGCGTAATGGTTTTGACGGACTGGCTGGTATTGTGCGTAATTATTTAATTAAAGACCCCATTTCAGGCGATGTTTTTGTGTTTTTGAACANNTGAACAAGACACGCACCCACATCAAACTGCTTTATTGGGATGGTGATGGGTTTGCTTTGTATTACAAGCGATTAGAAAAGGGCAGGTACAAAGCACAAAGAGCCGTTAACGGCCAGTCATTAGAACTCAAAAGAGATGAGCTAATGATGCTTTTAGAGGGTCTTTCGTTTAGTGAAATGC